>NZ_LMNZ01000009.1:0-89454 GCF_001423445.1 Rhizobium sp. Leaf311 | reverse complement strand
GGGGTTGGGATGCATAAGATGCGACCCAACCCCGCCACTCGATTTTTAACTTCTGTCCGTCAGAGACCGACAAGCACCTTATCCAGCGTAATCGGAAGATCCCTGATACGGATTCCGGTCGCATTATAGACAGCATTGGCAACTGCCGCGCCGACACCGGTGATCCCGATTTCGCCAATACCGCGTGCACCCATGGGAGCCTGGGGGTCAGGCTTGTTGGTGTAGAGGATCTCGATGCTCGGCACATCCATCTGCACAGGCACATGGTAATCGGCGAGCGACGCGTTTACGACGCGACCGGTGCGTTCATCGAAATTGGTTTCCTCTGTCAATGCCAGACCCAGCCCCATGATGATTCCACCCTTGAACTGGCTCGTCGCCATTTTCGCGTTCAAGATCTGCCCTGCATCGAAGGAGCCGAGAAACCTCGAGACGCGAACCTCGCCTGTCACCGTACTGACGCGCACTTCGCAGAATTGTGCGCCATAGGAATGCATGGAGAAGGCCCCCATTTCCGCAGGTGCCGGTCCCTCGGCTTCACATACGAGCTCCTCGCGACCTGCCCTTCGAAGGATAGAACCGTAGCTTTCGAAGCGATCGCCGTCCTCAATATGGCCGATACCGCCGTCTTTGGGTTCGACTTCCGCAAGCGACAGCCCGGCCAAAGGCGAGTCGTTACCCGCAAGCTTGAGGAGTTCCTCCACGAAGACCTCAGTTGCTGCCACGATGGCACCACCTATCGACGCGGTCTGTGTCGAACCTCCAGCGATAATTCCACGCGGCAGACTGCTATCGCCATATTCGAAAGTCACCTGATCAAGAGAAACTCCCAACCTTGCGGCGATATGCTGGGCCTGTGCGGTCGCGGTTCCCATTCCCATGTCGTGAACGGCGGTGGATACGGTGACGTTGCCGTCAGCGGTCATCCTGATACGCGCCGCCGCACCGGGGAAACGGTGATAGGGATATGTCGCCGTCGCACAGCCCATTCCGATCAACCACTCACCTTCGCGCCTCTGTTTCGGGGTGCTGTTCCGCAGGTTCCAGCCAAATTTTTCGGCGCCCTTCTCATAGGCCTCGATGAGATAGCGCGACGAAAACGGCTTTCCGGTCGTCGGATCCTCATTCGGTTCGATCCGCCGACGCAGTTCGATAGGGTCGAGCTCAAGCTTGACCGCCAGTTCGTCCAGCGCGCATTCAAGAGCGAATGTCCCTACGGATTCGCCCGGTGCCCGCATGAAGGTGTTAACGAGCATATCGAGGTCGGCCACATCCTGCGCGATGTGAAACGTCCTGGATGCGTAAAGGTGGCGTGCCGGAAAGGTAAATTGTTCCGGACAGGCATTATGCAACGTCATGGCCGCCGTGCCGGTGTGGATCAGCGCATCAAGCGTGCCATCTGCGCGCGCACCCAGGGCGACCCGCTGCTCGGTTATGGTTCGTCCGCCGATGATGCGAAAGACCCCTTCGCGTGAAAGCATGATGCGGACGGGCCGCCCGGCCAGCCGGGATGCGGCACAGGCCAGAATTTGATGGTCCCAAAGGCATTTACCGCCGAATCCACCACCGACATAAGGCGACGTGATATGTACGTCGGAAGTGTCGATGTCGAAAATATCCGCCAGCTGGCCAGCCGTCAGATCGAGCAATTGCGTGGCATCATGAACACGCAGCTGATCACCGTCCCAGAGCACGGTCGCCGCGTGAAGTTCGATGGCGTTGTGATTATGGCGCGGTGTCCTGTAGACGACATCCACCTTGACATCGGCCTGCGCCAGCGCGGTTTGCGCATCGCCAATCTCCAGCATCGGCGGCTGCCCGAGAATATTATCAAGCTTCCTTGGATGTTTGCGGGCTTCTTCGAAGGAGGTGACAGCCGGCAGAAGCGTGTATTCGGCTTTCACAAGTGAGGCCGCATAATCAGCCTGCTCCTGCGTCTGAGCAAGTACCAGCGCGATGGGTTGTCCATTCCAGTGAATCTCATCGTCCTGCATGACGGGCAGATCACTTGAGCCAGCCGCAGTGGCTGAAGACATCATCAGCGACGGTGCCTTCATGCGCGGTGCGTTCTTGTAGGTCATAACCAGCACAACGCCAGGGGCGGCTTCTGCTGCGGCAACGTCCAGCCTGCTGATGCGACCACGCGCGATGGTGCTGAAAGACAGTGCCGCATAGGCCATTTCGTCATATGGAAATTCTGCGGCGAACTTCGTTTCACCCCGTACCTTCATGGGCCCCTCTATGCGGGAGACGGGCTGACCAAGCGCTCCGTGCTTGCGCAGCATCGGGTCGGCGGTAATCGCTGGCTGCCAACGGCCAGACTTGCTTGTCTCTGTCTGGATTCGGGTCTCGGCACTCATGCCTTCTCTCCCTTCAATTCTTCTAGAACGGCGACGATGGTTCGTTTGACCAGTTCGATCTTGAACATGTTGTCTCTTAAGCCCACGGCATCCGCGAGTTCGGCCTCTGCGGCTGCGCGGAAGTTCTCGGCAGTAGCTTTTTCGCCCTTCAGCCTGCCCTCGAGCGTCAAAGCCCGCCATGGTTTGTGAGCGACGCCACCAAGCGCCACCCTGACATCTCGCACCGTCCCGGCCTCATCTACGTCAAGCATGGCAGCAACGGACACCAGAGCAAAGGCATAGCTGGCGCGGTCCCTGACCTTGCGGTAGACAGCGCGTTGCCCAAATGAATGCGAGGGGATTTCGACCGACGTAATCAGTTCATTCGGCTTCAACTCGGTCTCGATATCTGGCCTGTCCCCGGGCAGACGATGAAGGTCACGCAAGGCCATACGGCGTTGGCCCTCTGGTCCATCCAAAACAACTTCCGCATCAAGAGCCGCAAGCGCCACGCACATATCCGATGGATGCGTGGCAACACAGCTTTGCGATGCACCCAGGATGGCGTGATAGCGATTGAAACCCTCCAGGGCATCGCAGCCCGCTCCAGATTCACGCTTGTTGCAGCGTGCGGCGTTGTCATAAAAATACCGGCAACGCGTCCGCTGCAGAATGTTGCCTCCGACGGTCGCGACGTTACGGATTTGCGCGCTTGCACCAGCCAGGATGGCGCGCGACAGGAGAGGAAACTGCGCCCGCACGATATCATTGGCGGCAAGCGCAGTGTTTTTGACGCCTGCCCCTATCGACAAACGCCCATCCGGGCCTTGCTCTATTGTAGAAGACAGATGCGAGACGTCCACGAGCGTGTCGGGGTGCTCGATCGTTTCACGCATGAGATCAACGAGATTTGTGCCGCCGCCAAGGTATCTCGTAGAGGGACTGGAGTGCTTGAGCGCGATGGCGGAGGCCACATCCGACGCCTGGTGGAAAGAGAAGATATTCATGCCTGGGCCCTCGCTTCGGATGCAGACGAGCTGTCACGCAGGGTTTCGGAAATCGCTTCGACAATGCCGTTATAGGCTCCGCATCGACAGAGATTACCGCTCATCCGCTCACGGATTTCAACGTCGCTGAGTTCTACACTCGCCCCGTTCAAATCGTTCGAAACAGAACTTGGAATATTCCGATCGATCTCACCGGCCATGCCGATGGCCGAGCAAAGCTGGCCGGGTGTGCAGTAACCACATTGAAAACCGTCATGCTCAATGAACGCTTTCTGCAAGGGATGCAGATGGCCATCGCTTGCGAGCCCTTCGACAGTCGTGATGCTCCTACCCTGATATTGAACTGCGAGTGCAAGACAGGAATTGATACGCTCTCCATCGACAAGCACCGTACAGGCACCGCAGGCACCCTGATCGCAACCCTTTTTCGTTCCGGTAAAACCTAGATAGTTTCGCATGAGATCGAGCAGGGAGGTACGGATATCCGCCTCCACTTCGACCGATGCTCCGTTGATCTTGAAATGCATAGGACATCTCCATTATCCGCGCATGAGCGGTGACGTGGCCGTAAGACGTGAGTCTCCACGGGGTGATTGAGATCATTGATGAGGTATTGAAGCCGACGCCTGCCAGGCGTGCGGCGAGCAGGGATGCTAGCTTGCAGACAGAGCAGCCTGGCGACAGGCTGCGATATCAGCAATTACCGACAGTGCGAGAGATCGAGCATCCCTTGCCTTTCCAAACAAGCCGATCGGCGCTTTGATCTTACTGATGACCTCGGGCGCGACGCCGGCATCTCGCAGTCTTTCCGTGCGTTTCTCATGCGTGCGGCTGCTGCCAAGCGCGCCCACATAGAAGGGCGTTTTTGACAGCGCCGCTTCTAGAACCGGCATTTCCAGCTCCAGATCATGCTGCAAAAGCGCGACCGCAGTGTCGTCATCGATCAGGGAGATGTCGAACCCGTCGGGCCCAGCCTGATCCTGTAGAAAAACTTCGTACCCTGCAGCTCTCGCGACACTGGCCGCCATCTCGACTTCGAGGGAGCGACCGGACAGAACGACGCGAACGGCAGGGCGGTAACAGGTGACGAAGGCGTCGTCGCCCCAGCCCGCCTTCTGGTGGGTTTCTCCAACCGACAGACGTTGCCCGCTAGGGTTATAGCTAAGGCGGGCAGCCTTGCGACCCCTGACCATTTCGAGGACTGTTCGCAGCGGAGCCGCATCTTTGAGAACGTGGATGGCGACCGTGATGCCACCACCGCAAGGAAGGACGATATCGAAGAAAGGCGATCCTTCACCGAGCATCATGAACCGGTCATGACCGCTGTTGATTGCCTCCAGCGCCTCGGCAGCAACAGCCGCTTCGGTGCAACCGCCAGAGACATAGCCGCAGTAGAGGCCATTGGCGGCAACGGCCATGTGGGCTCCAAGCGGACGTGACGATCCACCTCGGATTTCGACAAGTGTGCACAAAGCCACCTGCCCACCCTCGTTCCTTATCTGCGATGCAAAGCCCAAAATAGTGAGCGCATCGTCTGTCGAGAAAGCCTTCTTCGGGACGACGGCCTCGGGAGAGCTCTGATTTGCGCTTGGGCGCGAAGGGAACTCGTTCTCGTCCACGTCGTTATGCAGGATAGTGGTGATGGGTCGTATCATGTTTAGCTCCTGCGTTGCGACGCCAGATAAACGCCCAATCCGTTGGACCTTCGGTTAGTTCCACGTCTTCCGGCATTCCCGGGATGAACTTGTGCTTTGTGCATGACAACAACCCCAGAACTGAACTATGAATTGGTTGGCGCCCGAATAAACGGAGGCGCCTCCGTTTAACTTAGCGACTTGCGTTCATTCGTCAAGTCCTTTCGCATGGAGTAATATTCAAGTGTCGAAGGAGCGATCCCTTTCAGCGCCTTCCGAATTGCCAAAACGCGCCGACGCCCGGAAAAACCGGGAAAAGTTGATCGAGATCGCGGCATTGGCATTTTCGGAACAGGGCTCTACCGCGTCGCTTGAAGACATAGCGCGCCGAGCAGGCGTCGGTATTGGCACCCTCTACAGACATTTTCCCACACGCGAACATCTTGTCGAGATGGTCTACAGGCGCGAACTGGAAATTCTCGCAACGGCTGCAACAGAGCTGCTGGCAGAAAAACGGGCTGATCTGGCGCTGGAAGAGTGGATGCATTGTTTCGTCAGCTACATGGCTGCAAAACGCGGCATGGCGAGCAGCCTCAAACTTTTGTTCACATCCAACTCGACACTCTTTACCGAGGGTTCGACCCTGTTGCACCAGACTTTCAACCGTCTGATAACGGCAGCTGTCGAGACCGGCCTGATAAAATCCGACATCATCGCGGATGACGTACTGAATGCACTTTTTGGAATATATTCCATTCCGGAAGGTCCGGATTGGCGTGACCGCGCGGACAGATTGGTGCGCCTTGTGATGGATGGGCTGCGCGCTCCTTCAACAGCGTGACTAACCTTAAAATAGTGCGCTGTTAACCCGAAGGCTGGTTGGACATATTGCAGAACGCTGCTATGTTCTTCTTTTGTTTCCAGCCGGTACCGCAGTTTGCCAACCATGAGCGACATGGTCACCCACTCCAGTCGAAAGATCATTCACGTTGACATGGATGCGTTTTACGCTTCCGTTGAACAGCGTGACAATCCGCAACTGCGTGGCCAGCCTGTTGCAGTTGGCGGCTCGGCGGCGAGAGGCGTGGTTGCAGCGGCGAGCTATGAGGCAAGAGCCTTCGGCGTCCATTCCGCGATGCCCTCCGTAACAGCGAAGCGCAAGTGTCCGCACCTCATTTTCGTCCCCCCTCGTTTTGAAGTCTACCGGCAGGTTTCGCAGCAAATCCGGGCCATATTCGCGGAATACACGCCCCTCATAGAACCACTATCGCTGGATGAAGCCTATCTGGACGTGACCGAAAACCTCAAGGGAATGGAGATCGCCACTGAGATCGCGACGGAAATTCGCGCCAGGATCAAGTCTGTCACAGGGCTCAATGCCTCGGCCGGGATTTCCTACAATAAGTTCCTGGCAAAGATGGCAAGCGATCTGAATAAACCCAATGGTCAGGCTGTCATTACACCGAAGAACGGCCCGGCTTTTGTGGAGGCTCTGCCGGTCAAGAAATTTCACGGCGTAGGACCCGCTACCGCGGAGCGGATGAAGCGTCATGGAATAGAAACCGGGCACGACCTTAAATCGAAAAGCCTTCAGTTCCTGCAGCAGCATTTTGGGAAGTCCGGACCTTATTTTTACGGTATCGCGCGCGGCATCGATGAGAGACAGGTCAAGGCTGACAGGGTTCGTAAATCGGTAGGGGCGGAAGATACGTTCGCACAGGATATTGATGCGCTGGACGCCGCCCAAACTGAACTACGCCCGCTTGCAGAAAAGATCTGGCGTTACTGCGAAGCACACGACATCACCGGCAAGACGGTCACGGTCAAGATCAAATATTCAGACTTCACACAGGCCACACGCAGCAGGACTGTCCCCCAGGGACTATCGAGCATCGAGTTGGTACTCGAGATAGCCGACGCCTTGCTTTCCTCCGTCTATCCCTTCAAGCGTCCCGTACGCCTGCTTGGGGTCACGCTGTCCTCACTCAGTACAGAACAAGCATTCCCCCTGCATCAGTTGGATCTCGGCCTTTGAACCGAAAGCGTCAAAACGAAAAAGCCTGCCGCGGGAGGAGGTGCGGCAGGCTTTCCGAAAAAAACCGAACAACGACTGGGAGGAGGAGTGTCGCTGTTCCGACAGACGACCCTGGGAGGAGGATGGACCGTCTGAATTCGAAGCTTTGCGGGAGGAGGTGCATCGCTTCGATGACATAAACATATCGTTTTTGACCGCCTAATAAATAGATTTCATTGCAGCGCAGATATGCAAATTTCGCATGGCTTAAAATAAGGCTGAGAAAAAGAAAGGCGCCCGCGTTGCCGCAGGCGCCCAGGTAATCAATTTGTAGAGACAATCAGCAATTAGCGGCCAACGGATGCCCGGGCAACGCTGTGAATGTCTGCGCGGCTGATGCCGAGATCCTGCAACTCGCGTGTGCTCATACGGCCCAGTTCGGTTACGGTCTGACGATACTTGCGCCAATTGTTGAAAGAGCGTGCTACGTTCATGATGATCCCCTTTCGTGAGGTATCTTGACGTCAGCTACCGGTCTCGGTCCCAACGTCGTTTCGATGACTGGAATATAGGCCTCCTCCAGCTATTCGATAAGACACAAGGTTTCACAACGGCCATGCAACTGGCGCATGGATGGCGGAGTCGGCTCGTCAAACGACGAAGATCTCATCCGCGCGCTACGAGTTCTGGTGCAACACTGAACGACGCCTCGGTCTTCGCGCGGATTTCCTCCACAGAAACACCTTCAGCCAATTCGATCAGCGTGAGGCTCGGAGGTCCCTGGCGGGCAACCTTAAAAACGCCGAGATCGGTAATGACGAGATCCGTAACCCGGGCGCCGGTGAGAGGAAGATTGCACTCGCTGAGCAATTTCGGCTCGCCCTTAGCCTCGTGCTCCATCACCACGACGACACGCTTGACGCCGGCGACAAGATCCATTGCGCCGCCCATGCCCTTTACCATCTTGCCCGGGATCATCCAGTTCGCGAGGTCGCCGCTCTGCGAGACCTGCATCGCCCCTAGTATCGAAAGGTCGATATGGCCGCCCCGCACCATTGCAAAGCTGTCTGCCGAGGAAAAATAACTCGTCTTCGCAAGTTCGGTAATCGTCTGTTTCCCGGCATTGATGAGATCTGGATCTTCTTCTCCTTCAAAAGGAAAAGGGCCCATGCCAAGCATTCCGTTTTCGCTTTGCAGCGTCACTTCCATTCCATCCGGGATGTAGTTGGCGACAAGGGTGGGAATGCCTATCCCAAGGTTGACGTAAAAGCCGTCCTGCAATTCCTTTGCGGCCCGTGCCGCCATCTGTTCTCGTGTCCAGGCCATCCTACACAGCCTCCTTCTGCGATCTGGGTCTTGTGGTGCGCTGCTCTATCCGCTTTGCCGGGTTTGGCACATGCACCAGTCTCTGAACGAAAATGCCGGGGGTGTGCACGTGATCCGGGTCAATCTCCCCAAGCGGCACCAGATGCTCGATCTCGGCGACAGTCAGCTTTGCCGCCGTTGCCATCACCGGATTGAAGTTGCGGGCTGTTTTCCGGTAAACGAGATTGCCCTCGCTATCGCCCTTATAGGCATGAACGATTGCCAGATCGGCAAACAGACCGGTTTCCATGATGTAATCGCTGTCGCCGAAACGACGGACTTCCTTGCCTTCGGCAATCAAGGTGCCGACGCCGGTTTTGGTAAAAAAGGCAGGAATACCTGCACCACCCGCCCGAATTCTTTCGGCCAGCGTTCCCTGCGGGTTGAATTCAAGCTCAAGCGCGCCGGACAGGAATTGTTCGGCGAACAGCTTGTTTTCTCCCACATAGGACGAAATCATTTTCCTGATCTGTCTCGTTTCCAGCAGGACGCCAAGCCCGTAACCATCAACACCGGCATTGTTGGATATGACTGTCAGGTCTTTCACGCCGGAAAGACGAACGGCTTCTATCAGGCTTGTGGGAATACCGCACAGGCCGAACCCGCCCGACATTATGGTCATGCCGTCTCGCAAGACGTCCGCCAGCGCCTCCGCTGCGGTCGCTTTCAGCTTTCTCATGTCTCCTCCTTCACCCCCGCACGATTTGGCGGAAGAGCAAAAAAGGTAAGCTTGATTCCGCCGCCCGGTTAGCCGTATTTATACTGCAAATTCGGGGGAGACTTCATGAGGGACGAGGCTCAGGATCAACGTTTTGCGCTGGCGGAGATGCCGGTGCCAATGGTCTATGCCACACATCGCATCATCCGAGATTGCAACGAAGAGTTTGCGCGACTGTTCGGCTATCCAAAGCGTGATCTGATCGATCAGAGTTTTGCGCGGCTTTATCCCAAGCACGCCGACTTCGTTCGGACTGGCGCGATGTGGAAGGTCCATCTCGCCGAAGGACAGGTCTATTACGACGAGCGCATTATGACGGCCAGCGATGGCAGGCGCTTCTGGTGCCAGGTTCATGGCCGAACACGCCATCCGGTCGACCCATTTGCGCAGGCACTCTATTGCTTCCAGCCCCTGTCACGACCCTTCGCACAGGATCGACTGCACCTTACCGATCGTCAACAGCAGATCGTCGCTCTTGTATCTCAAGGCAAGACGAACAGGGCAATCGCCGATGAGCTTGGACTTTCAACCAGAACCATAGAGTCGCATCGGTCGCGGCTGATAAAGGCATCCGGCGTAAAAAATACGGCCGAACTCATTGCCCACTTCAACACGGAATGATCGCCCCGCCGCAATCAAGCGACGGTCGGCGCCTGTTTCCTGAGCGCAAAATACTCCCAGCCTGCAACGAGGAGAAGCACACTGACGGCAGAAATCTGCAGAGCGTAGAGCGGCATCCCCTGAAGCAGAAGAAGCACGCATAGAACGGCGATGCCGACAAAATGCGAAACAGGCCTGATGTAGGAAGCGGCAATCTTCACGCCGATATTGCCCGCCAGGAACAGTATCGGCCCACCCACAATGGCGGATGCTTCCCGCAAGGTCGAATGTTCGTAGCTGTGAGAGAGGCTGAAATCCTCTCCGACCGCCGTCAGAATGATCCCGGCGACGATTGGCAGATGCCCGTAACTGAAAAGGTTCTGAGCAATTTTCTCCGGCTCTTCCGTCTCTTCAACTTTCTCGGAGGCCTTTTCCTGCCCATGATGGAAATAGATCCACCACATCAGAACGGTACTTCCAAAGGCTGAACAGAAGACGACGAAGGTCAGGCTGGAATTCATGTAGTCGGTGGCCGTGCGGCCCGTCGTCAGGATGGTTTCGCCAAGACAGATGATGACGAAAAGTGCGCACCGTTCGGCCAGATGCTCGCCGGAAAGGTGAAGTTTCTCATCCTTGCCGGTTTTCAGCCCGGGGAAATAATATTTGGCGATAGGACCAAGATATTCGATACCGATTGCAACGCTCCACAGCGCAATTTGCGCTCCCAGACTGCCCGCCAGCCCACCTGCGACCCAGAAGACGCTGGAAACAGCGAGCCACAGCGCCATCCGCGCAAATGTCAGTGAGTTTTCGTGGTCGACACCTTTGAAGACATAAAGCGCAAACAGGGAGCGCATGATCTGCATCGTGCTGTAGATTACCGCAAAGATGAGGCTTTGGTCCTCAAACGCCTTGGGCAATGCAATGGCGAGCAGAACGCCCGCGAACATTACCGAAAACAGAAACAGGCGCACCAGCCCTGCCTCCGTATTCAGGAGATTGGTGAGCCAGGTTATCTGAACCCAGAGCCACCAGAGCGCCAGAATCAAAAGCCCTGCTTCAAGAAGGGCCGTCGAGCCGAAGTCTTTTGCAAGCGTGTGCGAAAGCTGGATGAGGGCAAAAACGAAAACAAGGTCGAAAAAAAGTTCAGGGAAAGTTGGTTTCCCGGCTTCGGCGTCATCCTGCCGAATAAGACGCCATTTTGGGTTATCCTTACCCGATGCCGCCATATCTTTATTCATACTTTTTGCCTTTTGGATGAGTAGACTGAAATTTATTGTTAAAGCAATTGTTTCGCAGCAAGCTGTCCTCGCGCTTCTCATCGCTTAAGCGCCTGAGCCTGGCACCTTCTCTCTCCTGCGCAAAAGCTTGAGACAGGCAAAGTGCGGAGCTCCAACAGCGGCACCATGGGCAACGCGTTTAACAAACAATCTCCGGAAAGCTGACTGTGTGGCCGAACAACCGAAAAGAGATCGGTTTGGTTCCACGCGCCCCAAGCAGCCAAATACATGGTCCATACTTGCCACAAAACTAAAACATGATTATTGATGTCATAATTTCACGCCGCGCTTTATCGTTTTGGCCAGGTTTCTATTCGAAACTCCTTGGCGGCCCTGCGCGGATCAAACAGCGGAAAGACCAAGGTGACCTATCTCCACTCCATGACATCATCAACCGACGGCATCCGGGCGCTGGCACCTGCCAGATGGCGCGGACTTGATGGGCTGGTCAGCGTGTTCTGGGATGCAGAAGGACATGCGGGAGCAACGGGATACTATCTCTCTCCCGATCCGCGCATCGTCATTTTCTTCAATGACGTCTCTTCCCATATCCGCATGACGAATCTCGAAGGCGGCGACAACTTACAATATCGGCCTATGAAGCGGGCCATTTACGTGCCGGCGGGCGTGCCTCTCTGGACAAGCTTCACATCGTTTCATCGCTTCTCGCATCTCGACATTCACCTTCACAGGGACAGGCTGCTGAAATATCTGACGCCGTCACTCGGCGCGTCATTGGCTCTGTCGGCTCTGCGTCGCCCGGTAGAAATCCAAGACGCTGCAGCCATCGAGACCCTGGCGGGTCTACTGGTCGATGAGGTTTCAAGCCCATCCAGACACGCTGCCTTCGCGGAAAGTCTGGTCGGCAGCATCGTCACCGGCTTGCTGAACCTCGATATGGACAGTCATGAGCTTGAGCCAGCAAATGCGCGTCTCACGCAGGCGCAAATGAATAGGCTGATCGCTGTCGTCAACGAGCGAGCGGATTATCGCATGAGCGTGGGAGAAATGGCGGAAGCGGTAGGGCTTTCGGAAAGTTGGTTTGCCAATGTCTTCAAGCATACGACAGGCAAGACACCGCTCCAATGGCAACTTACGAAACGAATAGGGATTGCCCAGGAGATGCTGGAGCAAAGCGATCTCAGCGTGGCCGCCATTGCAGCGCAACTTGGATTTTCAGATCAGGCCCATTTGACCAAGACCTTCCGGCAAGTCGCAGGTGCCACCCCTGCCGCATGGCGTCGAATGCGGCAGGGGGACTGAGCATATCCCCCGCCGCAAAATGCTTCCCGTGATTTACCAGGTTTGGCGAAGCGTCGCCAGAACTGTCCGTCCAGGGTTGTAATAGACCCCGCCGCTGTCCTGGCTTGCAACATGCTTTTCATCAAACAGGTTGCTGGCGTTAAGTTGCAGCATCGTGTTTTCCTTGATCTTGTAGGTGAATGCCGCATCGAACACGACAGCACTTTCCGATGCAATCGAATTCTGGAGATTGGTGAAGTACTTGCCTGAGTAACGGGCCCCAAGACCGAACGTCATATCGCCGCGCGCGCCTTCTCCCTCCAGAGTATATGTCGCCCAGACGGAAGCCAGGTGCTTGGGAACGCGCATCAAACGGTTTCCGTCATTGGCGCCACCCGGTTCCTCGATCTTGCTGTCGATATAGCTGTAAGCCGCCACCAGATTGATATTGTTCGTCAGTTCCGCCTTCGCTTCCAGTTCGAAGCCGCGATGACGAACCTTTTCGACAGACGCAGGCAAATAGGTCACGCTGTCATAGACGGTGATATTTCCCTTGGTGAGGTCATAGACGGAAGCGGTAATCAGAGCCGGAAACGCCTCCGGCTGGTATTTCACACCAACCTCATACTGCTTGCCGGTCGTCGGTTCCGTGCCGGTACCGGGAGGTGCAGCGGACTCCGCATAGCTTGCATAGGTTGCCCATTCATCGGTCAGCTTGTAGCTCAGGCCAAACCGAGCAGTGAATTCGGAATGGTTGGCAGATCCAGAACTGCTGGTGACAAGGTTACCGCTGCTGTTGGCCGCCAGATTGGTTTCGCTCAGATCGAACCAGTCGTTGCGCATTCCGACACTAGCGGTCAAACGGTCCGAGAACGTCAAATCCTGCTGCAAATAGATGCTTTTGTTATTCTGGTCCGCAAGAGTTCCGGAATTTGGGGCCGTTGAAGCCGGGCCACCGGAATAGACAGGATTGACCCAGTTTATGGGAGGTGCGCTCGGATCATACAGGGTATAGGTCTGCGACTTGAACTTGTTGTACTCGATACCGGCAAGCGTGCGGCTTTCGACATTGTCAAAATTCGCTTCGTAGATCAGGTTGGCATCGATGATGAACTGTTCCGACCCCTTGTCGCTTCCGAAGAAGTAACGATTAGCGAGGTTGGAGCCGTTCGTCGATGTGCTCGAAAGATAGGCGCTTCCGAACCCATCATCGGACTTGCTATACCGCGCCTTGGATCCAAAGCTCAGACCATTGCCGAAATCATGGTCGAACATCAGGCTGTATGTGTTGCGGTTGGTGTTCTTGAAATAATAGTCGGGCTCACCGAAAAACGCGTCTCTGTCGAAGTCCGTACCCAGCGGCTGGCCGCCACTGCCAGGCACTCCGTCGCGGTTCAGGTGGTCAAAGACGAAGGACAGTTTTGTGACATCCGTCGGGCGCCATGTCAGGCCACCCATGATGAATTTCTCATTGTCTTTCGAATAGTCATATTCCGCGTTTGCATCCTGCAGGCGCCCGGTCAGGCGATAGGACAGCGTGTCATCTTCGGTAATGTTATCGCCAAAATCCAGTCCGACTTCCTTGTGCGCGTAAGAGCCACCGGTGACATAGGCCTCACCGAACCGTTCGCTTTTGGGCAGCTTGGTAACGTAGTTGACCGATCCACCCGGCTCCGCCGCGCCGAATGAAGACGAGCTTGCGCCTTTGAGGACCTCAATACGCTCGAAGGCGTAGGGTTCTTCACGAATGCCCGCAAAGGTGCGGCCAATGGAAAGGCCGTCGCGGTATGTGTAAGGCGTAAAGCCTCTGATATCGAAGTAGTCGTAGCGATCATCCGAGCCATAGAAATCGGTCACGACACCCGCCGTGTATTGCACGACCTGCTCAACGCTGTTCGCAGCGCGTTCCTTGATTTCCTTGGCGGTGATGACGGAAACAGACGCGGGTGTCGTTAGCACCTCACCCGGCATTTTTCCGGCACCGGTTGTCTTGCGGGCTACGATCGAATTGTCGTCATCATCGCCGCCGCCACCCTGGACGGTGATCTTTTCGAGTACGGTGGAGCCGCCCTGCGTTGCTGCGTCCTGGGCAACAAGCCGAGACGGAGAAAATGCGGCGAGAGCCGTGCATCCCAACAAAACAGCCTTGAAATATCGGCTTTTGCGCGCGCCCGTCGTGTCAAATATCATGATCGAAATCCAGAATAGTGTTGCTGACCCTTGGCAGGCCAACACATGCGGCTGCCCCTCGTCAGCGCTGATAACTTGAGTACGATCATCCGGTATTGTAATTTTCTGCGGTTTTGTAAAAAACCACGGAAACTTCATTCCCCTCTACCGGTGCGTCGAACAACAGTCTTGACCTCAAGCTATGAAGCTGAGACTTGAAGTCAACTTTAATATGAAGAAAGTCTGGCTGATGTTGCGACGCCTCCGCGCAATTGCGTCCCTGTTTGGAGCAATCTTGTTTCTGTCTGCCGGAATTCCAGCATGGTCAGCCGACGGCGCAGTCTATCCGCTAACGATAAGACATGCTTTTGGAACGACAACGCTTGAGAAAAAGCCGGAGCGCATTGCCACTGTCTCCTGGGCAAATCATGAAGTTCCGCTCGCTCTGGGGATCGTACCCGTCGGTTTTGCCGCCGCCAATTTCGGCGATGATGACGGCGATGGCCTTCTTCCATGGGTCGCGGAGAAGCTGAAATCGCTTGGTGCCAAGACACCCGTCCTCTTCGATGAGGGTGACGGCATCGATTTTGAAGCGGTTGCCGGAACGCAGCCGGATGTCATCCTTGCGGCATATTCAGGGCTGAGCCAATCGGACTACGACACGCTGAGCCAGATTGCCCCGGTTATCGCCTACCCGGAATCAGCCTGGTCGACAGATTGGCGCGAGATGATCCGCATCAACAGTGCCGGCATGGGAATGGCGGCTGAGGGCGAGGCCTTGATCAAGCATACCGAAGCCGAAATCGCGGACGTGGTTGCCGATGTGCCTCAACTCAAGGGCAAATCGGCTATGTTTGTAACCCATCTCGACAGCGGCAATCTCAGCACGGTCAACTTCTACACGGCCAATGATACGCGGGTGAAATTCTTTACCGATCTGGGTCTAGGTTCCCCCAAAAGCGTCAGGGACGCAACGAGGCCCGGCCAGTTTTCGTCCAGCGTCAGTGCTGAACGTGTGGATACATTCGACGATGTCGATATCCTCGTAACCTATGGTGGACAGGCGCTGTTGGACGCGGTCAAGGCAGATCCGCTGCTGTCGCGAATGCCCGCTGTCGAGCACGGCTCGATTGTCATGCTGGGACGAAACCCGCTGGGTACCGCGGCCAACCCCACCCCGCTGTCGATTTCCTGGGTCCTGAAGGATTATGTAAAGCTGCTGGCAGATGCTGTCGCGAAAGCGGATGGAAAGCCGAAATGACTGGCAGCTTTGTCAAGTCGCGCAGGTCGAATGTTGTCTTGAAGCGATCAAACGGCGTCAGGTCGATCTGGCTTGGGGTCCTGGTGTCTGCTCTCGCCATTCAATGCCTTCTCTCCGTTGCCATCGGCACCCGTGATGTCGCATGGGCGGATATCGTCTCGGCCTTGAATGGACAGGTCGAAAACATCGGACAGGCGGCGGTGGCGGTGCGCATTCCGAGGACAGTGCTTGCCCTCATCGCAGGGGCGGCATTGGCGCTTTCGGGTGCCATCATGCAGGGTGTAACGCGCAATCCTCTTGCCGACCCGGGGATACTTGGGGTCAACATGGGAGCATCGCTTGCGGTTGTCATCGGCGTCGCCTGGTTCAATATGGCGTCAAGTAACGCCTTCATCTGGACGGCAATTGCAGGCGCGGGTGCCGCCGCGATTTTCGTCTATACCATCGGGTCGCTTGGCCGCGGTGGAGCAACACCTCTTAAGCTCGCGCTTGCTGGTGCTGCGACATCCGTTGCCTTTTCTTCTCTGGTCATTGCGGTCGTTCTGCCTCGCAACGATATCGCGGGCGGTGTTCGTTCATGGCAGATAGGCGGTGTAGGCGGTGCAACCTTCGACCGCATTTCCCACATCCTGCCGTTTCTGGCCGTCGGCTTCCTGATCAGCCTGCTATCAGCCAGAAAGCTGAATTCACTTGCACTGGGCGATGAACTTGCGGCTGGCCTTGGTGAGCGCGTTGCTGTCGCCCGTGCCGTCTCAGCGCTCGGCGCAATCATGCTCTGTGGTGCAACAACCGCAGTCTGTGGGCCAATCGGCTTTTTGGGACTTGTCGTACCACATCTCTGTCGCCTCCTCGTCGGTGTGGACCATCGCTGGCTGTTGCCCTTTTCGGCTTTGGGCGGCGCCTTCCTTTTGCTCACCGCAGATATCGTCGGGCGCATCGCGGCCCGCCCGGGCGAACTGGACGTCGGCATCGTCACCGCCCTCATCGGCGCCCCCTTCTTCATCTGGGTCGTGAGACGCCAGCGCGTGCGTGACCTATGACGGCGCGAACGACAATCACAGGTCTGATCGTCGCACAACGCACAAGACATGCGCGACGACGCGCGGCGGTCATTGCGCTGCTGGCAGCGTTGCTCACCACCATTTTTTCGCTAACGCTCATTCTCGGCCAGTCCTTCACCCCGCCCACTGAGGTCCTCAGAGTTCTATTGGGGGAAAATGTCGCGGGCGCGAGCTTTACGGTCGGCCAGTTGCGGTTGCCGCGGGCCTTGCTTTCCGTCCTTGCTGGATTGAGCTTCGGCATGGGCGGCGTGGCTTTCCAGATCATGCTTCGAAACCCTTTGGCCAGCCCTGACATTATCGGCATCAGTTCCGGGGCAAGTGCTGCAGCAGTCTTTGCAATTGTCGTTCTATCGCTGAAAGGACCGATCGTTTCGGTCTTCGCGGTCGTGGCCGGGCTTGGTGTTGCACTTACGGTCTACGGCCTTTCCTCTCGCAATGGTGTGGCCGGGACACGCCTCATTCTTGTCGGCATCGGTGTTTCCGCCATGCTGGAAAGTATCATCGCCTATATTCTTTCAACAGCGCCCGCATGGAACCTCCAAGAAGCAATGCGCTGGCTGACGGGCAGCGTCAACGGCGCGCAGCTTTCACAGGCTGCTCCGCTCCTGCTCTCACTTGTCATTTTCGGTGGCCTTCTTCTTAGCCGCCAGCGCGATCTAGAGGCCCTGAGGCTGGGGGACGAGATGGCAGCTGCCCTGGGGGTGCGTGTCGGGACGACACGAATTCTCGTCATCGTGGCCGCCGTCGGGATGATCGCTTTCGCAACGGCCGTGACAGGACCAATTGCATTCGTTGCCTTTCTTTCGGGCCCCATCGCTGCCCGCATCGTCGGGCCGGGAAGCTCGCCGCTCATTCCCGCCGGACTGGTCGGCGCAGTGCTTGTTCTGGCTGGAGACTACGCCGGGCAGTTCCTGCTTTTCAGCCGCTACCCCGTCGGCGTTGTGACCGGGGCGCTCGGAGCACCCTATCTTATTTTCCTGATCATCCGCGCCAATAGATCCGGAGGCTCGCTTTGACTGCCCATTCTCTCAATGCCTGCGGTCTTTCTGCTGGTTACGGCGACACGATCATTCTGGATGGTCTGGATTTTTCCGTCTCGCCCGGGAAGATCACCGTCATCGTCGGCGCCAATGCCTGCGGCAAGTCAACACTTCTGCGCACAATGTCTCGCCTCATGTCGCCGCGCAGCGGTCATGTCTTGCTTGACGGAAAATCCATTCACAGCACCTCTCCCCGCAAACTTGCCCAGACGTTAGGACTGCTTCCACAATCGCCCGTTGCTCCAGAAGGCATAACCGTGGCTGACCTCGTCAGCCGAGGCCGCCACCCTCACCAGGGGCTTCTGTCTCGCTGGACAAACAAGGATGACGACGCCGTTGCTGCAGCGCTTGAGGCAACCGGGACATTCGATCTGGCGGAACGGTCTGTCGACGAACTTTCCGGCGGGCAGAGGCAACGTGTTTGGATAGCCATGGCCCTTGCCCAGGAAACCGACATCCTGTTGCTCGACGAGCCGACAACATTTCTGGATATCAATCATCAGGTGGAGGTTCTCGATCTCCTGACCGACCTCAACCAGGCCCGCGCGACGACAATCGTCATGGTTCTGCACGATCTCAATCTCGCCTCGCGCTATGCCGATCAACTCGTTGCTATGGCGAATGGACGTGTGCACAGCATCGGCACACCTGAAGAGGTCCTGACCGAAAACACCGTCCGAGATGTTTTTGGAATAGAAAGCCGCGTCATAGTCGACCCCACCTCCAACCGTCCAATGATGCTGCCGATTGGTCGTCACCGGATGAGCTCCGTGCCGGCCAGCGCAAGGGACTGAAATGGCAGCAGGCGTTTAATGTGAACGCTTCTGCTGTGTGAACCAGCGGCGCTGTAAACAAGCTGTCACATTTGCTGGGCATTTTGCACGCGGCCGAGCCGTGGCGGATGGAAACATTGATCTGCTCCTCGGCATTGCATTCGATGTTTCAAGGAGGCCATGATGGCCAGTCTTCTCGCTACCTTCCAGATATTTCGCTCCGCTGTCGTCACATCGGTCACTTTGCTTCAGTTTGTGGCCCCGGCCTTGGCTTCCGACCCCGCTTTGCCGTCAGGCGCCGGCTACAGCGTTTCGATACCGTCCCCTACCGTCAAATATCCGCTGCCCGTTGCCGAGAACTATCGCAACCAGACGGGTAAGAATGCGCAAGGGGAAGCGGTTGATGCCTATAGCGATCAGACCAATCCGGTCATTAACATACTGTCCGGTTTCAACCATATCTGGACTCTTGGCGACGATGCCTGGGCACACGGCGGCGCCAATGGCGACGGCCCGAAGGATTTCAGCAAGGCAAGGGTCGTCGATCCCGATATATGGGCGGAAAACATGCGCTACGTGCTTTCCGTTACAGGCAAAAATCGCACCGATGCAGCAGCGCTGGATGCCTATCTCAATGACAGGCGCTCTCAAAGTTACAGCGTTATTGAAGGTCTGGGGCCGTTGGCGGGCTGGTACACAGATGGTGCTGGCGCGACCACTACAATCAACCACACGCTTGGTGACTTCAATGTCAATGACGTCATAACCAGGCGGGAAGACGACAAGGGAACCGAAGCAGGCTCGCCGGACTCGCAGTTGCGAAATTTCGTTGCCTTCATGGCCGTGATGCGCGGCCCGGAAGGGACAACATCCCCGTCCAAATATTTCTATTCGTCACCCCGTCCATGGCGCATGAATGCGAAGGGTGAGGTAATCGAAACCGGCACCGAAACCATCGGCGACCGCACATTCGAGCGCTACGAAACCGAGCCCGACGTTACCGTTCCGGCGCTGCGATATGCGCGTGAAAACCGTGGCCGGGCAAAAGATGGTGGCTTCCCAAGCGGGCACACCAATGCTGCCTATCTTGCGGCAATAGCCTACGCCTATGCAGTACCGGAGCGCTTTTCCGAATTGCTGACGAAAGCATCCCAGCTGGGAGAAAGCCGCATTGTGGCGGGAATGCATTCGCCGCTCGATGTCATGGGTGGCCGGATCACCGCCACGGCCATTGCTGCGGCGGTGCTGCAGGACCCCAAGGTCGCCGGACTGAAGAAAGCCGCTCACGACGAGGTTCACGCCTATTTCGAGAAGATGCTTCCTGAAGGTCAAAGCTTGCATGATTTTGCTCACAGCGAAACGGTCGCTACGGATCGCTTTGCCGACGAAATCGAGAACAAGGCGAATTTTCGCAAGCGGATGACCTACTCATTCAGCCGGAATCCGGCGATGCCTGATGTCGCCATGATCGTGCCGGAGGGCGCTGAAGTGCTGCTTGAAACCCGCCTTCCCTATCTCGATGCTGCGCAACGACGAGCCGTGCTTTTTTCGACCGGAATAGAATCGGGCTACCCGCTGCTTGATGACAGCAATGGCTGGGGCCGCATCAATCTCGTCGCCGCGGCGGCAGGTTACGGCTCTTTCGATGGCGATGTCTCCGTGGATATGGACGCGTCCGCAGGCGATTTTCATGCGCGGGATCGCTGGTCGAATGACATTTCAGGCCAAGGCGGCCTGATAAAAAGCGGATCCGGCTCGCTTGAGCTGAGTGGCGCCAATAGCTATTCCGGCGGTACCGAACTGCGTGGCGGTACATTGATTGCGGCATCTCCCAAAGCTCTCGGCGCGGGAAGCGTTCGCGTCTCTGATGGCACGTTGCAGCTTGCGGCATCTGATGCCGTTACCATCTCGGGTAACTACGGCCAGAGCAACGGAAAGCTTTCGCTCGACCCGGCCAAGACCGCATTGCATGTTGCTGGCTCGGCTGACGTCGGAAACACCGTGCTTGAGATCGATTTTGCAGGCACCCCTCCAGCTGCAGGGACGCGGTTCGATGTGCTCTCCGCAAACCGCATCAACGGCACATTCGCTTCCATCGACAGCAAAGGCGTGAGAATGCGCGCCGTCTATACCGGCAACACCGTTTCCGTCATCGTAGAATAGCCCCCCCTACATCGAAGAGGCACGTCATCATCGACGCGCCTCTTCACAATGGTCCCGAGTTGCGTTAGAAGCCGCACCGTAAATCCGGTCGCAGCCCACCCGGTCAAAACAAGGGATCCTTGATCATGAAGACTATCGTCATCTGCTCCGGCGGATTGGACTCCGTTTCGCTCGCGCATAAAATTGCCGCGGAACATGAACTCGTTGCCCTCGTCTCCTTCGACTATGGCCAGCGTCACAAGAAGGAACTGGACTTCGCGGCTCTTTGCGCCAGCCGTCTCAACGTTCCACACCACATCATCGACATCAGAACAATCGGCGCGCATCTGACGGGATCGGCGCTGACAGATGATGTCGACGTTCCAGATGGGCACTATGCCGAAGAAACCATGCGTTCGACTGTCGTTCCCAACAGAAACGCAATCATGCTGACCATCGCGTTTGGTCTTGCTGCGGCTCAGCAAGCCAAGGCTGTTGCCATTGCCGTGCATGGCGGTGATCATTTCATTTATCCCGATTGCCGCCCCGGCTTCATCGAGAGTTTCAACGAGATGCAGCGACACGCGCTGGATGGCTACGCAGACGTCACACTATTTGCCCCTTACGTGACCGTTACCAAGGCGGACATCGTGACAGACGGCGCCCGCTACAGCACGCCTTTTGCCGACACCTGGTCGTGTTACAAGGGCGGCCTGCGGCATTGCGGGCGCTGCGGGACCTGTGTGGAGCGGCGGGAGGCGTTTCATCTCGCTGGCGTCGCCGATCCCACGGATTACGAAGATCCGGATTTCTGGATGGCTGCTACCAGCGGATATGCCGCCCGCGAGGTGCAATGATGTTTCGGATAACCAAGGAATTTCATTTCTCTGCATCCCACCAGCTAAAGGGATTGCCTGCCGATCACCAGTGCGCGCGGCTGCATGGCCACAACTACATCGTTGAGGTCGAACTCTCGGGCGCGGAATTGAACGAGCACGGCTTCGTGCGCGATTATCATGAACTTGCACCGTTGAAGCATTACATCGATACCAGTTTCGATCACCGCCACCTCAACGACGTGCTGGGCAACGATATGGTCACAGCAGAGCGATTGGCCCAACATTTCTATGATTGGTGCAAGGAGCGCCTGCCGGAAACGAGCGCCGTCAGGGTCAGCGAAACCGCAAAGACCTGGGCCGAATACCGTCCCGGGCCAAGACAATGAGCGAAATCAGCGACGCCCCTGTTCGGATCAGCGAAATTTTCGGCCCGACCATTCAGGGAGAGGGCCTGCTTATCGGTCTGCCCACCGTATTTGTGCGCACCGGTGGGTGTGACTATCGCTGTTCGTGGTGCGATACGCTCCATGCTGTCGATAGCGAATACCGGGGTGACTGGAAACCCATGTCCAGTGATGACATCTGGGCAGAGGTAACACGGCTGTCGGGCGGCGTGCCACTGACCGTTTCCCTTTCTGGCGGAAACCCGGCGATCCAGCCACTGCGGGGATTGATTGCCAGGGGACATCGCGAAAACTATCGGTTCGCGCTGGAAACCCAGGGCAGCATCGCCAAGGACTGGTTTGCCGAGCTTGATTATCTCGTATTAAGTCCCAAGCCACCGTCCAGCGGGATGGATACGGATTGGGCAGCGCTCAGCAACTGTCTTGAAGCTGCAGGTCATGGCCCCAAAGTTGCGCTGAAATTCGTGATATTTGACGATACCGACTACGCCTATGCCAGAAGCGCTTCGGCCCGCTACCCCCATCTTCCTGTCTATCTTCAGCCAGGAAACCACACGCCGCCACCACCGGATGACGATGACGCAATTGTCGACATCGATGGCGTGATGGACCGGATGTTATGGCTGGTGGATAAGGTCAGCGATGATCGCTGGTTCGACGTACGGGTCCTGCCGCAGCTGCACGTGCTGTTGTGGGGCAACAAGCGCGGCGTCTGAAGGCTCTGTCCATTTCAGGATTTGCGGATGCGGAACCTGTGGCCATCATCAGTCGCGACGGCTTCAAGCAATATGTTTCCATCCTCACGGCACATGTGAGGGATATCGATGATAGCGAGCGGGTCGCTCGTCTCCACCACAATCTCATCGCCTTCGGTCAGCGCAGATAATTTCTTGCGGCTTTTTAAAACAGGAAGGGGGCATTTCAGCCCCCTTAAATCGTAGAATTGCGCAGCCTTTGGGGTCATTCCTTGGCCCAGAATTTCCAGAACGGCTTTTTCTCGGCATCGTCAGCAGGCTGCTGCGCCGTAAAGGCCAAGGGATTGACGGCAGGAACCGGCACGCTTTGCGCAGCTGCGACCTGCTGCCCGGAAGGTGAAGGCGCTGCAGATGCCATCATTGTCGGTGCTGAAGCACTTGCAGCGGGCTTGGGGGCGGCAATCGTCGGAGCGACTGTGGCGCGTGGATTGGCAGAAGACGCAATGGCCGTCGCTGCTGGAGCGGTCAGCCCCTTGGCAGCCTTCTTCTCCATCAACGCCGCAAATTCCGTTTCCTTCATAAGCTTGCCGGCCTTGAGCGCAGAGCCAGTTGGCGCATAGGCAGGCTCCCGTCCCTTGCGCTTTTCGGCAACCAGCGCTTTGCGTTCAGCCTCGCTCGGATCGTACCAGACCATGCCGTCCAGTTTCTTGGTGGCTTTGGTATAGGCCAGATCATAGGTCTTTTCGTAGCTCGCAAGCGCGCTGGCAAGAGCCGGCGGCGTGCTCATCTTCGGACATGCAGCAGATGCGTTGAACTGTCCGCCTTCCAGCTGCTGGTTGAAGACATATTTCTTCTCGCAAACATTGACCTCAGGCGGACGCTTCGTGACTTCGAAATTGTCGTAGCCGACCTTGAGCATCTTCCAGAATTCAAAATGCTCGCTGTTGCGATGGCGCGCCATGTTTTCCGCGGTCATGCGGAAGGGAAGAGCCTGTAGCTGGACGGTTTTCTGTCCGCCCTTGAAGGCATCGCGGGCAAAACCGTAGATCTCCAGAACCTGCGCGTCGGTCATGGAATAGCAGCCCGATGAAGAACAGGCGCCGTGAATCATCAGGTTGGTGCCATTGCGACCATTCGCCTGATCATAACGATTGGGGAAGCCGGTGTTTATAGCCAGATAGTAGTTGGAATTCGGGTTGAGATGACCAGGCGTAAGATTGTAAAAACCTTCCGGCGCCTGTCTGTCACCTTCCTTGATTTTAGGACCGAGCTTTCCAGACCAGGCACAAATGTCGTAGGACGCGATTACGTCGAAACGGTTGTCGCGCTTGGCCTTCCATATTTCGAGCTTGCCCTCTTCCTTGAAGATACGGATCAGGATCGGCGCATTGCGATCCATGTTCTTCTTGTCCATCTCCGCCAGAATGGACGCAGACAGGGGGTAGTCGACTTTATTCTTGACATGGGAAACGTCCCGCTCGACGGTCTCGAGCGTTTCGTTGCAACCTGCGAGCATCAAGGCAGTGCAGGCAAAAAGCGCAATATGTCTCAAACGCATGGCGTTTCACCGATTTGCAGGATGTCGAACGTTGGTAAGATAATTTCGGTTTGATTACAAGCCCGTAGAGGTGTCAGCGGCCTGGAATTACCAGCGGATAGGGTGAGGTTGATGGTCATCTGAGCATGAGTTTCACTGCAAATTCTGTGGCCATCATAGCTTACAAACACTTAACGCATCGCTACCGTGGATTAAAGCTGTCCGCTTGCAGCGCAGGTCAACTGCACTATACTCCTCATATGATTGATCTTTTTACCACCTACTGGCCCCATTTGCTGGCAGCCTTATCGCTTTTCATGGGGGCAAGTGCGGCCATTCACGCGACAATGACGAAGCAGGAAGTTCGTACCGCTCTAGGCTGGGTGGGCGTCATCGTATTGTCCCCCGTCATTGGCGCGGTCATATATGGCATTGCTGGAATCAATCGTATCCGGCGAAGTGCGCTAGGGCAGCAACGGTCTCTGATGCACGGCACGATCATGGATCGGGTAGCTCGTTTCGATGCCGATAGCGCGCTCGTCGCAAAACGCTTCGGCCGCCGTTTCGTCTCCATGAAGAATGTCGGCGACAGGGTCACCCGCAATGCCCTTACGACCGGCAACGAAATCGACGTCCTCCCATCCGGCGACGTCGCCTATCGAGAGATGCTCGATGCCATAGACGCCGCCAAACGGTCCATTATTTTGGAGACGTATATTTTCGATCAGGACCGGATTGGTCTTCGTTTCGTGGAGGCATTGTCGCGGGCCCGCGATCGCGGCGTCGAGGTTCGTGTTCTGGTCGATGCCGTGGGAGCCCGCTATTCCGTCCCCAGCATCATACCAAGCCTCGAGAAGGCAGATGTAAGGGCAGCCGTCTTCAACGGCAACGTCATCATGGGCCTGCGCCTGCCCTATGCGAATTTGAGAACCCACCGCAAGATCCTCGTCGTGGATGGCCGTTTGGCATTTACCGGCGGCATGAATATTCGGGAGGGGTTCACAGCAGAGTTCTCTCCTGAGAATTATTCGCGCGACACGCATTTCAAGGTCAAGGGACCGCTGGTTTTCGATCTCTTTTCGGTCGCCGCAGAGGACTGGCGCTTTGCCACTCGCGAATTGCTGGACGGACCGGTATGGGATGTCACACTTCCCGAAAGCAAACCAGGTTCGCCAGTCGTCGGTCGCGTCGTCGCGTCCGGCCCTGATAACAGTATCGAGACCAGTCACAAGTTGCTGATGGGCGCCTTTTCCATTGCCCGTTCGTCCATTCGCATCATGTCTCCATATTTCCTTCCCGATCGCGAACTGATCTCCGCGCTGACGACGGCAGCAAGACGAGGCGTGCAGGTCGATATCATCGTTCCCGCGAACAATAACCTCAAGTTGGTGGATTACGCGATGACGGCGCAGTTCGATCAGATTTTGAGAAACCAGTGCAGGATCTGGCGCGGCGCCGGCGCGTTCAATCACTCCAAACTTCTCGTCATCGACGAGCGATGGGCTTACGTCGGATCGTCAAATCTCGATCCGCGTTCATTGCGATTGAACTTTGAGGTGGACATTGAAGTTATCGATGACAGGTTTTCTCAGGCGATCTCGGAGCGTATGGCCCAGGCAATGGAAAATGCGAATCCGGTGAAGCTAGAAGATTTGCGAGCCCGACCATTTGTTTTGCGGCTTTTCGAACGGGTTCTATGGTTGGCTTCGCCTTATCTCTAGGAACCAAGGAACGGGTTTGCTGGCCAAATGCACAGGCACGGACATGAAATTATTGATGCGAGATAGGATATTGATGCGCGCGAAGCCCGAAAGCCTCTCCTCCGTTCTGATGACATCTTTTCGAAACCGGAAAAAACGCCGAAGCCAGTCCGACAACAAAAGTGCTGACGCGTCTCCGGTCATTGCGTCCTATAACGTCCATAAATGTGTCGGTCGTGATCGAAAGTTCGATCCGGATCGCATCTGCCATGTCATCAAGGAAATCAGCGCCGATATCATAGCCCTTCAGGAGGCTGACAGCCGCTTTGGCGAAAGAACGGGGCTGCTTGACCTGATGCGACTGGAGCGCGAATGTGGACTTACGCCTGTTCCCATTGCAGCGGCCAGCAAGGCCCATGGCTGGCACGGCAATGTCGTGCTCTTTCGCGAGGGTGCCGTGCGCGATGTGCATCCCCTCAAGCTGCCGGGTCTGGAGCCACGCGGCGCTCTTGTTGTGGAGCTGGAGCTCAAGCAGGGCGGAACACTTCGCATCATCGCAGCCCACTTCGGTCTTTTGCGACACTCTCGAGCACAACAGGCGAAGGCGCTCCTGGCACTTCTGGGGACGAGAGAAGAGCAGCCGACAATTCTGCTTGGCGATCTGAACGAATGGAGACTGGGTAGCGGTTCGTCGCTCAATACGCTGCGTGATGCCTTCGGAGCGTTACCGCCTGCGGTTCCAAGCTTTCCGTCGGGGATGCCAGTCCTGGCACTGGACAGAATAATTTCAAACCGCGTCGGCCTTATTGAGAACGTGACAGCACACGACAGTGCGCTGTCACGGATTGCGTCGGATCATCTTCCACTGAAAGCGGCAATCCGCACGGATCTGCTGAATCCCTAGCGTTAGGACGCCGTGAGTGGTTGCCCCGGCGCCCTTCTTCTTAGCGCAGCAGGGATCGAGCCTCTTCGGCTCCAAGAGCAGCGGGTTGCGTGCAGGTGGTCGTCAGGTCGATAAAGCGCCCCTCTTCTCCGGACTTGAGTATAGACGTCATGACATCGATGCCATGAAGCGAGCGCTCCAGAGAGCAGCGAGCATCGCGCCCCTCCGTCAATGCAATCGCCATATCCGCAAGGCCCGCCGTACGATAATTTGCGCGAGCACCCTGTGGGCTTTCCTGATTGGCAATGCCGAAAGGATGATCCCAGTTTTCAAGCGGCTGGATGTCCTTGTCGCGACCGCTGGCCTCCACGACGCCGCCGAAGAAATTGGGGTCCGGAACGTAGATCGATCCTTCGGTGCCGTATAGTTCCATATTGGCGTGACGATGAGACCAGACATCCCAGCTGGCAGACAGGGTTATCGTTGCACCATTTACGAATTCCAGCAAAGCATGGACGTTGGTTGGCGTCTCGACCGGAATGGTCTGGCCATGTAACGGCTGGCTGGTGATCGTACGGGTCGGGTTCGCCATGGACGTCAGCGCGCCGACGCGCTTTACCGGACCGATCAGATTGATCAGGTTGGCGATGTAGTAAGGGCCCAGATCGAGAATTGGTCCACCACCGGCCAGGAAGAAGAAGCCTGGATTGGGATGCCACATTTCCATTCCTGGGCTCATGACATGGCAGGTTCCGGAGGTGATACGACCCACCTTGCCATCGTCGATGTATTTGCGGGCGAGCTGGTGTGCGCCACCCAGGAACGTATCGGGGGCGCAACCAACGGCCAGATTCTTCTCGGCAGCAAGGCGGCGCAACGACTCGCCTTCTTCCAGCGTGAGAACGAGAGGCTTTTCCGAGTAGACGTGTTTGCCTGCTTCGAGGATTGCCTTCGAGACCGCATAATGCGCCGAGGGGATGGTAAGGTTCACCACCACATCGATCTCGCTGCTTTCAAGCAGTTCCTCAATGGATTGCGCCTTTACGCAAAATTCTTCGGCGCGCAGTTCAGCAGCGCTGCGGTTGAGATCTGCGCAGGCGAGAACTTTCAGGCCCCTGAAAAGTGGGGAAAGCGAGAAATAGGTTGTTGAGATATTGCCGCATCCAATGATGCCGACGCCAAGTTCCTTGGCCATATATGACACTCCAGATTGGTCGTTTTAGTAATTGTTGAACGACGCGATCGATCGCGTGATCAACCGGTCCGCGTCTTTGGGATTGTCGTGCTCAACGACGTAATATTTGACTGCCGTCTTCTTCAAGGCATCGACGAGGCCTTTCCAGTCTACGGTGCCATGGCCGACGTCTGCCCAGCCATCCTCGTCCTGATTTTCCCCAGCTGCGGCGATGTCTTTGACATGCACAGCCGTGATGCGGCTGGCATAGCGTTCGATCCATTCAAGCGGATCAGCCTTGCCACGGATGATCCAGGCAATATCCGCTTCCCATTCCAGCTCAGGACCACCGGCAAATATCTGCTCCTGCGGCGTCGATCCGTCTTCAAGCTTCACGAATTCAAAGTCGTGATTATGCCAGCCGAATGCCAGCCCTGCGTCACGATAGGGCTTTGCAGCCTCCTGAAGTCGCTTGCCGAATGCGAGCCAGCCTGCGGCATCGGAAGGGCGTTGGTCAGGCATGAGATGCGGGCAGTAGATCGTTTCCACGCCGAGGATCTTTGCAATATTGAGTGCCTGCTGCGGTTCTTTTTCAAGCATGTCGAGGCCGAAATGGCCTGTTGGCATGGTAAGATTGTTCGCGTCGAGATCATTGCGCAATGCTTTCAGCTCGGCATCGTCCATGCCACCGTAAATCCCGCCATAGCCTTCCACATGCGCATAGCCTGCAGCAGACAGTTTCTTCAAAGTTTCGGATAGCGGCGGAAAATTGCGCACGCTGTAAAGTTGGAAGCCAAGTTTCGTCATCTGTGTCTCCTGACATTGGGGCTGTGTCTGGTGGATTAAAATTTTCTAGATGCGCTCTTCCGTCGTCGCATCGAAGAGAGAGGCCATGGACATGTCGAAGGCCAGCTTGACCTTTGTGCCAGGCGAAAAACGTCTGTGACCGCCGACGCGGACAGACAGCGTGTGACCGGCGAGTTTCAACCAGATCAGATTGTCGGCTCCCATCGGCTCTTCGATATCGACAACAGCGTCGTGGATATCGCCGCCGGTTATGTCGCTGTCGACCCGGACATGTTCGGGGCGAACACCCAGCACAGCGGGAATACCCGCTTTCAGAGGGTTTGAGGCGTCATATCCATCAAGGGTAAAACTGACCCCATTTGCCACGAACTCCACCTTGCCGTTTCGCTCGGCCAATTCGCCGCGCAGGAAATTCATCGACGGAGAGCCGATGAAGCCGGCGACAAACAGGTTTCTCGGTTTGTTGTAGATGGAAATCGGGTCATCCAGCTGCTGGATCACGCCGCTTTTCATGATGGCGATACGGTCCGCAAGGGTCAGCGCTTCAATCTGATCGTGAGTGACGTAAATCATCGTGTTCTTCAACGCCTGATGCAGTCGTTTAATTTCCACACGAAGCTCGGAGCGCAGTTTCGCATCGAGATTGGATAGTGGTTCGTCGAACAGAAACACATCCACATCACGAACAAGGGCGCGGCCGATAGCAACACGCTGGCGCTGACCGCCGGAAAGTTCGGCGGGCTTTCTTTTCAAAAGCGGCTCGATCTGCAAGATGCCGGCGGCACGCTTGACCCGGCGGTCGATCTCCTCCTTGGGAACCTTGGCGACCTGCAGGCCGAATGACAGGTTCTTCTCAACCGTCATCTGCGGGTAGAGCGCGTAAGACTGGAACACCATTCCGATGCCGCGGTCTTTGGGTTCTTCCCAGGTAACGTTGCGGTCCTTGATGAAAATCTGCCCTTCCGTTGGCTCCAGGAGTCCGGCAATGCAATTCAACAAAGTGGATTTGCCGCAGCCCGAAGAGCCAAGAAGAACAAGAAACTCACCTTCATAGATGTCGAGGTTGAGATCGGACAGAACATTGACTGCGCCAAATGAAAGGGACAGATCTCGAATGGAAACGCTTTTATTCATGAAGCTTAACCCTTGACTGCGCCAGCGGCGATGCCGCGGACAAAAAGTCTGCCTGAAACGAAATAGACGAACAGCGGAACGGCACCGGTCAGCAGGGTCGCCGCCATATTGACGTTATATTCCTTCACGCCCTGAACCGAGTTGACGATGTTGTTGAGCTGTACAGTCATCGGATAATATTCCGGCCTGGTGAACACGACGCCGAACAGGAAGTCGTTCCAGATACCGGTCACCTGCAGGATCATCGCGACAACGAAAATGGGAAGCGACATCGGTGCCATGATGCGGAAATAGATTTGCCAGAAATTGGCGCCATCGATACGCGCCGCCTTGAAAAGCTCCTCCGGCAGGCCGGCAAAGTAGTTCCGGAACAGGAGCGTCAGGATAGGCATGCCGAAGATCGTGTGGACGATGACAAGGCCGCTCAGGGTGCCGTATATTCCCAGTTCGCGCAGAACAATCACGATCGGGTAGATCATCACCTGATAAGGAATGAACGCCCCGACGATGAGGATCGAGAAGAACAGCTCGGAACCCTTGAACTTCCAGTTCGCCAGCGCATAACCACTGACCGAGGCAATCACGATCGAAACGATGGTCGACGGGATCATGATGCGCACCGAGTTCCAGAAGCCGCGCGAAAGCCCGTCGCAATTCAGCCCCGTACAGGCGTTGGCCCAAGCCTTCACCCAGGGCTCGAACGTGATTTCCAACGGCGGAGCGAAAATGTTGCCCATGCGGATTTCAGGCATTCCCTTCACCGAAGTGACAATCATCACGTAAAGCGGGAGAAGGTAATAGAGCGCGGCGAGCGTGAGCGTGCCGTACAGCATGATGTTTCGGCGGGACAGGCGCTTACGCGGCTTGCGCCCGCGAGGTCCCTGCAGATCTTTGGAAACGGCATCTGCGCCGGCAGCGACAGTGTTGAGCGTCGAGATGTTAGCCACGCTTGCGCCCTCCAAATTCGAGATAAGCCCAAGGAATGATGATGATTGCGACGGTAAGCAGCATCATGGTGGAGGCGGCAAAGCCCTGCCCGAGATTCTGTGCCTGGAACATGTAGTCATAGACATATTTGGCAGGAACTTCCGAGGCGATGCCAGGCCCACCACTCGTCTGCGCCACGACCAGGTCGTAAACCTTGACGATGCCGCTGGCGATGATCACCAGAGTGGTGATGAAGACGGGGCGCATCATGGGAATGACGATAAGAATATAGGTCTTCCACATGGGAATGCCGTCAACCCGTGACGCCTTCCATATGTCCTCGTCGATACCGCGCAGTCCCGCCAGCATGAGGCACATGACAAGGCCCGTGCCTTGCCAGAGCGCCGCAATCAGGACGCCATAGATGACCAGCTGCGAATTGTAGAGCGGATCGAAGGTGAAGCTCTCCCAGCCGAGTGAACGCACGACGGACTGGATGCCGAATTCCGGATTCAACAGCCATTGCCAGACAAGGCCGGTAACGATGAAGGAAAGAGCGAAAGGATAAAGAAAGATCGTGCGGAACGTGTTTTCAAATCGGATTTTCTGATCCATCAGCGCCGCCAGCACAAAGCCGATGACGAGACTAAAAATCAGGGAAAGAATGCCGTAAATGGCAAGATTCTGAATGGAAATGATCCAGCGCGGCGCAGCCCACAGCCGCTCATACTGTTCAAGACCGATAAAGCTGGCCCGCGGCAGCAGCTTCGAATTGGTAAAGGAATAAACGACTGTCCAGATCGTTCCGCCCAGAAAAATGACCATCGCGGTCAGGATCATGGGTATAGATGCAATCTTCGAATTGAGATTGCGGAATAGCTGGTTTGGACGACCAGAATGGCTTTTCAGTGCCATGTGCCACTCCTTATCAATCACTGGGGTTGATCGTGCAGCGGGTAGCATTCAGCCATCCCGCAGCACTTTTCCAGGCATGCATGAGAACATCACAACGCCTGGCAAGGAGGTGTCCATGATTGCTGGCCCTGTCGGACAGCAATCATGGAAGACGGAGATCAGTCGGCAGCCGAGATAATTTCGGCGAAGCGTTTTTGCGCTGCATCAGGCGTAAGCGATGCATTTGCAAAAAACTCCGACATAAGATCTTCCTTCTGCTTCTGGGTGTCTGCAGAAATCAGCTGGTCGGTGCTTTGCAGAATTTCGCCCTTGGCCAGAATGTCGAGACCTTTTTTCATGCAGTCATTGGCGGAGGCAAGATCGACATCGCCTCGTATCGGGAGCGATCCCTTCTTGAGGTTGAAAGCAACCTGCGTCTTGGGAGCTACGATCACCTCGGCCAGAACCTCCTGCGCCTTGGATTTCGCTTCGTCTTTCAGAAGCGGGAAGTAGAACGCATCGCCGTTGGCCGTGAGAATTTCATTCAGCCCCAGCCCTGGCAAGCAGGTGTAATCCACGCCAGCTTTCTGATTGGCAAGCTGGAAGTCACCTTGCGCCCAGTCTCCCATGACCTGCCCGCCGGCCTTGCCGGTAATGACAAGGTTGGTCGCCTGGTTCCAATCCTGAACGTTCGAACCCTTTGCCAGCTTGCGCGCGACGTCCGCAGCCTCAAAGATCTTCTTCATTTCAGGGCCGGCGGCAGCTTCGGCATCCTTCTCCTTATAGACCTTTTCATAAAGATCCTTGCCGGCAATGCCGATCAAAAGAGTGTCGAACAGGCCGTTTGATTGCCAGGCCTGACCGCCCAAAGCCAGCGGTTGAATACCAGCTTTCTCAAGGGCGGGTGCTGCGGCAACAAATTCGTTCCAGTTCTTCGGAACTTCTACGCCTGCCTTCTTGAAAGCAGCATTGGAAAGCCACAACCATTGCCAGGAATGGATATTGACTGGCGCGCAATAGATCTTACCGTCAATTGTGCAGCTCTCGAGAAGGCTGGCAGGTTTGATGACGTCCTTCCATTTCCCCTTTTCAGCGACATCGGTCAAATCACGCATCAATCCTGATTGAGCGAGTTCTTCCGCCTGCCGCCCGTGGTTGAATTGCGTGGCACCCATCGGATCGCCGCCGGTGATACGGCTGATCATGATTGGCCGTGCAGTGCCGCCAGAACCAGCAATCGCGCCATCAACCCACTTATTTCCGGTTGCATCGAACGCCTTGGCCAGTTCTCCGACGGCTGCGGCTTCGCCGCCCGACGTCCACCAATGCGTTACCTCGAGGTCAGTGGCTCCGGCCATACCTGCCGGTAGCATGACACTGGCCGCCAAAGCGGCCAAAATAGAACGAATGCGCATGAGTCTCCTCCCTCACTGAAACGTTGCCGTAAAAACCTATGCGAAAGATATCGGTTCTGCAACAGCACATCTGAATAAAAAATCTGCGAATTTTTTATTGTTTATAAACAAGCCTTTATAGTATTTTCCGGAAATTATCGGGATGCCCAAGAGTGCAGTAGCCGCAATTTTTATCGAGTTGGACGCACCGACCCCGAGATTTCCCCTGGCGCAGAATTCAACTTCAAAATCATGTCTGCGGACGGACAGATTGCGGAGCACGACGGCCAAGATAAGGGGAAGTCAAAAGACATTAAGTCGAGGTGTACTGACTAAAATATACAACTTTTCTAAGCAATAATCATTTTTTAAAGTGTATATCTTTGGTAGAGAAAACCAGACATATGGGCAATTTTCAACAAATTGAAGCAATATAATTACAACCATTAAAGGCCTTACGACTAATCGCAACCCAGATTAACTGCGTCTTAACTAACAGCACAATACTAATAACGCCAATGATAGGCGACTAAAAAAACCAAAAGCTGCGTCAAGCAGCGCGCCTTATCTAACGAGTTGCATGATGCCAGCTCGATTTTCAAACATGTATTGGATTTGAACGCTTTTTCGCCTTTGCGAAAAGAGCGCTGCTGCATTGTTGTCACGTCTCCGATGTGTGAGCGGAGCGGTTGAAGTTTTTCTTCAACTGCTGCGTACAAGAACCTGTGCTTCGAGAACAGCGGGTTTTGGTCGAATGGCAACTTTTCGGAATTTCCACCGCCGATATCTCGGGCGATAGGGAAATTTTTCGCACGGCGATCTTTGAACAAAGCGACTGGACGTCACGATCCATCTAATTGGCAATCAAGGACGTTCCCCCCAATGACACCGGAAATGCTGACCTTACCCAACACTCTTTCCATACGCGGCATCGCCGCTGTGCATGAGAGCCTTCTCGACGACTTCAGCACGCACAGCGCTGTGACTGTCGAGATACCGGACGATGCTCACGTCGATCTGAGCTTTATTCAGCTTATCGAAGCATCCCGGCTCTATGCGCGGGCTGAAGGCAAATACATCACACTGACGAAACCGGCCTCCCCCAGCGTGATCGACACGCTTCGCCGTGGCGGGTTTCTCACAAATATGGACGAGGCCACTCGCCTCTTCTGGCTGCATGGAAAGGAAATTCAATGAGCGCCAATATTCTCACCGTCGATGACTCTGCCAGCATCAGAATGACGACCAAGATTGCCCTGACGAATGCGGGCTATTCTATCACGGAAGCTGTTGACGGCGCCGACGGTCTTGCGAAAGCGAAAAGCGGCTCTTTCGATCTTATTGTCACCGACCTGAACATGCCGAACATGAACGGTCTGGAAATGATCGAAGCCTTGCGGCAGTCGCCCGCTCACACGGGCATCCCCATCATCTTTCTGACCACCGAATCCGATGCTGACATGAAAACACGGGCGAAGGCTGCGGGTGCCACCGGTTGGGTCACGAAGCCATTCGATCCAGAAAATCTCGTCAAAATTGTCAGGAAGGTTCTTGGTAGATGACCATACTGGACCCCATTCAGGTTTTCAGGACAGAAGCAGCTGAGCTTTTCGAACAGATCGAAAGCGGCTTGCTGGATCTGTTGCATGATCTTTCCAACCAGGGACAGATCGACGCCGTCTTCCGCGGCCTGCATACCCTCAAGGGGTCCGGAGCCATGTTCGGCTTTGAGGCGCTCGCCGCGTTCACTCACCACTGTGAGACGGCCTTTGACCGTGTACGCAAAGGTGAAGTACCGGCCACCAGCGAGTTGATCGCAGCCGTGCTCGAAGCACAGGATCACATGCGGCGTCTGGTAGACAATCCGGCAACCGCATTTCCCGAGACCGGCGACAGGCTGTTGGCAAAACTCGAAGCGGCTGTCGGTAGCAATGGTGCCGCATCCCATGCCGGTGCGGCAGCGCCTGTCGTTGCCAAGGCGGAAGAACCTTCGACCGCAACGTGGCAGATCGACTTCAGTCTGCCAGCAAATGCAATGGCGAACGGAACGAACCCGCTTGGCTTGCTGGATGAGATGGCGGAACTTGGCGAATGCGTCATCACCGTCAACACTCAGTCCATTCCAACGCTCGACCTCCTTGATCCTGCCAATCTCTATCTGTCCTGGTCGGTTACTTTGACCACCGACCAGCCGCGATCTGCCATTGATGACGTGTTCATATTCGTCATGGACGACATGGACATCGAGGTGAAGAAAATTTCGTCTGAAACTACGGTTTCAAGTGAGATCGTTCCACCACCGGCACCGGTCGAGGAAGCCGCAAAGGCGAACGCAGCCGCGCCACAGGGCGGCGGCGACGGCAAGCAGAACAAGAGCGCCGAGAACGTCCGCGTTCCGGCTGAACGCCTGGACGAACTGATGGATCGGGTCGGTGAACTGGTCATTGCCCAGTCACGCCTCTCCCAGCTTGCCAATACCAGTGTCGACATTCAGCTCCGCGCCGTCTCCGAGGATGTCGAACGCCTGTCCGGTGAACTTCGCGATACGATGATGGTATTGCGTATGGTGCCGATTACCCAGCTTTTTGGCCGCTTCCGCCGCCTGATTCACGATCTGGCCCGCGAGACCGGCAAACAGATCGAGCTGGTCACAGAGGGTGAAAGCACTGAAGTCGACAAGGCGGTGATCGAGCGTCTGGCCGATCCACTCGTTCACCTTGTCAGAAACTCCTGCGACCACGGGCTTGAAACACCGGACGAGCGTATCGCCGCAGGCAAGAAGCCTACAGGCCAGGTTACGCTGGTTGCACGCCAGACAGGCGGTGATGTCACGATCACCATTCGTGACGATGGCCGCGGGATCAACCGCCAGAGGGTCCGCGCGAAAGCGGAAGCCTCAGGTCTTATCGCGGCCGGCGCTACGCTGACCGATCAGGAACTGCTGCAACTGATTTTCGAACCGGGATTCTCCACCGCAGCGCAAGTGACCAATCTTTCCGGCCGTGGCGTCGGAATGGATGTTGTCAAAAAGACCATCGAAGCCCTGCGCGGCACGATCAACGTGACGAGCGCACCGGGCGCAGGTTCAGAGATCACGCTTGCCATTCCGCTGACCCTGGCGATTATCGACGGTCTTCTCGTGCGTGTCGGCACCGGCTGCTACGTCATCCCGCTCTCGGCCGTCGAAGAATGCCTGGAACTGTCTCCAGAGAACGATGTCAAATCGAGAGGACGTTCCTTCATATCGCTGCGCGAAAGCCTTGTACCGTTTATACGGCTGCGCGAACTCTTCCAGACGGGCACCACACCGGACCAGTTTCAAAAGGTGGTCGTCATATCCACCGGCTCGGAGCGCGTCGGCCTCGTCGTTGATCAGATCATTGGTGACCACCAGACGGTCATCAAGGCCATGTCGAAACTTCATCACGATGTCGCGACCTTCTCTGGCGCGACCATTCTGGGAGACGGCAGCGTCGCTCTCATTCTCGATGTTGGACATCTCGTAACTGCAGGACAACAACAGGAGGCGCAGATGCGTTTTGCCGGATGAACCAGCCTCTTTTGAAACAACCAGAAGATATCTGGCGCGAGCGCGAGGACCTTGAGGTCCTGACCTTCAGCATAGAAGGTGAGACATTCGCCATCGAGGCGGTTCTCGTTCAAGAAATACTCGACCTCCTGCCGGAAACGGCGGTTCCGGGCAGCAAACCGTTTGTCGCCAGCGTCATCAATTTTCGTGGAAAGGTCATTCCCCTCGCCGACATCAGGTTAGCCTTTGGAATGGGTGCGGCTGAGAAGACGATCGACAGCCGCATCATCGTCATCGAGCTACCGCTCGACGGTGAGAGGACGCTGGTCGGCCTGCGGACCGACAAGGTCTATGAGGTCACAACCTTTTCCAGAACGGCTAGCGAACAACCACCAAGCGTGGGAATGCGGTGGCGACCCGACTACATCAACTGCCTCATAAAGAGGGGAAGCGAATTCGTGATCCTTCCCAATCTCAGCGCAATTTTTACGTCACAAGCTGACGCGAACGCCAAGGGCATCTCTCGCAACAATGTCATCGAACTCTCGAAGGAATTCTAGAATGCGATTTACTATTAAGATGAAACTTGCTGTCGCATTTGGATTTTTAATCTTGATGCTGGCAGGCACCGCCGGATACGGCATCTACAGTCTGAGTGTGGCAAAGGAAGCCATGGATGATGTTGTAGATGGAACAGTTGTCCGTCTCGACAAGGCGCACCAGATAAATGCGCTTTCCCTCGTCGTTATACGCATACAGAAGAACATCATCCTTTCCACGTCTGCTGCGGAAATTCAGAGCTTCAAGAAAGCCGGTGACGAGAGCCGTCAGCAACTGAATGCGCTCGTCAACGACATGGCCAAAACGGCCTCGCAAGAAACGCAGCAGGTCTGGGCTTCGATACAGGACGCAGCAAAGAGCTTCGAGGAAAGCGATGAGCGGGTCCGTCAGCTGGTCGCCGAAGGCAATACGGCCGGGGCAGCAGCTTACTCTTCCGGAGAGGGTCGCGAGGCGGCCAATGCGTTGACCCAGAAGCTGGACGAAGCGGTAAAAATGAACCGTACGCGTCTTGAGAAATCAAAGCAGTCTGCTGCTACGGAATATGAAAATACGCGCCTGCTGCTGATTTCCGCTTCCATCGCGGCGGTCATCATCGCGATCGGTACGGCACTCTGGATCGCACTGGGCATCAGCAGTGGCCTTCGCAAGATCATGGTCGTTGCGGAAGCGGTTTCCGTCGGCGATCTGGATCAGGATGTCGACATCAAGACGAATGACGAGATCAAGGACCTCGTCGACCGCATCAACGTCATGACCGGGAACCTGCGCAATACGGCAGGTGTTGCCAACGAGATTGCCGATGGCAATCTGACGATCACGTCAACGCCGCTTTCTGACAAGGATACCCTTGGCATGTCGCTGGAGCGCATGGTCGAGCGTTTGCGCGGCGTCGTGTCAGATGCGCTGGCCGCAGCCGACAATGTCTCTTCTGGCAGCCAGGAATTGTCTGCAAGCTCGGAACAGCTTTCTCAGGGTGCAACCGAACAGGCATCTTCCGCTGAAGAAGCATCGGCTTCGATGGAACAGATGGCGGCCAACATCAAGCAGAACGCCGACAACGCTGCGCAAACAGAGAAGATTGCTCGCCAGTCTTCCAAGGACGCCGAAGCAAGTGGCGAGGCAGTGGGCCGAGCAGTCACCGCGATGCGGACCATTGCCGAAAAAATCTCCATCGTTCAGGAAATTGCTCGCCAGACAGACCTGCTTGCGCTCAATGCTGCTGTTGAGGCTGCACGCGCCGGTGAGCACGGAAAAGGCTTTGCGGTGGTCGCTTCGGAAGTCCGCAAGCTTGCAGAACGCAGCCAGGCTGCGGCGGCAGAAATCTCGTCGCTTTCAGGTGAAACAGTTCAGGTTGCAACCGAAGCTGGCGACATGCTGAACCGTCTGGTTCCCGATATCCGCAAGACCGCGGAACTCGTCTCTGAAATCTCGGCGGCCTGCCGCGAACAGGACATCGGCGCAAGCCAGATCAACGAAGCAATCCAGCAGCTTGACCTGGTAACCCAGCAGAATTCCGGTGCTTCGGAAGAAATGTCGGCAACGTCAGAGGAACTCGCAGCACAGGCTGAAGAACTTCAGGCCAGCATTGCATTCTTCAAGGTCGAACGTGCAGGCGCCAGACATGCAGCCCCTGCGGCCAGAGCACCAATGCGCCCCGCACCGGTACAGGCGCGTCCAGCACCAAAAGCTGCGCCGGTCCGTAAACCCGACAATACGGTCGCCAGCCAGCAGGCGCGCGCCAAGGGTTTTGCCCTGGATATGTCGATGGGTGGGCCTGATGCGAATGACGCGGATTTCCGCGAAAGCGCGTGATCTACAAGCTAAAACTGTTGCTCCGAGAAATGCGTCTCGGAGCAACAACCAAGCGACGATGATCGTCGTTCCTGGAGTGTGTGGATGAATGTGTCACCCGTCACGTCGCTCTGAAGCAAAAAGATAAACTATCTTGTGACCCCCTTTCTTCAAGGAATGATCGATGCATTTCACCATTAAACTTAAATTGGCGCTGGCTTTTGCCTTCATCATCGCTATGTCCGGCGGCATGGCAACGATGGCCATACTCAACCTCTCATCTCTGAACTCCGCAATTACGGAGATTGTTCAGGGCCCTGCGAAAAACCTCCAAGATTTGACGGCTCTAACCGAGGGCGTTTCGTCCTCCATACGCGCGGAGAAAAACGCTATTCTGAATACGGACCCACAGAAAATCTCCGGCTATCGGGAAACGGTCAATCAGGAGCGCCGCAAGATTGAAAGCAAAGTCGCAGAGTTCGAAGAACAGGATAACGCCGTTATCCGCGAAAGCGTAGCGAAGTTTGCCGCGATCTATACCAACTGGGTCATTATTCAGGACCAAATTCTTGCGCTCGCCACAGAAAACACGACAGAAAGCAATACGCGTGCTGGTGCCATTTCCATGGACCAAAGCGCGAAATTCACCGAAGATCTGCTGCGTAACCTTGATGCGCTAACGGGCATCATTACCGCAGATTTGCGCCAGACAGACGAGGCGACAAACGCTCAATATACAGAGTCGCGCAACATTCTGGTTGGTGTTTCAATTGCATTGGTAATCATTTCTACGGTCGTTGCCTTTTGGATCGCAATCGGTATCAGCCGTGGCCTGACGAAAGCGATCAATGTTGTCCGGAAGGTTTCCGATGGCGACTTGACCGAAACAGCTACTGTTACGACGAAAGACGAAATCGGCCAGCTGCTTCAGCACGTCAATACGATGATCGAACGCTTGCGCGGCGTCGTCGCCGATTCAATTTCTGCTGCTGAAAATGTCTCTTCCGGCAGCCAGGAACTGTCTGCAAGCTCTGAACAGGTGTCCCAAGGCGCCACAGAACAGGCGTCATCTACGGAAGAAGCATCTGCATCGATGGAACAGATGGCTGCCAATATCCGCCAGAACGCTGAAAATGCAGCCCAGACAGAAAAGATCGCACGTCAGTCGTCGACCGACGCAGAAGCAAGCGGCGCAGCCGTAAGTCAGGCCGTCGTTGCCATGCGAACCATTGCCGAGAAGATTTCAATCGTCCAGGAAATAGCGCGGCAGACAGACCTCCTCGCTTTGAACGCCGCTGTCGAAGCAGCACGCGCTGGCGAACACGGTAAGGGTTTTGCCGTTGTTGCCTCTGAAGTCCGCAAGCTTGCGGAACGCAGCCAGGCTGCAGCCGCTGAAATCAGCACTATGTCCAGCGACACCGTCAGGGCAGCTTCGGACGCCGGCGAAATGTTGAACCGTCTTGTTCCGGATATTCGCAAAACGGCCGAACTCGTGGCTGAAATTTCTGCAGCTTGCCGCGAGCAGGATATCGGTGCCAGCCAGATCAACGAAGCTATCCAGCAACTTGACAAGGTCACTCAACAGAACACCAGCGCTTCGGAAGAAATGTCGGCAACGTCGGAAGAACTTGCGGCTCAGGCCGAAGAACTCCAGGCCAGCATCGCGTTCTTCAAGGTCAACCAGGCCAATGGCCAGAGAGCGAAGGCCGTTTCAAAGCAGCCTGAATTCGTCAGACACAGCCCGGCTCAGATGACGCGAACCGGCAAGGGGTCATCCGACAATACCGTCAGAACACAACAAGCACGCGCCAAGGGCTTTGCGTTGGATATGTCCATGGGCGGGCCTGACGCAAACGACGCGGATTTCCGGGAAAGCGCTTAAAACATGGCCAGCACATCTTCTGATACCCAGTTCGTAACCTTCAGTCTTGGTGATGAGGTTTTCGCCGTCCCCGTGGATGTCGTTCGCGAAATTCTCGACCATGAGGAAGCTTTCAAAATTCCAAATGGGCCTGACTACTTGCTGGGTCTCAGAGATGTGCGAGGACATGGCGTTCCGGTCATCGATCTGCGCCTGCGGCTGGGCATGAGCAAAACGGTAAAAACGCAAAACACCCGGATTCTGGTTCTCGATATTCCAATCGGGGAGAAAGTGCTGGCTCTGGGGCTTGTGGCCGACAAGGTTTTCGAAGTCACGCCGTTCAGCCGTGAAGCAATCGAGACCGCGCCGGACATCGGGATCCGTTGGAATTCGACCTACATTGCCGGCGTCGTCAGGCGCGAGGGAGACTTCGTCGTCATCATCGACCTTGCAGAACTATTCTCGACCGAAGCTGGCAGTCTTAGCCAGGTCATCAGTGGACCGGTCCGCGCAGCGTAATGGAGTAATCGCATTTGAATGCCCTTGCCACTACCATGTTCGACGACGCTCTCAGTGTACGCGATTTTCGCCAGTTGTCGGAGTTCATATACAATTATTGCGGTATCAAGATGCCGGAAACGAAGCGCTCCATGCTGGAGGGGCGCCTTCGTAAGCGATTGAGAGCAACGGGCTACCCGACCTTCAGCGAATATTGCGATTACCTGTTTCGACATGGGGGCATGGAGACGGAAGCGGTCTTTCTGATCGACGTCGTCACGACGAACAAGACAGACTTTTTTCGGGAACCAAACCATTTTGACTTCATGACGAACGTCGCTTTGCCAGCGCTTGCTGACAAGGGCTACCAGAGGGTGCGTGCGTGGAGTTCGGCCTGTTCCACGGGGGCAGAACCTTATACCATGGCAATGGTCATGGCCGACGCGGTGGAAAGGAGAGTCATCTCGGACTATCATATTCTGGCGACCGATCTTTCGACGGACGTGTTGAAAAAAGCGCATAGTGGAATATATTCGCGTGAGCTTATTGATCCTGTCCCGCAAGAAATGGTCCGCAAATATGTGATGATGCCGAAAGACAAGACGCGTAGCGACATCAGAATAACCCCCAGACTGCGCTCAAAAGTCGGGTTTGCCCGGCTCAATTTGATGAACCCAAGCTACAATGTGGGCGATCCCTATCAGATCATCTTTTGTCGAAATGTCCTGATCTATTTTGACAAAAAGACACAGGCACATGTTTTGACACAGCTTTGCAAATGTCTCACGCCGGGGGGTTACTTGCTGATCGGCCATTCGGAATCGGTGACAGGAATAAATCTACCTATCAAGCAGGTTGCCAACACCGTATTCATGAAACAATAGCAGAGTCATATGGCAAAAAAAACGCGTGTTCTGATCGTTGACGATTCCGCAAGTGTCCGTCAGACACTCACTGCTGTGCTTGAGTCCGATCCGGACATCGAAGTGATCGGGGCAGCTTCCGACCCGTTCATGGCAGCAAAGAAGATGCAGGAAGATGTACCTGACGTCATCACGCTCGATGTCGAAATGCCGCGGATGGACGGAATAACGTTTCTGCGCAAGATCATGTCGCAGCATCCCATCCCTGTCGTCATGTGCTCATCACTGACCGAAGCGGGTTCCGAGACACTTCTTCAAGCGCTCGAAGCCGGTGCTGTCGATGTCATTCTCAAGCCTCGGATTGGCGCCGCCGACCATCTGGCGGAGGCGGGCCAGCGCATCTGCCAGGTCGTCAAAAGCGCAGCCCAGGCGCGGGTAACCGGGATCCGTTCCTCTCGACGTGCGGTCGCCAGCGCACCAACGGCAAAACTGACGGCCGATGCCGTCCTTCCCCCGCCCTCCGGCAAAGCCATGGCGCGGACGACGGAAATGGTTGTTTGCGTGGGAGCCTCAACGGGCGGCACGGAAGCATTGCGCGAAATGCTTGAAAAGTTGCCCGCGAACTCGCCCGGCATCGTCATCGTGCAGCATATGCCAGAGAAATTTACCGCCGCCTTCGCAAGAAGGCTCAACACGATCTGCGACGTCGAGATCAAAGAGGCGCAAGATGGCGATCCGGTCTTGCGCGGGCATGTCCTGATTGCGCCCGGCGACAAGCACATGCTTCTCGAACGGCAGGGGGCACGCTACTATGTCTCGGTGAGGAATGGTCCGCTTGTCTCTCGTCACCGCCCATCCGTAGACGTGCTCTTCCGCTCGGCCGCACGCTCGGCGGGCTCCAACGCGATGGGTGTCATCATGACGGGAATGGGGGACGACGGCGCGCGCGGAATGCTCGAAATGCATCAGGCAGGCGCCTTCACGATAGCCCAGGACGAAGCCTCTTCCATCGTCTTCGGAATGCCTAAGGAAGCCATCGCGCACGGCGGCGTGGACCGGGTCGTACCGCTCGACCAGCTTGCCCGAGAGATTCTTGCCGAGGACCGTCGCCGCTAAAAATCTGGTAAGGTTTCTTTATGAACTCTTAACCATATTCCCCAATGATTGGCGAAGGTCCATGATTCTGGAGCTTGAAATGGGCGATGATCGCCGCACCCATTACGGGAACGGATTATGGCGGTCATTACATTCGCAAATACAAAAGGCGGCGCAGGCAAAACGACGGCAGTCTTGCTGCTTGCCTCTGAATTTGCTCGCCGTGGGTTGAAGGTCTGCGTCATCGATACCGACCCACAGCGTTGGCTGTCGAAGTGGCGCGAAGGCGCCGATCATCGCGTCGACCTGTCGGTCATAACCTATGTTTCCGCGTCCAGCCTGCAGCAACATGTGCTGGACAGCCGCAGGAAGTTCGACCATGTCATCATCGACCTCCCGGGAGCGCAATCGCCGCTGCTAGCAACGGCAGTGGGTCTTTCCAATCATGTGCTCATCCCTGTTCAAGGAAGCACCATGGATGCCCAGGGCGGCGCTCAAGTCCTTGAATTGCTGCGCTATCTGGACGATCGTGCATCGATCAAGATTCCGCACTCGGTCGTTCTTTCCCGTGTCAACTCAATGGTGACGACGCGGGCCTTGCTGGCAGCCAAGGCGCTTCTGGCAAAACGGAATGTGCATGTTCTTGATACGCCCATCATCGAGCGCGCCGCCTTTCGCGACATGTTCGAGTTCAGCGGCTATCTGCATATGATGTCCCCCACTCAGGTGAGCAATCTCGACAAGGCGTTGCACAATGCAGACGCTTTCGCCAATGAAGTCCTGAAGCTCTTGCCTGCCCAATCACTCACACAGATGTCATCTGCAGCAGCAGCGTAAACGCATCTTTGCGACCGGGGAACAAGCCGGGGGCTCCCGGCTGATTGCTCTTTGGGCTACACCTCGCCGCTCACCTTGGCAGGCTATAGCCAGATCTAAGCCGCTGCTACCGACTTGATATCGGTCAATGAAGAACTCTCTGCCGTGAATAGAATTGGCTTCAACGCAGATAGCGGGAGAGGCTTCTATGTCGAAACTCATGAAAGCGGCAGTCGTTCACGAATTCACCAAGCCATTGAAGATCGAATGCGTGCCGATTCCTGTTCCGGGCCCGGGGGAAATTCTGGTCAAGGTCATGGCGTGTGGCGTATGCCACACAGATCTTCATGCGGCAGACGGGGATTGGCCTGTTAAGCCGACTCCACCGTTCATTCCCGGGCACGAAGCGGCGGGGGTTGTCGTCGAACTGGGTCCCGGCGTCACTGACTTCGAGAAAGGCGACGCGGTAGGCGTAGCTTGGCTTCACGATGCCTGTATGCGCTGCGAATATTGCCAAACCGGCTGGGAAACCTTGTGCGAGCATCAGCACAATACCGGTTACAGTCGCGATGGTGGCTTTGCCGAATATGTCATCGCATCTGCTGCCTTCGCCGCCCGGCTTCCCAAGGATGTGGACTTCACCGCCATTTCTCCGATTCTTTGTGCGGGTGTAACCACTTACAAGGGCCTGAAAGAAACCGAAGCCAAGCCCGGCGAATGGGTCGCAATATCCGGGATCGGCGGATTGGGCCACGTCGCCATCCAATATGCAAAGGCCATGGGCCTGAAAGTGGTGGCAATCGACATAAGCGCCGACAAGCTGAACATGGCGCAAGACCTTGGCGCCGATCTGTGTGTGAATGCGCGTGACGACGGCGCAATCGACCAGGTGATTGCTGCCACGGGCGGAGGTGCACATGGCGTTCTGGTGACTGCGGTTTCGCCCGCGGCATTTTCACAGGCGATCAAGATGGTGCGCCGAAAGGGAACCATTAGCCTTGTTGGATTGCCTCCAGGTGAATTCGAAACACCGATTTTCGACATCGTGTTAAAACGCATCACCATTCGCGGATCTATCGTCGGCACCCGCCGCGACTTGGAGGAAGCAATTGCCTTTGCTCTGGAGGGCAAGGTGAAAACCGAAACCAAAAGAGCTCCAGTGGAAGACATCAACGACATTTTCATGCGTTTGAAGGCAGGCAAGGTCGACGGCCGGATGGTCCTCGACTTCACGCATGGCACAGGAGAAGACTGAAGCGATCAGGGCCGTGTTTTCAAGGTCGGTCAGCTGCCTGGCAAAACACACTCAGGCTAAAACCAGGCCGGTGGTCGCAATGTTGGTCCTCCGCGACGGGCACAGACCACTTGAAACTGCGGCTTACGGTGCAGCACTGGCAACAAAGGGCGGAATGCAGCCGCTCAAACATGCGGCATTCATACAAAGAGCGGGCCCGCGAAAACTCTTACGGCCTAGTATGACTTACTGTGCAGCGCCTGATTCTCATTCGGCTAATTTTAGTGGACATCGACGCAGCTAAGCCAACCGGTTCCACGAAAACCACTCCAGTGACGACCCGCTTCCGAACAGTGCAAAAGCTGTCCTGCGCAAAGTCAGGGATCACCGCCGAATTTAATCGCCAGTCGCATTTTTGGACTTGCATAGTAAAGCAAATCATTTATATGACGCCCATGACGAAGCGGAACAACCCACTTCGTTGCGTTGGGGAATAGTTCAACGGTAGAACGACGGACTCTGACTCCGTTAATCTTGGTTCGAATCCAGGTTCCCCAGCCACTCTTTTTTTTAGCAATAATTCAAAGACATGAAGTGGCCCGGCCCTGCAGGATATTCAAGGAGCGCTTGAAGCGGTCCGGTCAGAGCGCGATACGCCATCTGGCACGATACGGATCAACGCCGCACCCTTTGCCGCCAGAGAGATCATTTCACCGCTCGTTTTGGAATATCTTCGTCGCTATCCTGATATGGTCGTGGACATCGTGACCGAGGGAAAGCTGGTCGATATCGTTGCTGATGGCTTCGACATCGGTGTCCGTGTCGCGGGTCTCGTTCCCACCGACATGATTTCGGTCGCTCTTGGGCGCCCGCAGCGATATGCGGTCGTCGCCTCCCCGAAATACCTGGAAAAACACGGCACCCCTTTGGAGCCGCCCGACCTTCTGAGCCATCAATGCATTCGCGTACGCTTGCCCGATGGAGCAGTCTTCAGATGGCGCTTTGAGAAGGACGGAGAGACGGCACAGATTGATGTTCGTGGTCAGATTATCCTGGACGAAGCCAGCCTCGCCAGAGTGGCAGTCCTTGAAGACACGGGCATCGGCTTCTTCATGGAGCAAAGCGTTCTGGCCGACATTGAAGAAGGCCGGCTCATACGCATCCTGAATGACTGGACACCACCTTTTCCAGGACTTTGCCTTTACTATCCCGGTCGCCGCAACCTGTCGGCAGGCGTGAAGGCTTTCCTGGCGTTGGCAAGGGTTCACGCAACGGCTCAAGCCAGATGAAGAACAGTCGACCCTCACGGTCGGCCGAGTCCAGCTTACCAAATAGCACTAAAAAGGTGACCGTCTCACCTGTTAATGACGGCGCATCTCCTACCATTGAGCGATGCGCCGCTTTTCTTCCGGTGCCGTACGCGCTAGTTTTTCGCCTTAATACCCGTCCAAAGCCTGGTTAGAACGCGTTGTTGCTTCTGATCATAGGGTGAGATCGTGAAGAGCTTGTCGAGCACGGCATCCGGCGGATAAACAGAGGCATTCTCACGAACATCCTTGTCCACAAGCGTTTGCGAAGCAAGATTTCCATTGGCGTATCTGACGTAGTTCGAGGCTTTGGCAATGACGTCCGGTTTCATCAGATAATTGATGAATGCGTGAGCTTCTTCTACGTTTTTGGCGTCCGCGGGGATCGCGAGGTTATCGAACCACATATAAGTTCCCTCTTTGGGGATCGCATACTCGACGTTGACGCCGTTCTTGGCCTCTTCCGCACGAGCCTTTGCCTGCAGCACATCGCCGGAGAAGCCAATGGTCACGCAGATATCGCCCGTCGCAAGTTCGTTGATATAGGCGGACGAATTAAACGATCGCACCGAGGCCCGGATCTTCTTGAAAACCTCAGCGCCAGCTTTCAGGTCAGACGTTTCCTTGCTGTTGGGGTTTTTCCCGAGATAGTTCAGGGCGATGGCCATGGTCTCGTCAGGCGCATCGAGAATGTTGATGCCGCATGAGCTCAACTTTTTTGCGTTCGCGGGATCAAAGATGATGTTCCAGCTGTCGACCGGAATATCGCCAAGAGCCGCTTTTACCTTATCGACGTTGTAACCAATGCTCGTCGTACCCCACATATAATTTATGGCATACTGGTTGCCTGGATCATACGCGGCCAGCCTGTCCATGATATCTGGCCACAGATTTCCGATATTCGGCAGCTTTGTCTTATCGAGCTTCTGGAAGACACCCGCCTTGATTTGCCGGGCAAGGAAGGGGCCTGTTGGCACGACGACATCGTAGCCGGAAGCGCCTGCGAGGAGTTTCGTTTCCAATAGTTCATTGTTATCAAAGACATCATAGACGACCTTGATGCCGGTCTCTCTCGTGAAATCCTCAAGGATCGACTGGTCGATATAATCCGACCAGTTATAGACATGAACGACGCGATCAGCCGCCATGACGGACGTTGAACTCAGAAGAACAGCAGCCACTGCGAGCCCTTGCAGGGTTTTATACATTTTGAACCTCGACTTTTTTGATATTTGCGCAGTCGACCTTTTGAGGAGTTTCCGGCGGCGCAACGAAGACCAATGCATGATCCAGCCGTCACCCCCATTCACGATGAGATCGACGGCTGATCTTTTAAGCGAACCGGTTTCATCCATATTTCCAGCGCGCCATGTTGAATTTCAATTGCATCAATCCGCGATGTGGCTAAGTGACGAGAGAATTTTAGCTCCCGATCCTTCCGCCCAGGTAGCTCTGGTACAAGCGTATCGCACCGTTCTTATTGTTCGCGTGGCTGGGCGGACGATGGCGGTAAGGTGAACCGTCAGTTTGCCCGCCACAAAATACAAGAGAAACGAGCCTATCTGATATGCAAAAAGCACATCGATTTCGACAAATGACCGGCAGGTGAGCAGCGCTGCAACTGCAAACAGCAGCAGCGATTCCACGTGTCTGCGCCGCGTTAAAAAACGGGCGAGATGGCCCCATAGGGTCGTCAGAACGACCAATATGAGACACACGGTTCCAAAGATGCCGGTTTCGACCGCGGTTTCGATATAGGTGTTGTGGAAATGGAATCCGTTGCGCGACGGTATGTAAAACTCATCCCACAAACGCTCGGCATCCGCCAGACCAGTCACCCAATAGCCTTGGTAGCCCACGCCGAACAAGGGACTTTCACTGAGCGCAGCGATACCCTGTTGCCAAAGATAGGTGCGGCCAGTCAACGTCGAATCCTTGCCGAAAGCCTCAAGCAACGATCCGGTGCCGCCGATCTGCAGGACGAAAATTCCGCACAACAGTGCACCGAGAAAAACCATCAGACACAATATGACGCGATGCTTTGGCGCAAGGACCAGGGTCGATTGCATCGCAACAGCCAGAGCAAGGACTGCCATCGTCGTTATAATTGACGTCGCGGATTGAGAGGCCAGAAGATTATAGAACGATAGCGCACCAGTGATCAGGGCGATAAAAACCCAACCCTTTCGCGCAGTCAGAATCAAGGTCCCGCAGGATAGCAGACAGCCTAGCGAGGCAAACAGGCCAAGTTGATTTTTTGACGCGAATGCACCGACGAAGGTGTAACTACCGTCCAGCGCGTCACTTTCGTACCTGCCGAAAATAAGCGAATAGACAAGCACGGCAGCGCACCCCAGCGCCCCACCTTGCGTCAACGTGGCGGTCGATAAGACGCGCATCGCAATCAGCGCGCAAGCAATGTGGGACAAATATTGAATCGCCGCTCTAAACGAGACGCTGGGGGCCTGCGACCAGAACGCCGACAGAAAGCAACAGACCGCAAAAGCAAAGATCCAGAAATAGCGGGAATAATTGCCGAGAACACGGCGGTAATCGACAAAGACGAGCGAGATCCACAGCCCGTAATAAAAAACGACAGCAATCGCGCCAATCTGTTGCGAATATGCAAAGACCAGGAACGAGCTTGCCGTAGCAAATATACCATATATTTTATTGTGATCAGGATCGATCAGCGTCGATTTCAGAATTTTCATTGAGATCGTTGAACAGCCAAATTAAAATGTGGGCAGCAACAAGCGAACGCAGCTTTGCATGCTGGTGTCGCCCGGCAGCGCGCCTCTCGGCAATTGTCAGAACGTCAAGCGCGCGGCACCTCGCCTGTATGGGCTCACACGGAGGCAAGCATGGGATAGGAACAATCCACACGGGATTGACGCTTGGACCTTGCAGAATGATTTCGGATCAAGACGGTGGTGTTACATTTGAAGCGAAGCGATTGTTTCTGTCGCTGCGGTGCATAGCGCCGATCATAAGCACTGGTTCGTGCTTGATGTCTCCTGCTTGCTCGCGAAAAGCAGCGCTGCAACTCTCCCAATACAAATGAAAGACGATCGCCTGTCGGTGAAACAATGAAATGAACCTACCGTTTCAAAAAGATGCCGTGGCGATGGCTGACGCAGATTTGACAGAAGACACTCGTGTCCGCCGCGCTACCCCGGCTTTGTCCGGATGAAAAATTCGAAGTAGTATCTGAGATTTGGAGGGCGGAAATGCCGACAAAGAAACTCCTGCCGGGGCTAGCAGCCCTATGCCTGATTTCAAATGGCGTAACAGCACAGAGCACCGACTGCGACAAAGCGGAAACGCAAGCAGAATTGCGGCAATGCGAGCAGGCCCGCTATCAGGACGCAGACCGGGCTTTGAACGCCCAATGGAGTCTCGCACTGGCGAAGATTGCCAATGAGCCAGACGTCGAGAAAGCACTCCTTGATGCACAACGAGCATGGATCAGCTTCCGTGATTTGCATTGCAAAGCCGTTGGCCTCCAGTCAGGCGGCGGAACACTCCAACCGGTCGTCGTGGCCGGCTGTCTGGCGGATGTAACTGATAATCGTGTCGAAGAGCTCAAAGCCTTTGCAGCCTCTCCAGAGGACAACTGAATATGCGGCACGACATCATGATTGTTGGCAATGGTGAAATTGGCGAGAATGGCCGCGTGGCCGCCGCCAAGGCCGACTTCGTCATTCGGTTCAACGAGTGCCGCTCCTACGCGGCCAGTTCCTGTCGCACCGACGTCGTTGCCGTTTGCAATACAGGCAGACCTGGCAAGCGGATGGCAGAAGCTGATGAATGGCGCAATCTGCCTGCAGTCAGAGATACCGTTGAGATATGGAGCGCACGCGATCCGGCGCTTTTTCGTGAAATGCGGGAGCCGCTGGCACAGACGCACCCCGATCTCGATGATTTCTGCGACGACTACACAGACGCCTTCGACAGGTTTTGCAAGATGTCCGGCAAGCAACATGTCGTCATCGACAGAGCAATTCACGCATTTGCAGACGAAGCGATCTCAGCCTTAGCGCCTCCTTCCTATGTCGTCCCGAGTACGGGGTTGATAGCTATAGTCGAGACGCTCAGAAGATTCCCGTCTGCGGATATTGCGCTAACCGGATTTAATCATACCGGATGGGCCGGACACCCGTTTTCAGCAGAGAGGCAGATTGTCGATCAATATGTCGCCGCAGGGTCGTTGACCCGTTACGATGCTTGATCAGGGTGATCAAAAACCGATCCGCTAAAAGTTCAGAAATGCCATCAACGCGTCGGTTAAAGCGTGCAGGTTGATGGCGTTTCATTTGATCGGCTAAGGCTTTATTCTGTTAGCAAGCGAGCCTATCCCCTCAATTTCAAGCTGGACCAGATCCCCCTTTTTCGGAAAGCGGCCCAGTTCAAGCCCGGAGCAGCCCGGCAAGCACCCTGTGGCCAGAATATCGCCGGGATACAAGGTCTCACCCATGGCCGCATAGCGCACCATTTCCCAAGGCTCATACATGGCACCGGCGGTCTGCCCCTCGCACCAGATCTCGCCGTTGACACGGACTTTGCCCTGGAGCTTGCTGAACTGTGACAACACGTCGTCGCTCGTCACGACAATCGCGCTCATACTACCCGCAAATGTTTTGGCTTTGACCACGCCGCCAAAAGTCCCTCGTCTAGTATCGTCCCACTGGGTGTCGCGCGCACTCCAGTCATTGATGATGCACAGACCGCCGATCGCGGACTGAGCCTCTTCTGGGGAACAATCGCGGACTTGTTTCGAAATTATCAGGCCGATTTCCAGTTCGAAATCGAGGACTGTAGAAAATAGTGGCCATTCCAGTTCGTCCTGATCAGCAATCAGAGAGCGCCCATTGCCCATATAATACTGGGGGTAGCGATAGTAGTTGGCGCGCGGACGCATCGGCGCCAACACGTTTCCCGTCATCCTTTCATAACCGGCGGCAAGGGCCTGAAGTGACCCGGAACCAAACTTCGAAACCATGCCTTTGGCCGCCTTGATCATATGCTCTTCCCACAGAGCAAACGACCGCAAGGTGCCCGGCACAAACGGGAGGCCATCGGGTGTTGAACTTTGTTCACCGAAGAACTGGCGAAGTTCGCCAGAACCGATTGACAGCAGAGAGACGACATCACTGAAGAGTGGGTGGTTCAAATGCCGCCAGGTGTTTTGCTCCTCGTCAAAACCTACGGTGCGGGCCTGACTTAAACCCAATTTCATGCTGCAATCCTTCTTACATAAAACTCAATGCGAAATCCGATGGCGAGCTTGCCGTGCGGTGCGGTGTGGTCGGCAGTGCTCCAAAACAGCCTAATCGGCCAGGCGCTTAATGAGAGCAAAGCAGGAAATGCACTGTTGCAACCAAACTCAGGAGCGAGATCGCCATAACGCCCCTTCGCAACAGCTTTTCGGTCTCGTCCAGACCTTTGTCCCCAGGGCTTGCATACTGATCATTTTCTTGCTGGCTGGACGTGGCTGAACTGCACTCCGGCGGCGGCTCGACCGCAGCGACCCAAGCCAAACGTGAGCTTGCTTGGAGCAAACATCCGCTCCGTGTCGTGTCCTTCATTGGACGCTGGGTACGTTTGCTGCTCAGGCGTTCCACCGAGATCTCAAGGCGAGTTGGCTGCCCGCCGTCGGTATGCTCCTCAGGGTGTTTCATACCGAGATCTCCTCTTGATGAGACACCAGAATCTCAGCGTCAGATTTCACGGCGATTACGATTTGTCATCCGTTTCTTAAACACGAAACAATTGCCCCTGTCGAAGGCTTCCGCCTAGATGAGGGGCTTTCTCAGCGTCGCATAAGACCGCGTGTAAAGCCTGTCGCCCAAGTTTCTCAGCATGAGGTTCCTGACAGTGGGCGGCAGGTTGCGAACCTTGTCACGAACACGAGACTGTTTTCGGACCCATGCCACACGGTCACGACGCTGTGCCACGAACGCCCTGTTTATCACCGCAGTGGACGCGTATCTTGAAACCAGGTCAGCCAGCACCAGCGCGTCTTCCAGTGCCATGCCCGCACCTTGCGCCATGCTGGGAGAACAGGCGTGCGCAGCGTCCCCCATAAGAACAAGACCATGTTTGTTGCGATTGTGTTCGGGAACCTCCCGTAGCTCCCCAAAGTGAATTTCGGTCGGACTATTCAACTGGCCAACAAGTTCCCCCAGCGGAGATTGAAACTCTGCAAATAGGTCCCGAAGACCGAGGACGGTATTGTCTCGGACATCGGCTGTGCGACAATCCGCATATAAATAAACCTTTGTCTCGCTGAGAGGAATGGCGAGTAGCGTACGTCCACGGCCGAGCATGGCAGTCCATGTGTCAATACCGGCTGTATTGTCCACAACCGTTCTCCAACAGGTGATGCCGAGAGGGCGAGGCTGAATGTTGAACGCGGCGTTGCGTAGACGTGAATGGATCCCGTCTGCGGCAATAACCAGATCACATGACTGGGAGGAGCCGTCGGAATACAAGGCGCGGACGCCCGACATCGTATTTTCTACATCCACGACTGCCTTTCCGTAGGAAATATCGGTGTTATCTAACGAAGACAGCAACGACTGGATAAGAAGCGATCTTGGCATAGCAAGACAGGGACCGCACTCCGACCAGAACTCCTGGGACTCTGTTTCATGGATCAGCTGGCCGTTGCTCGCGAAGATCAATTGTTTTTTGATCGGGTATGCGTTGGGCTCGATCGCTTCGAGAACGCCAAGCTGGCGCAATGCCCTTGTCGCGTTTCCCAACAGGAATATACCCATGCCGCCGGAACTGGACGCCTCCGATTGCTCAACGATATGGCATTGGTGCCCTTTCAGCTCCAGCGCTTTGGCGACAGAAAGGCCAGCAATGCCGGCACCGGCAACGATGATTTTCATAGGAAATATTCCCGGTAATATGCGCGACCTCGGTGAGCTTGCTGCGATGCGAGTGAGCTCCGACGCAAGTGCCTCCCAGAGAGAGGCCTGGCAATCGATCGCCACCTTCCTGAAGGCAGACTTATGGTTCAGCTCTGAATGCCATGGTCTGCCTTGAGCATATCTGCGGCGCGCTCCCCAATGACGACGCAAGGAGCCATCAGATTTCCGACTGGTATTTTGGGCATGATCGATGCATCTGCGATCCGCAGGTTTTCGACCCCGTAGACCCGCAGTCGAGCGTCTACGACAGACATCTTGTCGCGACCCATTTTGGCCGTGCAGGACTGATGCCAGTAGGTGACCGCGGAGTTGCGAATGAAGTCCTCCATACTGCTGCGGGTCCTCTCAAGCGGAAGAACCTCCCGCTTGACCAGTGGCCGTAAAAGATCGCTATTCCCAAGCTCTCTACACAATTCGATTGTTCGAAATGCTGTCTCCAGGTCCTCGGGCTCACTCAATGAGTTGGGCGCAATGACGACCGGGTCCTGCGGGCGCGGGCCCGACAACCTTACACGTCCACGACTTTTGGGCTGTGCAAGCCCTGCAAACATCGTCCAGCCGTGCTCGGGCGCCTCCATGCCGACTTCCGGCGGCGGCGGTACGGCAAACTCCAGTTGGCATTGTACCATGTCAGGCGCGGCCAGATTGGCATCACTCTTGGCATAAAGCACCGCTTCACAACCGCCACCGCCGACCTGTTGGGGCTTCACATATTCCCAGGTACAACCGAAGGCGATGTGATCCTGATGGTTTTCGCCTACACCCGGCAGATCCTGAACAACCGAAATTCCATGGTGCTGGAGCTCTTTTGCCGGTCCAATGCCCGATTGCATCAGAACTTTTGGCGTATGAACAGCTCCCAAAGACAGGATGACTTCACGATCGGCGCCCAGACGCAACACCTTGCCGTCAATCACAGCTTCGACGCCGACGGCCTTCTTGCCGGAGAAGATAACCCGGGTGACATGTGCGCCGGTCAGGACCGTAAGGTTCATATGGTGCATACTCGGATAGGTGTAGGATCTGAATATCGATTGCCGTTTATTGTCACGGATCAGAAGATCGGCAATGGCCGCACCGCCATCCGTCTCCATCATTTTTCCATTGGGACTTTCGAATTTCCGGATACCCATCTCATTGGCCGCTTCCACCGTCGCGTTTGCCAGGGGCTGCGGCGTATCCGATTGAGCAACATAGACGGGCCCGCCCACGCCGCGACGAAGAGGATCGGCATCACCCTGCCAGTTCTCAATTCGCCGATAATAATCCAGAACGGACTCATATCCCCAGCCAGAATCGCCGGATTCTTCAGCAAAATGGTCCCAGTCGCTCTTGTGACCTCGGGCCCAGACCATCACGTTGATGCTTGATCCTCCACCAAGGACTTTGCCCATGTTGAGCGGCATCCGGCGGCCATTGAGATAAGGCGATGGTTCTCCTTGGAAAGCCCAATCATGTGCCGAGCCCAGATTAAGCGGCCACTGCGCCGGATTGGAGATCGAAGGGGCCGTGTCATCTCCACCCGCCTCAAGCAGCAGAACCTGCACGTTGCTGTCCTGCGCGAGGCGAGCAGCGACCACAGAACCACTCGAGCCGCCGCCGCATATAATGAAGTCAAAATGCGTTCGAAAATTACCCCGCTTATCAGCCGGGTTTATCCAGATTTCGGAGTCGTGGTTGTTCTTGCTAGAATGTTCCATGTTTCACCTTGCAGGTTGGGGTACTCCGCATCGCTTGGAAAGCAAGGAGTGGGGCGGACATAGCGGCGGCCTGTCAGGCGCAGATTTCATGCCGCGGGCTTCCGATGTCATTTGTAATGGGAGGTATCGCCGGACATTACGCCGGTCTGGCAGGCGACAGCACGCCGCCTGCCAGGTTTAGCATGTTCAGTTTGCAGGCTTGTCAATGCTCTCGGCGGCCGCATGAATTGTGTCGGCAACCACTTTTGCCTGGGTTTTGAAAAGCGCGTGGCTTGCCGAAACCTTGGTGACCTTGGCACCGATCCGGTCGGCCATATGGAGAAGCATCGCCTGATCGAAAGCCTTGTCTTCGGTGGCGATCACGGCCCAGCTCGGCTTTGTGCGCCAAGCAGCGTTCTTGAGTTTCGTTGCGAAGGAAGACATGTTGATGGGTACCTGGGAGTCGCGCATGAATGCAGCATCGGCATCGCTGACATCATTGGCAAATCCGACCTTGAACTTGCTGGCTTCAACGAACCCGTAGCCATCCTTACCAATATCCAGGACGAATTCGGAGGCGGGCGCAAAGCCCTCATATTGTTGAGCCGTGGTCTCTCCAGCATCCGGTGAGAGCGCTGAGACATAGACAAGCCCTGCGACCTTGGGATGGACGCCCGCTTCCGTAATAACCGTGCCGCCCCAGGAGTGGCCGACGAGTATGGTTGGGCCGCTTGTCCGGTCGAGTGCGCGATTGGTAGCGGCAACATCGTCATCGAGAGACGTCAGCGGATTCTGCACGATCGTCACGTTGTAGCCGCGTTTCGTCAGTTCGTCGTAGACGCCGCGCCAGCCGGCACCATCGGCAAAAGCGCCATGCACAAGAACAACATTTTTGACTGGCTGGGCCTGGGCCATCACGGGCGTGAGCGCTGCAAGAGCCAGCGCAGCCGAACCAGCGAGAGAGAGAGTAAGGTGAGCGAAATCCATGACTTTGTTCCTATTCGTTTGAGGTCTCTACGGTTTTTGGATCGTCTCCTCTCCGGACAACGGAAGGACCGTTGTCCGGCATCGGGAGGCATGTGCCGTGGGCTCCAGGAGGCAACAGAGCCGTTGTTCAGCACGAGTAAGATGACAGGACGGACCGGTAGCGCCCATTGAACGTGCGTATCGATGGCTCATCCGTTGGTATGATACCAATGAACCTTTTCGTTCGACTGGCGTGATGGCCCCCGACTTGTAAGCGGAAATCGAGGGACTGAGCGCGAAGGCACTTCGATTACCGCAACCGATTGCGAAGCATGGCCCATGCATCTGGTCGGAGCACCTTAGGCCCATCACTCAGATGGGTTGGGATGATCCTTTTTGTCTTCAAAAGCCGTCAGCGGTTCATCGTCAGGAAGAGGATAATACGGGGAAAGATAGTACGCCGCTGATCCACCTTCGACGAGTTTCTTGAACACATTGCTTGTTCGCGAGCAGGCGGATAGAAAAAAAGAGCGCAAGCGCTTGCGCGGGACATTCTCTTTTGGTGAAACATGATGCGCCATGACCGTCCTTTCAGCTTTACCAATCTGGGCTTGGTCACAGCATGGACGGCTCGTGTTTCGGCATCGCATTTAATCCGAACAGAGCGGTGGCAAATGTAATATGGGCAGAACGACACCGAGAGTCACTGTTCTGACAGCCTGCCGATTCTAACACTTCTTGCATATCTTTCATTTTTTCCCATATATGTTGTCACATGGGTGGGTATTGAGATGAAAGATATTCTGACGACTGCGAGTGCAGCAGAAATACTGGGCGTATCGGTGCGAACGGCGCAGCTATGGGTGGAAAGCGGCCAGTTGCCCTCGTGGAAAACGCCGGGTGGGCACCGAAGAATACCCCGTCAGGCTGTTCTGGATCTTGTAGAAGAAAGCAATACGGAGCAGGTCTCGATGGCGGCTAGAGCGGTCGTTGTCGCAGCGAAAGGTCGTGCAGAGGATTGGCGACTTGTAGGTCTCCCTGGCTCAGGTCTTCTTCTGGATGTGGTTGAGGATGTCGACGCCGCGTTAAGGCTGGTCGAAGTGACCCCTCCCATGCTTATCATTGTTGAGAATGCCGACAATGATGATCGCAGAAAATTCATTGCATCGGTGGGGAGCAATTTTAGGTTCAGACAGACCGGGCTTTTTAGCCTTGTCGACAAAGGTCCTGAGCGCCCGGTGGCTCGGGCGCATCACCGCGTACAGTTGAGAATGTCGGGCAATGTCGCGGAACTGAGTTCAGCGATTATGGACTATTTGCGATCGACGATACCTGCCACGCCGAGATCTGCAGGCTTCCTGCCGCCCTGGAATGAAAGCGCGCGCCTGGAGGCCGTCCAACAATCCGATCTTCTTGGCTCGGCGCCGGACCCAAGTTTTGATCGTCTCGTCCGCCTCGCAGCTCACGCCGCCCGTACGCCCGTCGCAATGTTCACGCTTATCACGCGCGATACACAATGGTTCAAATCACGCATCGGGTTTGACGGAGAGACAACGCCGCGCGACTGGTCTTTCTGCAATCAGACACTTTTGGCGAACCAGTTTACGGTGATCGAAGATCTGTCCAAGGTCGAGAACTTCGTCCAGAACCCTGCTCTCGCGGAGCCATTCGGATTTCGTTTTTACGCCGGCGCGCCGGTCCGTGATCCTCAGGATTTCGCGCTCGGCTCAATATGCGTCATCGATGTCGTTCCCCGAAAGCTTGATAGCAGCGAACTAGAGGCGCTATCGACGATCGCAGAAGCGACGTCGAATCTCATCCGTGTTCGCATGCAGCAACGCGAAGAGCGCAATAAGCTTACATCGGGGATTTAGAGGCGTCAGTCGCTCGGGTCATGTCGCGACAGACGGATACTCCCTACCCTTCCAGTGAGCCAGTTTGCTGGCGAACTCCCGTTGAAAGGAAAGCGGGCCTGACCGCGCCATGTAGGGTTCGTCATAGACCCCGATAAAGATCGTCAGATTCAGGAAGAAATGCGCTCCCATTTCGAACAGCGTAACAAAGTCGTGCCCGGCAAGCGCATCCCGCTCGTCTTCGGTCAGCGCATGGACTGTGGATAGCTCGGTCGCATTCCCACATAGCACCGGGCCTATCGATTGCTCCCAGCTTGCAACCAGGTTGGACGGCTCCTCGATATAGCGTCTGAGGAGGTCGGGATCGCGGTCAACCGTGTAGAGGAACTTGTTGACGTAGTATTTACTCATGTTTTCCCTCCTGCGGATACCACGTGAAATAGGCTTCCATCGTGTGAAAAAGATCGAGATTGTCGACATAGTCGGCGTGCTGAGCGCCAGCCACTCCGAGCATCAGCAGGAAGTTGAGGAAGCCGTGAGTAGCGTTTCCGCTTTTTTCCATGCTTTCGTGTGTGACGTGTTCGAGAATGGCATCGACATCGCCTGCCCTTAGCCACTCGATGGCCTGCCGATCAAACACAGGATCGGGGCCAGTTTCCATGAATTGCCGCGGTCCACCCAGCTCCAGCGAGAGATGCCCAGTTCCAATCGCCGCTACCCTTTGCGACGATGGATAGTCTTTGATCGCCTGCCTGATAGCCCGCCCAAGATCATAAAATCGACGGGGCGAAGCGAGAGGCGGGGCAAAGATATTGGTGTAGACAGGAACGATCGGGAGATCATTTTGCGGTCGCAGGGTTATGATGGGGCAAACAATCGAATGATCGACCTTCAACTCGTTTGAAAACGCCAGATCAAAATCCTGATCCATCAATGACTGATGCATGAAGCGGGACATAGCCTCGTCACCCTGCAACAGGTATCTTGGCAACCCGAATTCCCGCTCCTCATTATAAAATGTTGCATCATATTGAGGGGCTTTGCCGATCAGAAACTGCGGGCAATTATCCAGGAAAATCTGATGAAAATGATCCGACCCTATCATCACCAGAATGTCTGGTTCGGCGCGCGCCAAGGTCGCGCGATATGCTTCAATCCTGCGCTTCCATTCCGCCGCTTGCGGCATCTGATCTTCAGGTGATGCCGTGGTCGCCTTGTAATAAAATGGGTGATGTGTGGATGCTAATGTAGCAACGAGCTGGGCCACAGGTCGGCTCCCTCAGTAAGTTGGCGTCTAGGAACGACGTTCACCGAAACGAAGGCAAAACGTCTTCAGGTCGAGGGCGCTGCGTTTCCAACTGCCGTACTTCCATGCATGCTGAGCTGCGGCACCACCGCGACGCCCTGACCTGACGAGGCTCAACTAGTGCTCCAGCGTTGCACCGCCGTTTCAAACCAAGATTTTTCGTTGCTTCTGTAATATTCAACCAAGCACACCTGTCAGTGCCAATGGTCTTACCCGGGATAAAATACCGTTGTCGCAATCGTCCCTAGCGCTGGGTGATACCTCTAGGCGTTTCCGATCATTTTGCCGTTTCCCCTGTGCGTGACTGCGACTTCTGCATCAAACAGATAACCCGCGCCTCTTTCGGTTTTTATCAGGGCGGGCTGCGAAGGGTCTTTTTCCAACTTTCGGCGCAACCGCAGGATCAGCACGTCTATACTGCGATCGAAAACCTCTTCATTATAGACCCGACTTGCCGAGAGCAGTTGCTCTCTGGACAGCACCTGGCGAGGTGATCTTAGAAAAGCGGTCAGAAGGTTAAATTCCCCTGCCGTCAACTTGACCTCCTGTTCGCCTCTGCATGTCAACCGACGAAGCTTGATATTCAGCTCCCACTCATTAAACGTATATATTTTCTTGTCTTTTTTGGTCTCGATGACCGGTCGTTCCCGCAGGGATGAACGAACGCGTGCCAGAAGTTCCCGCGTACCAAAGGGCTTCGTAATATAGTCGACGGCCCCGAGTTCCAGCCCGACGACTTTGTCCGCTTCTTCAAGCCGATCACCGCTTATGATTATGATGGGATAATCGGATGAACTCGAAAGCTTCCGGACGATATCCAGACCGTCTTCGTTTCCAAGATTGAGATCGACGATAATCAAGTCGACCGGATCTGTTGCCATAATGCGCGGAAGGTCCTGGCTTCCACTGACAACGGTTACTCTGAAAGCGTGCTGCGAGAGATAGTCTCTCAACAGACTGCGAATGGCCGAGTCGTCATCTATCACCAATACGTGTTTCACAGGCCCGCTCCAACTCGTTTGAGGCAACTGCGCCCAAGACGGGCTTTTGGTGTGCCGATGGGCATTCGCGGTCTCGATTCCGCAGCCCCACGCTTTCGGTGCACGGAGTTTGCAGTGTGTTCGAAGCCAGGATTCGGTTGGATGGGCCGGCTACGATCTCCGCCCGGCCGGTGCGCTAGCAAGTCATTCACGTTCGCTTCCTTCCAATTCAACAAGTCGCAAATATCGCGTATATATGTCTGCTGTACTTATATTTATATCATTTGTATCATTTCCATCAATTTGTAAAGCGCAATAAGATGATTTCTTCGCGCCTGCGTAGCAAATAATGTGCAGATGCTGCTGGCGTTGTGCTCGCGCTTCGAGGTTTCAAAGCGGTTTCGAGAGTGTGGGCAAAGATTGCAGATGCAATGGGCGCGACGTGCCAGGCCTGATGCGCGATCATCATGCTCGATAGCGTATTGACGATAAGACTTGGAAAGCGCGTGCGTTCGCGGGCCGACCCGGAGGAAGACCAAGCGCACAACGAAATTGTTGCTGAAAACAAGCCTTGAGTGATGCAGTCCTCGACGGAGCCCCTTTTGCAGTGAACGCCTATGCTGCACTGTCAGACAAAGGCATCAGCTATCTCAGCGAACCTGAACCCGGGGCACCCTGCATTATGATCGCTTCAGCCTGTCAAAGATAGCACTGGCCAGAACGGCCGAACTGAAGGGCGTTTTTAAAATGCGTGGGCCGAGGCTTTGAAATTCCGGAAGAAGCTCAGAGGTTCGCTCGCAGAGTAACAGTGATTTTCCGTTACCGATGCTTCTCTCGACACATGCAAGCTCGGCCGCCGTCTTAATGGCCTTATGATTAAATATCACCAGATCAGCACGAAGGCCGGCATCCAGCTTTTGTCTCAAAGTCGCCATGCCCAAAATGCCTATTGGCTCATAACCCAGTGCTGCGACCTTCTCCTCGTAGAGTTCGAGTAGAGCGTTGTCGTCTTCGACGATAATCACCTGCTCTCCGTTTCCGATTGGCACGGCACGCTCGTTGTAAAAACTGTCTATCGGCAATGGTGGAAGGGTAGAGGCAGGGAAATACAGGGAAAACGTCGATCCCTTTCCAGGCCTGCTTTCAACATTGATAGCGCCGCCGAGTGCGGACACGATACCATGGACAGCAGACAGGCCGAGACCGGAGCCTCCGGAACTGGAATTGGTTGTGAAGAAGGGCTCAAATATATGCGGTAGGGCGTGAGCGGGAATTCCCGCTGCTTCATCCTTGACGGACAGGCATACATAGGCACCGCGGGAAATCTCGCCGTGGGTCAAGGGACGCATGCTTGGCACGTCGATAGTCCGGATCTCTATCGTGACTTTCTGACCTCTCGCCGACGCCTGGCTTGCATTCTTGCACAAGTTCATCGCAAGCTGGTGTATCTCGACCGGGTTGCCCTCGATCACCGCTGGCGTCGTGGAAAGATGACAATCCAGTTCCACATGATTGGAAATCGTGACGTGCAGAAGGGGAAGAATATCGGCAATGGCGTCTGAAACATCGAAGGGTTTGACCGTACGCTCCCGCTTTCTGCTAAACGTCAGGATCTGATCAACGATGTATTTGGCACGTGTGCCGCTTTTCAAAATCTCCTCAACATAATTGAGCGCTGCAGATGGCTTTTTCAGTAGCTGAACCGTCATCTCTCCATAACCGAGAATCGCACTCAACACATTGTTGAATTCATGGGCTATGCCGCCGGCAAGGGTGCCGATTGCCTCCAGACGCTGAGAATGTTGCAAGCGATGCTCGAGCGCCTGGCGCTCCTGGCAACCATTATACGCGTCTAGAAATTCCATAAAGGTTTGCAGCGTCGCCGTCATCAGGTGGGCTTCGTCGGATGTAAAATGACGGTGGGCCTTGTCGAAGACAAATATCAGAGCCGCAATGTCCTGCTCATGTGACTGCGTCCCGACAACCAGCCTGCACTCTTGCAATTTTAACATGCAGCCCAGCGGCAGTGGGCTGCCGTACGGCGCATCATCTTGAAACAGACGTGTCGATGTTTCCTGCCGCCATTCAGTGTGTTGCGCGAAACTCTCCAATATTTGCTGGTTCCTGGTGTGATCCTCGAACTGGTACGCATGTTTGAAGCTGTTCTGGCTAGGCCCATATACCGCGAAGCCGACACTCCGAGCGCCAAAAAAGCCTGACATCCGCTTCAGCGCTTCGTCCATGAAGGATTGTATCTGCCCCGCCTCGCAATCAACGAGCTGGGCCTTGATATCTGCGATGATCGTTTCGTAGTGGAGACGACGCCTGAGGCGCTTTGTCTGCGCGCGGAGCCTGTAAATGAGCACACAGATATAGATGGAAAGAAATGATGCCACGACGCCAAGCATGATGCGGCTGGTCGATGCCCGAGACGCTGCGTCTGCAGCAATACTCACATATTCCGATTGAAGTTTTTCCGCCCGCACAGGCGTTGTGGAGGCCTGGATTGCTGCAATTTTGGAATCCACGCGGGGAAGAACGGCAAGGATCATTTTGGCATGCACGATCACAGCGCCAAGGCTTACGAGGGCTGGTGCCGCGGTATCAAACTCAGGTATCTCGGTCAGCCTACGTCCAATCAATTCGTGCAGCTCTTCATCCGGTCTGGTCGAAAAGCGCAGCATGAGAGTACCGAGGTCACTTACGCGCGAAACGACCCGTTTGACGACATCATCGTCGGATTCTTGCAAAGCCGTCATCGTCTGCCCAAAGACATTGATCGAGTTCTGCAAAAGAGCATTGCGGGTTTTAAATTCTTCTACGAGCGCATCATCGCTCTCTATGCCCTCCCGGAGGTCTTTGAGCAGCTGATGTAGCGTCAAGTCATCATCGAAAGGCTTGGTTTTGAAGAGTTCAGCCAATTCGCCGCTTGTACGCTGAAGGTTGCCGACAGAACGAACGAGCGGATCGTAGGATGGGAGCATTCCCGCACGTGCTCTCAAGACATCTCGTTGTAGCGAGGCGTAATGAAAATCGATTGCTCTCAGATTGGTCATGACGGCTTCATGGACCGCCCGGCTTGGATCTCTGCCCGCCAGCGCAAACCCGATAACAATCGCTGATATGGTCAAGAGCCCGATGGGCAAAAAATCAGCGAGGCTCGTCAGCGACAGCCGTCGATAGATGTTTGCCATCATATACTCCAGTCAAACTCTTCAGAAATGCTTCGAGAGCAGCGATATCCTCGTCACTTAATTGACGTCCCAACTGGCTCATTCCCATGATCGCTATCGCTTCGGCCAGGGTCTCGGTCCGACCATCATGAAAATAAGGCGCTGTTAGCTCTACGTTGCGGAGGCTCGGCACCCGAAAGACATTTTCCTCCCGATCATGCAATCTCAGGCGCTCGTCCAGATCATCAGGCGTCGGCAGCGTTGTTGTCCCGGGTTCGCCAAAGACGCCGAATATCTGGAACATGTTGCCACCTATGTTTGACCCTTGGTGACACGACACGCAACCATACTCCATGAACAGCCTGAGACCTGATTTTTGAGCTTGCGAAAGGGCATTCTGGTCACCTCGCATATACAGATCAAATGCCGAGTCCGGCGTGAACAAAGACTGCTGATAGGTCACCAGCGCGTCGAGGACACTCTCCCGGTCCGCGGCTCTTCCATACTGGGCCCTGAATACCGCGTCGTAGCTGCTGTCGTCGTTCAACCTCGACAGCAAGGTGGGCCAGTCCACGGCCATGAGGTTCGGATCATGCAAGATAGCCTCGTTCTGAACCAGCAGCGACGTGAACTTCCCGCGCCATCCCAGCCGGTAGTTGTTTCCAACATTGAAAATTGTCGGCGCATTGAAAGCATGAGTCTTGCCTTGATAGCCGACAGTTCTCGGTATTCGGACCGTACCGCCTGTCTCAAGATTGTGGCAGGTGCTGCAGGACAGGGCCTTCTGTTTCGAAAGCACGGGATCATGAAAGAGGCGCCGACCGATCAAAACCTTGCCGGGATCCAGAACAGGTGGAGCCGGCAAGGGCGCCAGCGCGTTTTCCTCACCCGAATAGTAAAGAAGATCGTCCGACAGGGGTTGCGCACTCGAAAACATGGCGCCCAGGAAACTCGTCAGCACGCTTATCACGATCAACTTCGAATAGTGGCGCTTTGCGTACATGGATATTGTCCAGCGTGGAGGCAGCCATCAGGAAATGCACGTCAACATCGGGAGTGAGCAAACTGTGTATCAGCTTTCAGAATTTCCACAAACATCAAATCTATCATTAGCTGCGAAAGTTGGTATGAGATGTCTACGATCAACGATGCAATTTTGGCTTTGCATATCGATTCTGCACCATGGCGCAGATTACCGCAGCGCCTAGCCATCCAATCAACCAACCTGCCACGACATCACTTATCCAGTGTCGCTCGATCACGACGCGTGAGAGCCCAACCGAGACCATCAGTGCAAACGCCAAAGGGCGGTAGGATGGGTATCGAAACATGAAACAGTAACAGATCGCCGCCGCAATTGCTGCTTGAGCAGACGGGAAAGACTCAAATGCCTCGGACCCGGAAAAGGGAGCAAATACAAAAGGATCAAAAGCTGAAGACGGCAACGGCCGTGCCCGACCTATCGAGGTCTTCGCAAGCAAAACAAAACAAAGAACAAGTACACAACTGACCAGGCTTAATCCTAAAAACTTCAAAAGTGTCGGTCGGGGAAATCCGAACACCGATGACGACAAGGCGGTCAGGACCACAGCCATTGCCATCGCTGTCAGCGCTTTTGATGGCTCTGTCCAGTAAGACAGTTGCATGAAAACGTGTTTCGTTGCTTCCGGCATTTCGCGTACAGCGAGGAGTGTGGCGCGATCGAAAAACCACATGCTCACAAAGCAGATCATTGCGCCGAATAACGAGAGACAAACCGTTTGCATCCTGGTTCTAGACGTCTGATTTTCCATGCTTTGATGTCCTGTGGATGCAAAGGTGCTGCATATAAATCGCCAAGCCCCCTTCCCTATGGCGCCATCTTAACGCGGTGCAGAGTGGGAGAGTAATCGGCCAACTCAGGCTGGCCTACCGATGTGAAAACCCTGAACATGGCGCACTTGGAGCGCCCTGGCCAACTCCAGATGTGAAGCGCTTTCTATTCCTTCGACCAAAGTCTCGGGTCCATGGTCTTGTATGAGCCGAACGATGTTGCGCAACATCACGTGACCTCGCCTGCTGCTGCTTGCGTAAAGAAACGACCGGTCGATTTTCACAAGGTCGAAATCAACAAGGCGAAGCAGGGCCAAGCCCGCAAAACCAGTTCCAAAGTCATCTAGCCATATCGCGATACCAAGTGCCTGCAGCCTGCAGATGCAATGCAATTCCACGGATCTGGCTTCAACTCTCTGTCCTTCGGTGATCTCGAAGGCCAGCCGGTCGCCACGTATCCCCGCTTCAGAAAGGATGGCCCCGACTTCGTCCGCAAAGCTCGGCTCCCTCAATTGAACAGGAGAAACGTTGACGCTGACGAGAGGCAAATCTGCATTGGTCAGGAGCTTGCAACAGGCCTCGCGGATGGCCCAGTAACCCAGCTGGATAATTCCTCCGGTTTTCTCCGCAACCGGTATGAACTGTTGGGGCGGGACCTCAACACCGTCAAGCATTCGCAATCTCATCAGCGCCTCAACAGCACTGATTTCGCCGGACTCGAGACAGCGTATTGGCTGATAGACGAGCGACAGCAATCCTTGCTCCATGGCAATTTTAACGGTTGAATCAACATCATGCGGCATCAGTAGCCAGCCCCTGAAGGGTTCGCATCGACCGAGATTCCCGCTCTGACCAGTGGTTCCCGTTTCACAAGGAGCTTCTTGAAAACGGCAAAGCCCTGAAGGCTACGCATGGCACAGCTGAACGCCGTCAACGAAAGAGGGATTCGCCATCTGAAACCTCCTCGCCTCTTCAGACGAGGCAAATTCCACGTCGGCACCGCAAGGCGCACCATCGACAACACGGATGATGTTCCTCCAGTCATATCCTTCCAGCGCGTGATAGATATTGAGAGTGATGATCATTTTCGCCATGTGGATTTCGCCAGTGACGGTGGCATCCGCATTGGCGTTATCAGGATCCAGCATTTGGCTGAAATGCAAATCTCCTGCCAATGGCCGCTGCATCAGACCTCTCATTTGACCGGAGACGACGAGTGGATCGATCATGACGAACAAGACGCAGCGCTTCGTCATATTGCCCTCGCAAAGTGGCGATGAATAATTCTGCTTCCGAAGCCCATTTTTACCCCTGTATACTTCGCTACTTGGTAATTCTCAGAAGCATAAAACATGATGTCGCGATGTTTCGGGCTTGTTTCCGGCAATGGTCACAATGTTACAATTGCATTTGTTCGCTCTACGGGTGCCAGTCGACATATGTCGGCACCGACTGCCATATCACAGAGAAGATCGTGAAGTGAATTATGCCTATGGCGATCAAGAGAGTGATCGGCAGGACACCCGAATGCCATAGGTCGTCAACACCGTTCAAACGGTCACGATCCCGGACCTGTCTCCGATCGTCCTTCTTAGACGGGGCCTGATTGACCAACCCGCGCGAGCTGTCGACGGACCTCATCCCTTTTGAGCTTTCGCAAGCTTTTCTGGCCGTACCTCCGATTGACTGATCCTCGGGGGAAGACCCGCTTCTTCGCATACACTCCGGTTCTTCGTTGCTCACCAGATAGAGATGGGATGGCCGCGCCGCTCTTTGTGAATTGGGGCAATCTGGCATTGAGAGTATCCTTAGGGGTCGCGAATAACGTTTGATGGCGGCGAAATATCTCGCTTGGCCACACTCTCCAGGCAGCATCCTCAGCGTGTGCTTCCGGTTTCGGGAGGCGTCAGACGAAGCGTGTAAACCGGCACCGGCTCGGTCGGCCCTAATGGCCCAACCACTTGATTTTTTACAGGTTTGAGCGACTTGAGATATTCTACAAGCGCGGTAATGTCCTCGTCATGCAATCGAGCGAGATCCTGCCAGGGCATGACAGGGGACAGCATTCGCCCGTCCGGCCGCTCACCTGTTGTAAGCGCTTTTTTGAGGTCAGCACTCGACCATGAGCCTATGCCTGTTTCGATATCTGGGGTGATGTTTGGACCAATGACGGTCCCGGCAACAGGGTCCCAAAAGCCAACATCAGAACCGGATAAGGCTTTGCTGTCATCTCGCTTCCCCAGGAAGTGCCCCGGAGTATGACAATGTTCGCAATTGCCGAGCAGAGACAAATACGCGCCGCGGGCAATGAGGTCAGCGTCTGGCTCTGCCCTGGCGCAAAGGGGACCAAGACATAGAGATGCGAGAAGCGTAACGCTTGCCAGCGGAACGCGTGGCGCCTTTAAAGTTCTTGAATACACGGGATCCTCATGTGCTCGGGTTTCACTGTCCGGTGGATGAATCAAGAGGCCGGACATAGGGAACTGGTCAGACGTCGCCATCCTGACCTTCATCCAGGTGATTGCCTTGCCCACGCTCACCGCCAGAGATCGGCATGACGGAGACGAGGCAACAGGCCGCGCTGAACGATAAGAACAGGCGCAACCAGAAAGCGGGCTTCGCCTCCTGCCGCTGCGCGCCTGCCGCCGCATTTGCCAAATATCCGCGTCGGTCTTTGTCGAGCCCTTGTTCTCTCTGGTGAGAACCATTGAAAGCAACGACATTGCTGATCGGCTTTGCCGGGCGCTCAGGAGACATGATGAAGCATCTCTCCATCACAAATCCCGATGCGACCGGGACGGAAACACAATCATAAATTCCAGGTCCTGCCGGTTGATTCCTATGTCCCGGAGGAGACGGTCATCGAGAGCGCGCAACTCCTCGTTATGTCTGGCCGTGGCTTGATACGAGCCAAGCCAGTCTGCTGTTTTGCGCAGCAGGCTTGCACATCGCTTGACGAGACCGGAACCCGAAGCGGAGCCCGTCAGTACGACATCGTCCATTGATTTATCTAGCGCCATGAGAGTTCTCCAAGTTGTTCACTTGAGCCACTCTGGCCGCGTAAAATTTTAAGTTGATTGCCAAACAGGCAGATCGGTTGCAGACGAAATACGCGTTGCTCGCTTTGAATGAATGGCTTCATCTCAGCACTGTCATGCAAACTGGACGATTATTTCCTCGACCTGCCTTATGCCGGCATGTCCCGAGACACGTAAGGTCTGATTGTCCATGCGCAAGCTGCGTCTGGATTTGATCAGTGCGCGAAGCGCTTCTTCCAGTTCGACCTGCGCTAATGCCTGTCCCAGACACCGATGTTCGCCATCTCCATAGACAGGATGCCATCTTGGCCGTTCGCGGTGTAGATCAAACTCGCCCGGATGAGGAAATTGAAGTGGGTCACGAAGCGCGGACATCGTAGACAGAAGCAGCACGCTTCCCCTTGGGATCATGTGGCCTTCTATATCGATATCCTCGACCACGAGGCGGGGAATGGATGCGACGGCCGGTTCCAATCGCAACGATTCGGCGACCGCTGGCGCAATCAGGTTGTCGTTTTCCTGGATCGCGCTCCAGATATCCGGCCTTTCAAGCAATAGTCCTGTCTGGATGACGATCGCGGCGCGTGTCGTATCCGTGCCCCCGAGAACCACGGAAACCAGTTGCATCACGGCCTCGGCGGGAGAAAGATCAGCATTCGCATCCACACTTGCTACATATCGGGAAAGAAAATCATCCTGTGGTTCCCTGCGTCGTTCGGCCATGAGATCTTCGCAATAGGATACGAGTTGACGCGTGGCCTCTTCCATCTCCGGAACATCCTCAGCGCCCCAAGACGTGGTCAGGACCTTCGATACCCGGTAGGCCAACGATGTGAACAATGGAATGTCCGATTGGGAAATACCCAGTATGGCAGCAAGGGTTACGGCCGGTATTGCAGCGGCAAAATCATCGCGAAGCTTGAATCCTTCAGCATAGGCGTGGCTGTCGATGATGCCCTGTGCGAGCCTTCGAACCTCCGGTCTGACGTGTTCCATCAAGCTAAAGGAGAAGCATTTCGCCATTGCCTGTCGCCGCCGCCGATGTACCTCGCCGTTGGAGAACAACATGCTGTTCGCTGCGAGCTCGACGAGCGGACCTGCTGTTATGCCGCGAGCATATAGCAATTCTGTCTCTAGTTGCTTCGTCTTTGGATCCTTCACGAACCTCTGAACATCGTGGCCTCTCAATAAGAGATGCGCACCGTCTTCTCTCTTCAAAAAGGGAACGATGGAGCGATATTCGGCAAATGTCTCATGAGGTTGGGCGTTGAGCTCACGGAAACCAAGAACAGGTGGACTGGCGACTGGAGATGAGTAGGTCAAATGCGGTTCCTTCGATAACGAGACCGCTTTTTTGCCATTCAATCCGACGCGCTCATTACATGGCCACGAAATACTATTGCATTTGACATGAGCATCTCTGGAGGAGCGTCTGTATCTGCCTCTACACTGCGAATGTTAGATCACCTCGAGGGCCTGCAAAGCCCACGATAAGGCTTGATATCCAGCACTGGCGTGTTGTCGTAACAATCCATTCCGCTGAAGGGCAGCGCTTTCTGTTGATGGATAGCCGAGCAAGGGAGGCTCATTAGGCGCGTCCGGCATGTTTGAAGCCGGTCGGTTTCTTTTGCGCTTCAATGGACGGGTGCACGATTACCATTGTCATCGGGACACCTTTTGCAACGGTCTGTTGGCACAGGCCCATCCCATCCGCTGCGATCCCGAAACATCGTCATGCGCTTGTCTTGGTTACATCTGAAACCTCATGCAACTCGACATATTTGATATATTCGATAATATCGATACAAATATTTTTGGTGCCAAACGGCATATCTTACGAGTAGGAGACATTATGCTGACGATCGCAGAGCTTGACGCCAATCCCCAGGCTGCTTTCAAACGCTGGCGCTCGAAGAGCCCTATTGTGGAGTACGAGGGGGGCGGTCTATTCGTTCTTCGCCATGCCGATGTCGTTCAGCTGAGTTCAGACCCACGCATTGTCGCAACAGAAGCTGCGATACCTGAATCCAGAGGTGTTACCGAGGGGATCCTGCATGAGTTTTTCAGCCTTGGCATGTTGACGGCAAACGGCGCGCCTCACGAAAGACGCAGGTCCATCATGTCCCGCGCTCTTTCAACCGTTTTGACAAAGGAACTGCGTACTAGTGTCCGAAACGCGACAGAAGACTTGATCGATACTGTCTACGCACAGGGAACCGCTGAATTCGTCAGCCAGTTTGCCGACAAGGTTACCGTTCTTGCTCTGGCAGGTATCCTCGGCGTTCCTCAGGAAGAGCGTGCCGTATTCGTTTCGCATGTGGGTGAGTTGAGCCGGTTCTTCAGTCCCGCCTCGACGGTTGCCGACATCGCAAAATCGGCTGAGGCGGCAACGTTCCTTCGCGATTACCTGATGCGAAAAATGGCCCAGACGCACACCGGCGCAGGTTTCATGGATGCTATCAGGGAAGCGGCAGAGGATGCGGGCGTGAGCCCTGTGGAAGCAGCTATCCAGATCATTCAACTCATCATAGGGGGAAACGAGTCCGTGCGGGCCGCTATCGTCGCACAGACATCTCTTCTTTTGCTTCATAAAAGCCAATGGAATGCGGTTTGTGAGGATCAAAGTCTTGTGGCCGCAGCTGTGAGCGAAGCGATGCGTTATCAGCCCGGAATTGCCGGAATGGTACGCGCGACTGCGGACGAAATCGAGTTGCACGGGCACATAATCCCGGCACATACGCTGCTGATCTTATCGACAATATCGGCGTTGAGAGACGAAACAGTCTACCAGCATCCTGATACATTCGACATTCACCGCGGTGACCTTGCGCGAGACCATCTCGCATTTGGTGCCGGGTCACATCGATGCGCCGCTGATCATCTGGCACGAATCGAGCTGGAAGAGTGTCTATCGGTTTTCACACGAAGACTGCCGAAGCTGCGGCTGGAAGACATACCAGTTTTCAACGGCCATATCTTTGTTCGCATGCCGAGCCATTTCTGTGTCAGCTGGCCCGTCTGAGAACCAACCAAAAATCATCGGCGCGCGGCGATTGCGCGCTTTACGCAAGCGTTAAATGTCTGCGCAGTTTCGAGGATGCGCAACTTGAAAGCGCTAAATCGCCAAACCTTCGTCGCGAGCCGATCTGTATCGCACAGCCGATGGCCTCACGGTTACATAAGCGCCCAACAGGAAAATGCCGACGGCGACCGCAAGCAGATAATACATGTGGGACAGGGGCGAGGTCGGGAGAAGCGCACCGATCACGACTGGTGTAAGCCCGCCAAAGACTGCGAATGTCACGTTGTACGCCAGCGAGATGCCAGTGAAACGGACACTGCTCGGAAATGCCCGAACCATGAAGCATGGGATCGCTCCAACCATGCCATTGAAAAAAGACGACAGACCGTACAGCAGATACACATTGCCGCTTGCAGGATCCACATAGGAATAGAACAGGAAATTGGCCGTCGCAAAAGGAAGACTGGCAAACATGAAATATCGACCGAGGCCAACCCTGTCTGCCATATAGCCCGCGCAAATGCCCCCCCACACAAACAAACGGCGATCCGAAGGCTGAAATCGCAAGTGCCGACTGGGGATCGAAATGGTACTGCTTTTGAAGGATCAGCGGCGTCATAAGTGTCGTGACAATCACGACAGCCGACAGGATCCATGTCGCAACCACCGAAATCGAAAGCGCCTCCCAGTGACTGCGCAACACGACCAGAATCGGCAGCCGCTTTGCAGCGGCACGCTGCTCTCTAGCCCTTAGGAACACGGGTGTTTCGCTGAGCCACCGCCGCAAGATGGCGCCCAACAGCCCCAGAACCCCTGCCACGACAAACGGGACACGCCAGCCATAGTCAAGCATGGCGGCGGGAGAGAAGTAACTGTGCACCGCCATCGTGACCAGAGAAGCCATCAAGACACCGGCAATGAGAGATGAACTCATGAAGCTGCAAGCCAGCGCGAGATGACGAGGAGCAACGTGTTCCGCGACGAATGTCCAGGCACCGGGAGCTTCGCCTCCAATTGCGACGCCCTGCATCATGCGCAGTAACACCAGAAGGAGTGGCGCCAGCCAACCGGCCGTCGAATAACTCGGGATCAACGCGATACCAGTTGTCGCAAAAGCCATGAGCAGGATCGAAAAAAGGAAAACCTGCTTACGGCCGGAGCGGTCTCCAAAATGGGCCATGATGAGACCACCCAGCGGGCGAAAGACGTACCCAGCGGCAAAAATGCCGAGCACATGAACGTCCGCCAACCATTCCGGAGTGTCCGGCGGGAAGAAATTCTTGCTGATAACGGGGGCAAGAAAGAGAAAGATGACGAAGTCGAAAAACTCCAGTGCGCCACCAATCCCGGAAAGCGCCAGAAGACGAGGAAGCCGTGTAACACTACTTGCCATGGGCGCCCCCTGAAAACATCAGCACAATCTAGTTGCCCGATACGCAACGGGAAATCCAAATTCAAGCAGCCGCCCGCGATTTCTTGGATTAATCGGCGCTAAAGTCATTTCAACTGTAACATGCTGCTCCGCCCGTGTCAGAACTCTTCTGGCGAGACATGATCAGTGATGAGTACGCCATTGAGATGGTCGATCTCATGCTGCAGACAAATTGCCAGCAAACCATGAGCCATTATCTCACAGGCCCTGCCATCGAGGGATCGGTACCGGACGTGAACATGTGTCGGGCGCTTCACATTCACCATCACGCCCGGAAGTGACAGGCAACCTTCGCGGAAAACAGCCTGCTCCCCGCTTGCTTCAATGATCTCCGGATTGATGAAAATTTGTGGACCGAGCGGGTCTCCGCCGGGAAGGTCAACTACGATAACTTGCTTGAGAACCCCTATCTGAACGGCAGCGAGCCCTACGCCCCCTGCGGCGTACATCGTATCAAGCATATCCTTGACCAGCGCGCCAATCGTCCGATCCTCCAGCGACACGGGCTGAGACCGTTGCCTGAGCATCCGATTGAGAGATGAAACAATTTTCCGAACGGTCAAGCGGCGCACTCCTTGTCACTCGCGATGGCTGATCACGCAAAGACCGGGAATGTGGGTGATAATTCGCACCGATTGATTTTAGAAATCTGCGATGAGACTTCAGCTGAAATGCCATCAGCTCTTTTGAGAATCTATAGTTGCCGCCGGATCAGCCGCCTACAACTGTAATCAAGATCATCAGGTGTGAAACGTCGCATTAGCCTTAAATGCCCAAATAATCATCGTCCATTGCACGTCTTTTAGGCGTCTGGACTTTTCTGAAGGCATTTATGGAGAGCATGATGATAACTCAACACCTATCCGTATTGCGATTGCGCGATCTTATCACGACACTCATGCGCAAAAGAAGGCTGAGAGCGGCCATGAACCGTCTGGAAGAGCTGGACGATTACTTGCTCAATGACATCGGAATCGGCCGGTGTGACATCGAAAACATCGTGCGCTTTGGCCGTCGAGGATACACAAAATAAATGGTCGCAGTCGGCATTTGCATACTGCACAACTTAGGGATCGCGACATCACTTTGAGGACTTCGGAGATCCGGCAATACTGCCTACAAGTAAAGTGCTTACACCATTACGAAATTGCAGCCCTTGACGTCCACATCCGACTTCAAGGGCTGCGTTTTGCTTGCCAGGCGTTTTAAGCGGAGCGCAGCTTATTCAATTATCGGGCGCTGCCGGGAGCCGTCCACCGACCTCCAATTTTAAAGGCGTAGAACTGCGTTTTCTGACGATCCGAGAAATTGTTGTCCGCCGCAAGAATGAGAACATCTGTCCCGTCCCTGGCTTTGCCGAGGGAAATTGCCTCGATATTATCTGGCGTCAAGCCGATAGCGCGCAAGTCGAGCACCTGGCTCTTGCGAGCAGGAACAACGCGCTCCCCAGTGCGGGCCAGTGAGGCAATGTTCGAGACATCGGTCGCACCCTCGAGATCGACCATGAACAACTTGATGTTGTTTCCAAAACCTTGAGCGAAGTTGCGTTCAACGACAAGCATGTGGCGATCATCAAGTGCAAGCATGTCAGACATGCCATTGTCATTTGCCCCGTCAGCCTTGCTAGCGGCTTGAGGAATTGGTGAAACCGGATAGACGTATTGTTTTCCAGGCTCGCCCGTGGTGCTGTCGTAACTGATGATCCGGGCAAGACTACCATTGGTAAGCCCAGGCTTGTCTCCATCCTGATAGAGGGCTGCCTCGACCGCGACAAACACGGCACCGGATGGAGCAAACGCGAGATTTTCAAATGACAGGTTCTCGCGAACACCGCTCGTCTTGTTGGCAGTGGGCGCGAATTCCCCCGGCAACCACAATTCTCGAATGGATTTGCCGTCGGACGAGGCGACGTGAACCGACGGCGCGATCAGCGGATCTCCACCGCCTTCGCTAGACCAGTAAATCCCTTCCTTGCCGACACGAATGGCCTCCGGATCTACAGCGTTTTTTGGAAAGGCTTCCCCGTCAGCGTCCAGTAGGGTCACCCGCTTGACCACTTTGACGCTTTTTAAACCGTTAGCGCTCACGTCTATATCAAGCTCGTAAAAGCGGGCAGGTCCCTTGTCGGAACGATCATCGCTGATAGCGATGTAGCGACCACTGGACGGGTCGAAATCCAGGCCCGAAATACCGCCGAATTCCAGTCCATTCTCCATGGTTCCCGTCGGGATGATGACTTCTCCAAGATAGGAGAAGGAAATAGCCGCATCGCAATCTCCAAACGGGCATGTGGTTTCCACAGGCTTCACCTCGGCATTCGCGTAGGTTGTAGTGCCAAGCAGAAAGGTGAATGCCACCGTGGCAAATAAACGCTTACTCATCAAAGATCCTATCTGTGTGAATAGCGGTCGTCGCGCGTAGCCTTCATGGTCAGGGTCGTTTGCGCAAATAGCCTTCCGTCCGGCAACGGCTGCGATCCGCTCTGGTTTTGGTTGTGCAATCAAGATGCGGGACAGTCCTGCCTGTTATGCGCATCTTTTTGACCTGGAGTGACCTGGCCACGTCGGGAGCTTCGGGTACAAATCGCATCGACGGATTTCAGGTTTTAGTGGGCGGACTTCAAATGAAATTGCCAACTCCAATGCATGGCTGGCTGAACGTTAAGTCTGAAACTTTGACGGTTAAGCGGGAAATCGATTTGAAGCATCCAGTCCTCAAATAAAGGCTCTTCAAAACAGGAGATCCTTATGACGAAATACAAGCTCGAATATATATGGCTGGACGGCTACACACCGGTACCGAACCTGCGCGGCAAGACAAAAATCAAAGATTTCCAGACAATGCCCACACTTGAGGAACTGCCGCTGTGGGGCTTCGATGGTAGCTCGACCATGCAGGCAGAAGGGAGCAATTCCGATTGCGTGCTCAAGCCCGTCGCCATGTATCCTGACCCCGCGCGCATCAACGGCATTCTTGTCATGTGCGAAGTCATGCTGCCGGACGGAGTGACGCCGCATGAGTCCAATAAGAGAGCCACCATCCTTGACGATGAAGATGCCTGGTTCGGCTTTGAGCAGGAATACTTTTTCTACAAGGATGGACGGCCGCTCGGCTTTCCCGAGTCGGGTTATCCCGCCCCGCAGGGCCCGTACTATACCGGGGTCGGCCATAAGAATGTGGGCTCCATCGCACGCAAGATTGTCGAGGAGCACCTCGATCTGTGCCTGGCCGCCGGTCTCAATCACGAGGGCATCAATGCGGAAGTGGCCAAGGGCCAGTGGGAGTTCCAGATTTTTGGGAAGGGCTCAAAGCGGGCCGCAGACCAGATCTGGATGGCTCGCTACTTGCTGCAGCGTCTCACCGAAACATACGGCATCGACGTCGAGTTCCACTGCAAGCCGCTGGGCGACACCGACTGGAACGGCTCTGGAATGCATTGCAACTTCTCTACCAAATTCATGCGCGACGTCGGAGGCAAAGACTACTTCGAAGCGCTCATGGCGCAGTTCAACGCAAATGTGATGGACCACATCAACGTCTATGGTCCCGACAACGACAAACGCCTCACCGGCAAACACGAGACGGCCCCTTGGAACGAGTTCTCCTACGGGATCGCTGATCGCGGCGCGTCTGTCCGCGTTCCGCATTCATTCGTTACGAGCGATTACAAGGGCTATCTCGAGGATCGCCGACCGAACAGCCAGGGCGATCCCTACCAGATCGCGTCGCAAATTCTCAAGACAATCTCCCAGGTCCCGACCATGTCATCCGTTGCGGCGTGAGCAGTTGCGAAGAACTGTAGATCGCCCAGCATGGGCCTGAGCACGTAAAACAGGTTGAGAGGCATGGCATTCTGGCGACCTGCCTCTCAACAACCAACCGTCATGGCGCGGCTGGTAGCTCGAAAATAAAGCGCGCCCCACCGAGCGCGCTGTCTGCGCTTGCATGGATGCGTCCGCCATGCGCTTCCACAATGGAGCGACATATGGCCAGGCCCATTCCCATACCGTTTTCCTTGGTCGTAACAAAGCTCTGGAACAGGTTCTCAGCCTCTGCATCCATGATACCCGGCCCGGAATCATCGACTATGCACCGCACCTTGATACCGTCAGCTACCGTCTGAATAGAGATTTGACGCCGATTTTTGCTGACCGAGGCCATCGCCTGAATTGAGTTGACGGTAAGATTGACGACGACCTGCTGCAACTGCGTGCGATCCACAACAACATCCGTGCGGCCCAGTGCCGGCAGATGCGTTACACGAACCTGATGCGTATGGCACTCGTGCTTTAAAAATGACAGTGCTTCGGCAACCACATCATCGAGCGGCAGAACCTGTTCGCTTGTTGCCCGCCTTAGCGCGAGGTTTCGCACTCGGGATATAACGCTAGCGGCACGCTGGGCATCCGCGACGATTCGCTCCACGATTTCCTTGACCTCGGAAAGCTCAGGTTCCGGTCTTCCTAGCCAGCGCAACCCGGCTTCGCCATAGGTGGTGATTGCTGCAAGCGGCTGATTGACCTCATGGGCGATAGACGCCGTCAATTCTCCCAGCATGGAAATCCGGGCTGCGTGTGCGTAATCTGCCTCGATTTGCCTCAGCTTCTGTTCCGCCAATTTCCTGTCCGTCGTGTCTACGAAGGCATTAATTGTTAGTCCATTGTCGCCCACCTCAGGAGGGAATGTGACCGTCAACGATCCCTCCCTTACTCTGCCATCGTAGGCGGTGATCGTAACCTCCTCCTCATAGGTCGTATTGTCGAGATAACGATGTTTGAGCAGACGGGAATAGATTTCGGGATGGTTGCGCCACAGCGGCGTGATCGGACCTTTCAACTCATCCGCGTTGGTGACTCCAAGAACTTTTATCGCAGCGTAATTTGCCTCCTCTATCACTGTGCTTTGCATCGCAGCCCACAGGAACTGCGGGTTCCCGGCGATATAGGCTTCGAGATCGTCTACCCCCTGCTCCTTCAGCTCTGCGAGAAGCGCAAGGAGCCCGCTGGCATTCACCTGCAACACCGGAACCGGCACATGCTGGAAAAGGTCCTGATAACGTCGTTCGCTCCGGCGCAGTGCTTCTGCGGCTTTCTTACGATCCGAAATATCAATGAAAGCCACAAGACTCTTGTCAGGACTGGATCCGTGTCGCGCCGCCGCATAGAGAACGTCGATGACCGTTCCATCCATACGGCAAACTTGACCTTCCTCCTGGAAGAAGTTCTCACCCCGATATCTCGCCTCGATAGACCGTCTAAGCGTTGCTATCCCGGCTTGCCAGTACCGCGTTATCGGCCCCTTCATCGCCTCTTGAGATTCTGCCCCGAACATCGCGACATTGTAGTGATTGACTTCCTCAACATGCATCGCGTTCATCACGTCGGCCATGAAGCCGGGATTGGCGTCAATATATGAAGAAAGATCTTCTACGCCCTGCTCACGAAGGCTACGGAATATATCGACAAGACGGCTGGCATCGACCTCCGTCAATGCGATCGGCATGTAATCGAAAAGCTGTCTGAAGCGGCGCTCACTCGCAGTGAGCCGGTCAAATTCTTCTTTTTCGGCGGAAATATCCTTTAGTGCGAGAAGAAGACGAAGGTCTGTTTCCGATCGATGGATTATGACCGACGTCAGTTGAGCATGATAGACACTACCGTTGTCATGGCGCATCCGGCACTCGCCACGCCACTCGCCCTCGCCCAAAAAGGACGAGACGACCAGATCAATGAAACTGCTCGCGCTCTCTTCTGGCCAAAGAACACCGATCCCTGATGCCGCATGATCTGAAACCTGAACCGCCCATGTTGTGTCCCGCATGATCTGACGGACGACGTCATCATGACGTTGAAGATGGTTTGCGAGATCTGAAACCCCCTCCTTTTGGAGCGTGGTCAACACAGCCATGGCGGAGGATGCATCGACCTCCACCACGAGTGCACCCATCGCCGTGAGAAGCCTGCTTAACGCTTCCGGGGAGCTTGGCTTCAAGTCCATCAAACCGATTTGCTCAGGCAAAGGGCTCACGATTCATCCTTTAAAAAGCTCGCGCACAAAACGACTTTCACAATGTCTACTTTTTTGGCATGAAGGGGAAACGCTTTTAAGTAAAGCAATGTGTGTTTTTGCAAGAGGGAACACGTGAAGCCCCAGCCCCCCATCATTCACGTCATCGATGACGATGAATCTCTCAGGTCTGCTTTGGACAGCCTGTTTCGGTCTGTCGGCTTTACGACTGCGATGTATGTGTCGACTGAGGCTTTCCTGGCAGCCAGTCGTTCGGATACTGAAGGATGTCTGGTGCTCGATATCCGATTGCAAGGGACGAGTGGGCTCGATTTTCAGGATCAGTTGAACGCCCGTGGCATTTTCATTCCAGTTATCCTGATGACGGGTCACGGTGATATTCCGATGTCGGTCCGCGGTATGAAAGCTGGTGCTGTGGACTTTCTGACAAAGCCATTTCGCGATCAGGATATGCTGGATGCAATCGCTTCAGCACTCAAGCTTGATCGAAAGAGGCGCGCGGAGCATGGACAGACCGCCGAGACCGAAGCGCGCTTTCAAACGCTCTCCAGTCGAGAACAGCAAGTGATGTTGATGGTGACAAGGGGTTTGCTGAACAAACAGATCGCAGGAGATCTGGGTATCAGCGAGGTTACAGTCAAAATCCATCGTGGCGCTGCAATGCGGAAGATGGGTGCCCGCACGGTCCCTGATCTGGTGCGTATGGCCGATGCCTTGCAGGAACGCGATCCAAAACGAAGCACTAACACCACCGTATGATTTCGTGACAGGCCCGTTTATGCGATGAGGTAGGATACGTACCAGTATCTTTCCACAAGGGTAATCGCAATGCCGAAGCACAGCAACGTGCTCATCGCCATCGTAGATGATGACAATTCCTTTCGCACAGCAACGGAAGGCTTGATGAGGTCCCTTGGATACGAGACAGCAGGGTTTGCAACAGCTACAGAATTTCTGGAAGCCCGCACAGGCCTGAACCCGGCCTGCGTAATCTCCGACATTCACATGCCGGGAATGTCAGGCATCGAGATGAAACAGAAAATGAACGACGATGGCTGCGAAACCGCGGTGATTTTCGTCACTGCAAAGTCCGATGCTTCCTTGGTCAAACGGGTGTCTGAATGTGGTGGCTTCGTATTGCTATACAAGCCCTTCAGTGGCCAGGCCTTGATCGACGCTGTGCAATCCGTGTTAGGCAACCTGCTCTGCTAGTCGGCGGCGCGTCACCGCGAATGTTTCTCATGTCGAGCAGGATTTTGTGTCTGACCCGACTTTTTCGAGTTGTCGGAAGCGGCGTTCGAGTTCGATCTGTTCAGCCTCGAAACTTTACCACCTGGAATGGCGGACACCTTTGACCGGGGCTGGGTTGGAAATGTAAGGCTGAACGGAATAGGTTCAAAAGCATTGGCCGGCACAATGAGGGCAGCCAGGACTGCCATCGTTTGAAACAGTGTCTTCATTCTAGACTCCAATGGTGAGGTGGGGTGATATCAGACTGAAGGCAGCATGATCGGTCGCCCAAACCTCGCCATTGTTTCAAAATTTATAGAAATTCGTTTCGGCTGTAGCTCAGCTCTGGTCCAAGCTAATCAGGTCCGACGCCACTGGGGGTGACGAGATTGCTGGTCTCGTCGCCCTGGCAGCTTGCTCCGTCAAGTCTCAAAATGGTCGATTGGGTAGGCCTGACGTACACCGTCCGGGGCATACGCCTCCACAGGCTGCAAAACCGCCGTTTCATAAAGATCATCCCAAAACGTATCATGCAGTCGAGAGTCAAATCTCTGGACCGCGGTTTCATGCGCGTTCAGTGCCATCGCATCGAAAGAGGTCGGAGAATTCAACATTTCCTCCAGACGACGAAGCGTCTCTTCTGCCAGCCGATCCACCTCCTGCGCATGGATTTTCTCGAATGTTTTTGACCCGCGATCTGGACTGTTCAAATGTATCCATTCGCCTTTATCGCTCAAAGGCAGGTCAAGCATGATGCCATTGACGCCATCCCTTATAAATTCCGGCAGTGCACATTGTCGGGTAGCGATGACAGGGGTGCCGTTGATGAGAGACTCGATCGCGCTGTAACCGAAGCTGTCTCCAAAGGTCGGGAGCAGAAGGAAATGGGATTGACGGATTTTTTCGATCACCTGCTGATTGGGCAGCTCTCCCCAACATCGGACATTGGGCAAATTGAGAAGTGGTCGATACCGATCGAAAAAACTCTCATCCAGTGGATCTGTCCACGAGACGCGACCAATTTCCAGCTTGGAGATGATTTCAATTTCCAATGGCAGCCCTGCATCCAGCGACAACTGGGCAAGACGCAGAGCCACGCAACCACCCTTTCTCGCAAAGTGGTTTCCAACAAACAGCAGACGAATTGGTGGCAAAGTCTGTTTTTTCGCTGGCGGATCCTTTGGCAATACGACGGAGGGCATGCGGACAACCAGCTTTGCCGCAAGTTCATGATATGCAGATGTCCCCTCATGTTGCGCGAGAAAGGTGCGTTTTGCATATTCGGAAATTCCGACGATGGCCCTGCACCGCTCATTCAACAACTGGTTTCGCATGAACGTAAAGAAGAATGAGTTTTCAATTCCGAAACCTCTGGGAAGATGTGACTCAAATCCTATGACAAAGGGCTTGGGATTGAGTGGAATCCGGTTGAATCCATGAATGAGATCGATCCTGTCGAGCAAACTTGGGGGGAATACCGTCACGCCTTCAACTTTCGGCGACAGGTAATTCATCGGCAGAAATCGACGCCGGAGAATGTGATGACGAGACGTTCTTGGGCTGTTGAAGAGGGAGGGGTAACGGACCGGAGCTAGAATAGTGAGGGGACCAGTCATGGTTCTTCTCGCGTTCTCGGGATTATATGAGGTTTGGCTCCCAACTTGGTCGCATCAATCGGCCGAAGCCTGCGGACGGATCGGGGCCGCCAGTGGCATCACTGTGGGCGTTACCGCCTAGGGCACAGGGTGTGCCTTCCCGTAGATCTGGATGGGATCACGGGGCCACGTAGACGTGGTAACCTCGGCTTTGCGGTTAACTCGATTGGCATCAACGTCCGGTCTCCATCATTGCGATGACGAACCTCTGGACGGCCTGCAAAAGCGTAATGTGAACGAGAAGCGAAATAGAATTACATCTGCAACGAGCCGAAATGGCTGGGAGCAAAAATGCTGAACGTCGCTTATTTGGCCCAGGTAATCTCAGCAATCGAGCCGGCGGCCCGAGTTGCCACTCCGGTTGTCCCGGACTTAAAATGAAACGCGGGGAATACTTATCGTGAAAGGTTTGCGCACCAGCGCAGAAGCCTTGTGACAATACTTTCGTCAGGCATGGACGGGCGGGACGCCTTTAATAATGAACGTCCAGACTTGGTCAGGTAAACAATTCCCCCTTCACACCACTCTCCACCAGCATCAATCCGGACAAGATCGCGCTGCCAAGCTTTCGTAAAGCTGGGGTCGGTCTCCAGACTTTCCAATTCGTCGGACGTCAGCAGGATTCTCCCGCCTGCTACATCAATGGTCGCCAGGAACTGCTCGACTGAGCAACTGCACATCGGATCCGATTTTATTGCTGCTGACGCTTTCAGACTTTCAACCTGGGGCATTTGATCGATCCTCATAGCCGCAATCGGGGTCCGACTGTGGCAGGCGTGGCAGCGTGTCGGAGATGTAATTTTCTTAGAAAGACGACCCGATTATCGGATGCGTGTCAGATCGGCAATATCTGCTTTCAAATGCAACAAACCGTGTGCTCCCGGCGCGTTTGTCGGGCGGCGGCGAATTTCATTTGTAACGCGGGGCGTCAAAACAGAAACAATGTCGCACTTGGGGAGAGGCAGAGTCTGGTGATGGCCTTCATGCCGAGACACTTCGCCACCTCTTACCGCGGATAACCCAAGTTGCGGACCAATATGACTGCCTATCCTCAGATCAATTTGGCCGTCTCCAGGTGCGTGTACCTTCAAATTTGCTCGCTTGCCTCAAAGCTTGGCGTCAACTCGCATTGCTCGGCTCAGTATCAGCCCCTCAGCAGCCCGATTTCCCCTTCACAACATGAGCAGATATGACGACCCTCCCATCTGTGCCCACCACGCTCACTCGATTTATCTTTGTCGACAATTCCTTGAGGATATTGGTCTGCATATCAGGCGCGTTCTTCCTCGCCTATTTTGCGTCCTGCGGCGGTGTAATGGCGGGATGCAGGGCATGGGGCATAACTGATCGCTTTTCTCTAGCCGGTGCGGTTTTTGCCTTCGCGTCTCTTTGTTTGTGCGCTTACGCCTCGTGGCTGACATTCAGTGGAATGAGGCAGGCAACATCCATCAAGCGGTTGCTGGATGGACAGTCACTCCTGCACAGGTTCGCTCAAGCGTTTGACGAGACCCTGAACAGGGACGAATTCACAGTCGTTGCAACAAGAGTTCTCTCGGAGTTCGCATTCTATTTCGGGGCGGACGCGCTCAGGGTCGAAATCGTGGAGCCGCGGACGGGTGTAACGATCGAAGAATATTTGAGTGCACAATTCCCGCCTCCCCTCGCGCCTGAAGTCAAAGCACACTTCCTGACACGGGTCAGCGCATCGCAAACCACCGAAGACCAGTCTGCCGGCTATTTCCTCGACATTGCCAATTCACATTCCAAGTCGTTCACTGGCCGCCAAACAACGACTGTCGCCGCGGCGGTTTTAACGCCACTCGGACGCATTGCCATTATGCTCCTGACCTTTCCCAAGCCTCGGCGAACCTTTCGACAGGATGAAGTTTCGCTGCTGTGCTCATCTCTGTCTGGTCTCATCCAGACGGCTTCTGACCATTGCAAGCGCAGAAACAGGGAAGATCTCGAACGGCGCCTCAGGCATGCGGAACGCGTACAAGCGGTTGGTACGTTGGCGGGAGGCATAGCGCATGAGTTCAACAACATCTTGGGCGCACTGCTCGGCTATGGTGAGATGGCATTGCAGCGCGCGCAGGAGGGCGGTCAGGTGGAGCCCTATCTTGCGGAAATGATGTCTACTGCCAGACGAGCAGAATATATTGTGAACCAGATCCTCACTTTGAGTCGAAACCGGGAGCAGGAAAGGCGCCCGATCAACCTGGTGGAAGCGATCCGGGACGCCCTACCGCTGATATCGGCCTCGTTGCCTCTCTTGGAGGTCAATGCATGTCTGGAGCCCGATGAGGATTGCAAACTTCTCGGTCATCCTGTTGAACTCCAACAGGTTGTCATGAACCTCTGTAAAAACGCGGCAGAAGCGTCACGCGGAGAAATCCGGGTTGACATAAATGTCGATGTTGTCGTCATCAAGGATGTTCACTCCTTGTCCTTCGGACTGTTGCAACCAGGCAAATATGTGCGCGTCCGTATCGCGGATAACGGCACAGGGATATCACCGGATGCCCTGCCGCATATCTTTGAACCATTCTTCACGACAAAGGCTGCCACAGGAGGTACGGGCCTCGGGCTCTCCGCTGTCCACGGCCTGGTAACGGCCATGGATGGCCGGATCAATGTAGAAAGCGACTGCGCCAAGGGCACATCTTTCGAAGTGTATTTTCCCCATTCGACACTATTGCCCACTCCTATCAACCAATTCTTCGAAACGCCGAAAGTGACTTTGGGCAACGGGCAGCTGGTCGCACTTCTGAAACCCTATGCACGCGACCTTGCGATGCATGAGGAAAAGATTGCAGCGCTTGGCTACGAACCGGTTGGGTTTCTCGATATCGGCGCCATGGAGGAATGGCTGTCCACCCAGACCCCGGACTTGATCATTATCGATATCAGGTCACTACCGCCACGTTATACAGCATGCGACATAGCCTCGATGGCCCAAGGCGCATCTGTCGTGTTGATCTCGCACGCGGGAAACGAGGACATGCTCAGCGCTGCAATCGCGTTGCGCTTCAACGTGCTACGGGAGCCGTTAAGCACCAGCGCACTCGCTGAAGGTATCAGAGAGGCATTGATCCGGACGTGAGATAGATACAGGGATCGCGAAGACCTGCTTATTCCACAGGGTCGTGATGCAGGCACGGCCTGGCAAAACAATTATCTCTGGTTCTCAGGAAACTCTAAGCGTTGATGTACCACCGGCAAATTTGTCGATGTTGAACTGGCATTTGCGCTCGTGATCCCTGATGGAAGAAGAGGGGAACCAGATTAAGGCGTCCAATTTTTGGTGCGCGGTCCTCGGTTCGGAAGCACAGATTGCATTTGTGCTGAAGCAGGCGGCGGATGGAACCCAATTTGGGAGGTGTGCCGTAAGGCATTTCGGATGCGACGTTGCACAAATGACGTAAATACGCGTGTGTGATGCCGTTGGAGATGAAGCCATTACCCCAGCTTGCAGAGGAAATGCCAAGCTGAAGCGGATTGTGGCGGATCTTTTACTGAACAAGGCCCTGCCCCAGGATGTTCTGTTATGAAAGCTGTGAGGCCTGTCCACAAGCGCAAGCTTGTCGACTCAGTAGAAGCGGACTGGAAGGTTCGATCCGGTGTGCATGCTCGGTGTTGAAGTTTGACCGGTCGCTCTATGTCTACAAGTCCAGACGTGGCGAGCAGGCCGAACTAAAGCTGAAGATCAGGGACACCTACCAAACGCGCGTGCGCTAGCCAAGGGGTACGTCGCCGCAGAAATTCTAGCTGCGCCTCTACCGCTGGATCGCCTTGGTCGAGATGGCGGAGTAAATAATCTAATGCCTGGCGCAGAATCCTCCGCTCGCCGCTCGCTTCAGCTGTTGCTCGGAGCTCGCTGACGATTTCGAGGTTGCCTGCGATCCCACTGGCGGTCAGGTTGGCCGACCCTATGAGCAGCCGCCCCTTTGCGTCCACCGGTATCGGCGTCGAGTGTCAGGGAGCGAAAATGCTTCGGATCGTTTTTCTCGACGAGTTCAAGGGCGGTCTTCGTAACTGGTAATCGCAGATTATGCGCCAAAACAACAAGGTCAGGATTGAGGCCCGCGATGATGCCAATTCCGCGCTCAAGCAGCCTGCCCTCCTGAATAGGGATGGCGCGTAGGATTTCCGCAGCTTCATTGACCCCGCCGGCAAGCGCGTCCGAAAGCGCGCAGGCGGAAAAGGGCTGGGTAGACAGTTCATCGATGAGGGTATCGAAGCGCGACTGTAATGCATCGAGATCGACGGCATGCGAATAGGCTTGCGCGGAAGACGCGCCTGAAAGAATGATGGTCATTATATTGCTCCTGCTGACAGTGCCGATCAGCCTGCAGACCTCGAACCCACGGCGTCCGATCCGGAAATCATTTCCGTATCCGGCGGCCAGCCAGCTTCAAACGAAGCCGGGTCCTAGAAATGGGATGATCGGTTGAGTGGCTCAGTTCATCGACGAAGTGCAGGCACATCGAAAACGACGGGGCAACCAGCTGCACCGTGACAAAATGCGCTCATCAACAGGATCAGATGACAGAGAAGCTTCCCGTTCGGAAGCAAAGCAAGTAAGGGCCACATAGCCCAATGCCTTTCTTGAGAAGGTTGCGGGTTAGGCCCTCGTTCGATGTTGGCGCATCGGCGGGGGCCGTTAAGTGTCTGCAGATATTCAGTTTCTGCTGACGCTGTCGACATAGCCCGGAGTTTTACATCCGGCAATCCGGTTGGAACACATCCGGAACAAAGAGCACCGGTATGGTTAACAGGGTACGCGGCGAACACCGGTCAAAAAATAGCCCCGCGCGGGCGGGGCTATCGGTACGGCTTTTTGCACGTCACGCCGGGACGGCTGCTCCAGAAGCGATTCTCCTCCTGGCCGTGACTGTCCTTTTCGGCGCGCTCATGCCAATGAACAATCTGTTGATCTTGGCCAGCGTCACCTCAGGCCCCTTGCGCAGCCGGCACGTTCAGGTCTGCCGGTGCCGGCTGCGCAAGGTCACTGGTGGCCCCTTTTTTGGGGACTGGACGCAAGGTCAACCGCTGAAAACTTTTCGTTAACCAAGCCACGAGATGACCGCGAACGCTCTCGCCATCTCGCTTGCCATTTCCGCACCATCGATTATTTGAACAGTCACGACAGTGTCGTCCCAAGCGGTTGTGAGCGTGAGGGAGAGCCGATCCTGCGTCAAGAGCTCTCGACGGTAAATACCGGCTCACACGGTCCCGTCATCGTTTTTTCCGACATACCGAAGAACAACGATGCGCGCCGCGCAGGGAGATCATCATGACTGATACCTTCAACCTCAATCACATTGAAACGACGTCCGATCCCTACCTCGAACAACTCCTCACGTTCATCCAGATGAACGCAGAGATGGAGCGAGGCTTTGTACCGGCAACCGCCTTGCTGCAACACGCTAGAACCTTCGAACCGACGGACACCAATCCCGATTGGTTCACCCGCGGTCCTGCGAAGCAGGCCTTCGATAACGCTACGCAAGTTCTTGTCTCACGAGTGGCAGCGGGAGAAACCGGCATCCGTTACGCCGAAGGTTATGCGATGGACGCCGAACTGCCAATTCCGATGCAACATGCATGGCTCGTTGACGAAGAAATTAAGGTCATTGATCCAACTTGGCGCGACACAACTGGCAATCTGTATTTCGGGATCGTATTCGAAACGAATTTCGTACTGAACCTGCTGCAGAGCAAGCAAAGTGCCGGCATTCTTGTGGATGCGGTCGGTATGCGCCGACACTACGGAACGCCAGAGCTTTTCGAGCGAGGCGTCTATCGTACCGCAGCTGTTTGATCTGACGACCACATCCGAGCCGGCCCGCCCAAAATTTCCCGCGCCGGCTTGGAACGGCGAAATTTCACGCTAGGTATTGCTTACCAATGACCTTCGTAGAGCAATCATTACCAAGAACGTCCTATTCTATGCCCGCTACTCAACCGATCGCCAGGATGAGCAATCCATTGAGACGCAGGTGGCGCTGGGCCGCGAATTCGCCCGCGAACGCGGTTGGACGATTATCGAGACCTTAGAAGATCGAGCGATCAGCGGGACGAAACTGAAGTCGCGGCCTGGCATCCAGAACGTCCTGCGCCGTATCAAGCGCGGCGACATTCACGTTCTTCTTTGCGTTTCGGTCGACCGCATCTCCCGAGATATGGAACACAGCTCCGGCATTCTCAAACAGCTTCGACACCATAGTGTTGAGCTCTGGACAGTCCAGAACAGCTCCGCAGTTAATGACATGGAACTCGGTCTTCGCTCGATCATCAGTCACGACATGATCGAACAAACCCGTTACCGTACGCGCGAGGGCATGAAGACCTCCGTCAAGAAAGGTCGGGCTGCTGGAGGGATTGCCTATGGCTATAGGGCCAAGCTCGTCTATGACGCCAAAGGCGATCGTATTCCCGGCGAACGGGAGATTGACGAGGAACAGGCCGAGATCGTCAGATGGCTTTTCGAACAATACGTGCTCGGAAGGTCACCGAAAGAATTGGCTGTCGAACTCAATGGACGTGTGCCGACCGTACCAGGCCCTCGCGGGCTTAAATAATGTGACACTGCTATCCGCGGTCATCGGGATCGTGGTGCTGGCATTCTCAACAACGAGACCTATATTGGTCGCCTCGTATTCAACCGCCGCAATTTCCGAAAGAACCCGGAAACGGAGAACCGTGAAGCGCGGATGAATGATAAAAGCGAGTGGGTGGTCGGCGAGAAGCCTGAGCTGCGGATCGTGTCCGACGAGATGTGGACAAAGGTTAAGAAACGCCAGATGGAAGTCGAAGCGAGTTTCAGCCATACGACGACCAACAGATTAAACCGAACACATCGACCGTCCTACCTTCTCAGTGGATTGCTTGAGTGCAGCCATTGCAGCGGTCCCTTCGCCATCATGGCGAAGGACCGGTATGGCTGCACCAATCGCCAGAAGAAGCTCCCTATCGAACATCTGGGTGGCGTCGTTTGCCCCAACTCCAAAACCATCAGCCGGCACGAGTTGGAGAGGCGGGTTCTCCACGCCATTCCCGCCCATCCAGGACGAGATCAATAAGCAACTGGCTGCTGCGGGAGCGAGCCGTGAACGCAACGAAGGTAAGCTGCGCGCTAGCTTACGCGATATTTCGCACGGGCAAGAGGTGGTCGCAGGGCAAATCACCCAACGTATCATGAACGGACAGCCACAGATCGAAGCATTCAATAAGATGCTCGATGACCTACAAAACCAGCGTAATGAAATTGAAGCCAATCTCGCGACGACCACCAGAAAGTCGATAGGTCCACCGAAGACATTCATCATCAATCCGGCGATGTATAACGCTGTCATCGGTGCGCTCACCAGAGTTATCCGCACCGCTGCTAGCCAAGATGATACAGTTCAGCGACATTTTAACTTCCTGAGGCAGCTTGTTCAGAAGGTCGTCATCTCGCCCACCTCTGACGGCAAGTCAACGGAGCTGACAATTTACGGTCAACTTGCTGCTATCCGTGCGTTTATGCAAGCATTCCTGTAATATAGTGCCGGTCTCGCGCAGCATCATAGAAACGAGTTCGCCCGCCGGGTCAGGGCGGGTGAGTTCAATAATCAGTCTGAGAAGCTGGCCTATTTTGAACGCTGTAGTGCCGTAATCACCGAAGCGGAGGCCGAATGGAAGCTGTTACAAGTTTCGTTGGTTGCGGGGGCAGGATTTGAACCTGCGGCCTTCAGGTTATGAGCCTGA
>NZ_LMNZ01000008.1:174745-434291 GCF_001423445.1 Rhizobium sp. Leaf311 | reverse complement strand
TTATAGACTACCCAACGAGGCAGCTTGCAGCGCCCCGTCCGACATACCCATGGCCGCAAATGGTTGTGGGGCCAGAGAATGAAGCATCCCACGGGCAGCCTCTGCCGCGTGAACGGCGAAGCTTGGAATAGAGGTCGCCGGGTTTTTTGACAGGATTGAATGGACCGAGCAGCGCCTGCCGCCGTCAGCAGCCACGCCGCTACCCGCAAATGGAAAAGCCCGGAATTTCCGGGCTCAGTCTGCAGGTGAATGTCACTTCAATGAGGACTGTCCGGAGTAGTACAGCCATATGCGACTTGCGCTCCAAGGGGAGCCATACCCAGTGTGATCCGCCTCTAAGATCGCGAAAGAGGCTAACGCTCCGCCGAGGCTGAGCGGTACCACGGCGTTAAAGTCATAAGACTTCAAACGTGCCACACCAGCGGCTTCAAGCCCGGCAGGGCCGGGCTTGTCAGTTTCAACCTGCCTTTGCCAGTTTCTTGGCGGCCACGCGGGCGCGGATGGACTCCACGTCTGCCTTGGGTGTCGCGGCAAAAAGCGTGCGGGTATAGGCATGTTTCGGGTCGGAGAAAACCTCCTCGCGCGTGCCATATTCCACGGCTTCGCCGAAATACATCACCATGACTTCGTCAGCGATGTATTTGACCACCGACAGGTCATGCGAGATGAAGACATAGGTCAGGCCGAACTCGTCCTGCAGATCAGCCAGAAGGTTCAGCACCTGTGCCTGCACCGAAAGGTCGAGCGCCGACACCGGTTCGTCCAGCACCAGCAGCTTCGGGTTCAGCATCAGCGCGCGCGCAATGGCGATACGCTGGCGCTGGCCGCCGGAGAACATGTGCGGATAGCGGTTATAGTGTTCAGGCCCGAGGCCCACGCGCACCAGCATGTCATTGGCCTTTTCGCGGCGCTCCGCCGAGGACATGTTGGTGTTGATCAGCAGCGGCTCGCCAAGGACGTCACCGATCTTCTGGCGCGGGTTCAGCGAACCATAGGGGTTCTGGAACACGATCTGCACCTTCTGGCGCATCTCAGCCGTCAGATGGCCGGGGCGGGTATCGACCTTCTGCCCATCGATCAGCAATTCGCCCGAAGTCGGCTCGTCGATGAAGGTCAGCATCCGCGCCAGCGTGGACTTGCCGCAGCCGCTTTCGCCGACGATTGCCAGCGTCTTGCCGGTTTCGAGGGCAAAGGACACTCCCTTTACCGCATGAATGATCTTCTCCGGCTTCATGAAGCCGCCGGGCAGGCGGTAATCGCGCTTCATGTTGCGGATTTCAAGCATGGTGTTGTTGGCGGTCATGCTGGTTCTCCCGCAGCAGGCGTGGGCGTGCCGTCAAAGAATTGCGAAACGGTCGTCAGGCGGTCACCGGTCGCGTTTTCGGGCAGGGCAGCCAGAAGTGCCTTGGTATAGTTGCTCTTGGGGTTCTCAAACAGGGAAAGCACATCGGCCTCCTCCATCTTCTTGCCCTTGTACTGCACCACCACGCGGTCGGCGGTTTCCGCCACCACGCCCATGTCATGGGTAATCATGATGAGGCCCATGCCGTTTTCGGCTTGGAGCTTCATCAGCAGATCGAGGATCTGCTTCTGGATGGTCACGTCAAGCGCCGTTGTCGGTTCATCGGCGATCAGAAGCTTCGGGTTGCAGGCAATGGCAATCGCGATCATCACGCGCTGGCACTGGCCACCGGACATCTGGTGCGGGAAATGCTTCAGCCGTTCTTCCGGGTCGGGCAGGCCGACGAGGGTGAACAGTTCGATGGCGCGGGCGTGGCGCGTCTTCTTGTCCATGCCCATGTGAATGCGCAGGACTTCCTCGATCTGGAAACCAACGGTGAAGCAGGGGTTGAGACTGGCCACCGGTTCCTGGAAGATCATGGCAATGTCCTTGCCGATCAGTGTGCGGCGCTCGGACGCGCTGATCTTCTGGATATCCTTCCCCTGAAACAGCATACGGTCGGCGGTAATGCGGGCGGTCCAGGGCAAGAGCCCCATCACGGCCAGCATCGAGACGGATTTGCCGGAACCGGATTCGCCGACGATGGCGAGGACTTCGCCCTTTTCGACGGAGACGGAAATTCCATCCACGGCGCGGAACCAGCCATTGGCGGTTTCGAACTCGACGGTCAGATTATCGACTTGCAGAAGTGCCATGTCAGGACCTCTTCAGTTTCGGGTCAAGCGCATCCCGCAGTCCATCGCCCACCAGATTGATGGCGAGAACGGTGATCAGGATGGCAAGGCCGGGGAAGGTGACGACCCACCAGGCGCGCAGAATGAATTCGCGCGCTTCGGCAAGCATGGTGCCCCATTCAGGCGCGGGTGGTTGTGCACCCATGCCGAGGAAGCCAAGGGCGGCCGCATCGAGAATGGCGTTCGAGAAGGAAAGCGTGGCCTGAACGATGAGCGGGCCCATGCAGTTGGGCAGAATGGTCTTGAACATCAGCCGCAAGGGGCCAGCGCCGGCCAGACGGGCGGCGGTGACGTAATCGCGTTCCTTTTCGGTCATCACGGCGGCGCGCGTCAGGCGCACGAAGTGCGGCTGAAGAACAAGCGCAATGGCAATCATGCCATTCGTCAGGCCGGGGCCCAGAATGGCGACGAGAACCAGCGCCAGAAGCAGCGACGGGAAGGCGAGAATGATGTCCATCAACCGCATGATAACCGTGTCCAGCCAGCCGCGATAATAACCCGCGATGACACCGATGATGATGCCGGTTGTCAGCGAAAGGCTCGTCACGAAGACGCCGATGAACAGTGAATATTGAGCACCGTGGATCAGTCGCGAAAGAATGTCGCGACCAAGCGGATCGGTTCCGAGCGGGAAGCTCCAGTTGCCGCCCTGCATCCATGCCGGAGGCAGAAGGATGGTATCGCGGTACTGCTGGAACGGCGAGTGTGGGGCGATGACCGACGCGAAGACGGCGACGATCACGATGATGGCGAAAACATACAGGCCGATGACGGCGCCGCGGTTTTCGGAGAAGTAATGCCAGAATTCGGACAGCATCTGGCGGCGCATCGCCGCGCTGCTGACCGGCTGGCTCTGAGTGGTTTCAGCCATGGAACTAGTCACCTCTTAGTGGCGGATGCGCGGGTTGATCAGGCCGTAGAGCACGTCAACAACAAGATTGACGAACATGATGATGCCGGCGATCAGCAGCAAGCCACCTTGAATCACGGGGTAATCGCGACGGAAGACGCTATCGACCATCCACTTACCGATGCCCGGCCAGGAGAAGATCGTCTCGGTCAGGATCGCACCTGCCAGCATGACGCCGATCTGCAGGCCGATGGTGGTGATAACAGGGATCAGCGCGTTGCGCAGCGCATGCAGTCCCACCACGCGGAAGGGCGACAGGCCCTTGGCGCGGGCGGTTCTGATGTAATCGTCCGACAACACTTCCAGCATGGCCGAGCGCGTCTGGCGGGCAATCACCGCAAGCGGGATTGTGGCCAGCACGATGGACGGCAGGATGAGGTGGCTGACGGCGGAGGCGAAAGCACCCTTCTGGCCAGACAGCAGCGAGTCGATCAGCATGAAGCCGGTGACCGGCGGGAAGAAGAACATCAGCGAGATGCGTCCCGAAACCGGCGTCCATTGCAGAATGCCTGCAAACAGGATGATCAGCAGCGGGCCCCACCAGAAGATCGGCATGGAATAGCCGACCAGCGAGACGCCCATCATGGTCTGGTCGAAGAACGAGCCGCGCTTGATGGCTGCAATCACGCCGGCGGGAACCCCGATGACGATGGCAAGGATGATCGCGCAGAGGGACAGTTCGACGGTTGCCGGAAAGAGGGCAAAGAACTGGTCGATGATCGGCGACTTGGACACGATGGACGTGCCGAAATCACCCGACAGGATGCCTTTCAGATAATCCAGATACTGGATGACCATGGGGCGGTCCATGCCAAGGGCGGCGCTGATCTGCGCGTGCCGCTCTGGCGACATGACGCGTTCGCCGGACAAAAGAGCGACAGGGTCGCCCGGCAGAAGCCGGATGAACATGAACGCAATAATGGAAACCCCGATGAAGGTCGGGATGAGCACGGCGATACGCCGCACGAGAAAGCCAATCATGAAAAACCTTCGATCTGTTCCGCGCGGGAACCTATGCGCTGGCAGTAGCGACCTTTTCGGTCTGCTTCTTGTTTTGTGTGGGCAGAACGCAAGTGCCGCGCGCCTTGAACCAAGACACGCGGCATTTTCAGATGCGTCCGGTATTACTCGGCGATATCAACGTTTTCGAACGTGAAGTCACCCAGCGGGCTCTGGACGAAACCTGTGACTTCCTTGCGCATCGGAACGACGGACAGGGAGTGGTCGATGGTGGCCCATGGAGCCTGCTTCTTGAAGACAACCTGAGCTTCTTCGTAAAGCTTGGTGCGCTCAGCCTGATCGGTGGTGATCTTGGCCTTCTTCACCAGCGCGTCGAAGTCCTTGTCGCACCATTGTGCACGGTTGTTGCCGCCAACCGCGTCGCAGCCGAGCAGCGTGTCAAGGAAGTTGTCCGGATCGCCATTGTCGCCGGTCCAGCCGAGGAAGACTGCGCCGTCACGGTCCTTTGCCTTCGAACGGTCGAGATATTCGGCCCATTCGTAGGAAACGATCTCGACTTTCACACCGATCTTGGCGAAATCATCCTGGATGACTTCGGCAGCGCGGCGGGCGTTGAGCATGTAAGGACGCGAAACAGGCATCGCCCAGACCTTCATCGAAAGGTCCTTGACGCCAGCATCTGTCAGCATCTTCTTTGCTGCTTCCAGATCGTATGTGTCGTCTTCGACCTTGTCGTTGTAGGACCACATTGTTGGTGGCAGCGGGTTCTTGGCAGGTGTTGCCATGCCCTGGAACACGGCGTCAACGATAGCCTTCTTGTTGATGGCCTTGTTCAGCGCCTTACGGACTTCCGGCTTGTCGAAAGGAGCCTGCGTGGTGTTGTAGGCGAGGTAGGCAACGTTGAGGCCTTCCTGCTCCAGAACCGTCAGGGACTTGTCTTCCTTCATCGACTTGACGTCGGCAGCGTTCGGGTAAGGCATCAGGTGGCATTCGCCAGCCTTCAGCTTCTGGAAACGAACGGCGGCATCGGTGGTGATGGCGAATACGAGATCGTCGATCTTTGGCGCGCCGCCCCAATATTCCTTGTTGGCCTTGAAGCGGATAACGGCATCCTGCTGGTAGGCGACGAAGGCGAATGGACCGGTGCCAACCGGCATCTGGTTCAACTGGGCCTGCTTGCCTTCAGCGGCGAGCTTGTCGGTGTATTCCTTCGAAACGATCGAAGCGAACGGCATCGCAAGGTTTGCGAGGAACGGAGCTTCCGGACGGTTCAGGGTGAACTTGACCGTCATGTCGTCGACTTTTTCAACGGACTTGATCAGCTTGGGGAAGCCCATGCCTTCGGCATATTCCCAGGACGTACCAGTGACATATTGATGCCATGGATTGTCGGTCTTGATCTGGCGCTCGATGGAGAAAACGACGTCGTCGGCGTTTAATTCACGTGTTGGCGTGAAGAATTCGGTGGTCTGGAACTTCACGCCCTTGCGCAGCTTGAAGGTGTAGACGGTGCCGTCCTGCGACACTTCCCAGCTCTCGGCCAGGCCAGCAACTGGCTTGGTGGTGCCGGGTTCGAATTCGAGAAGGCGGCTGTAGACAGTGTGGGCCGAGGCATCGAATGTGGTGCCTGCGGTGTAAAGGCCCGGATCGAACCCTTCCGGGGAACCTTCTGAGCAATATACGAAGGTTTTTGCGCTTGCGGCACCCGCAAAGCACGTCGCCGAAAGCAGAGCCGCAGCGATTAGGCCAATTTTGTATCTCATAATAGAGCTCCCAATTTTTGTATCCGGCTCGCTTATTCCGCGACTACCGATGCAATGTGGTTATAAGAAACCTTGCACATACTCAAGCGGGGAACTTAAACGATTCAGGTCATTTTTGACCAAATGTTCAACTTCCCGCGATTTTGATACTAATTTAGGCGGAAGGATTAGAATCTTTGTCTAGAGAATGAGACAAAATCTGCTGCATCTTCGCTATCTGGCACTATTTCAGGCAAGAATGGCGCCCCGAATTCTCAAGGCGCCATTGATATGAAATCTTGATGACAGGCGATCAGGCCTTGGTCATCTTGTCGCCGACGATCCGCCAGTTCACGAGATTTTCGAGGACAGCCTTGATGTGCGCCGGTTTGCGGTTCTCATAATCCACATAATAGGCATGTTCCCAGATATCGACGCCGAGATATGCGGGTCTGCCAACTGCGACCGGATTGTTGCCGTCCTCATAACCAACAAGGGCAAGCTTGTTCTGGTCATCGCGGGTCAGCCATACCCAGCCGGTGCCGAAGACTTCATCGGACGTGGAAACGGCTTTCTCTACGAACTTGTCGTAGTCGCCAAACGCTGCATTCAGTTCATCGGCGGCCTTGCCGTCCGGCCTGTTCGGTCCGCCCGGCGTAAACTGCTCCCAGTAGACGATGTGGTTCCAGGCTTGTGCTGCATTGTTGAAGATCTTCTTGTCAGCCGCCTTGGAAGCGGAAGCCTTCATGATGGCTTCCAGATCCATATCCGCATAGGGCGTGCCCTTTGCCAGTGTGTTCAGCTTGTCGAAATAGGCTTTGTGGTGCTTGCCGTAATGCAGGCCGACGGTTTTTGCGGAAATGTGGGGTGCAAGAGCGTCTTCAGCAAAGGGAAGCGGTGGCTGCGTCAGCGGCAGTGCTGCCTGTGCAAGCGATGGTGCGGAAAGGGCGGATGCCGCAGCGGTTGCCGCTGTCGCCGCCATGATGGCGCGTCTCGTCAATAGCATTTTTCTGTCTCCTCTGGATGACGCTTGGGGGTTATCGTCGATGGCAAACAGGTTCGGCTAGGAAAAGTTTCTTTTAGAGCTTGCTTATTCGGGAGCTCTCTATTTTGTTATCCCAATTGCAGTGATGATGATGTCTAGGAGGACGCGATGCAGTCTCAGGGTAAATCGGGCGAAGAGCGCGCGTTGGTGCTGGAGGAAAAAGGCAAGCTGTCGCTACGCGCCTTGCCGCTAAATGAAGAGGTCGGCCCCCACGATGTGCGCATCGCCATCCATACGGTCGGCATTTGCGGCAGCGATGTGCACTATTACACCCATGGTGCCATCGGAAATTTCGTGGTTCGCGAACCTATGATTCTCGGGCATGAGGCTTCCGGTACCGTTACCGAGGTCGGGTCCCAGGTGACCACACTTGCGGTCGGCGACCGTGTCTGCATGGAGCCGGGTATCCCCGATCCCATCAGCCGTGCGAGCCGGATCGGTCACTATAATCTCGATCCTGCCGTGCGTTTCTGGGCTACCCCGCCCGTCCATGGCGTGTTGCGGGCATCCGTCGTTCACCCGGCCGCCTATACATTCAAACTTCCTGACAATGTGTCGTTTGCTGCAGGCGCGATGGTCGAGCCGCTGGCGGTGGGTGTGCAGGCAGCCACCCAGGCGAAGGTCAAGCCCGGTGATATCGCTGTCGTGATCGGCGCCGGTCCCATCGGTCTGGTAACGGTTCTGGCGGCCCTTGCGGCGGGATGTGCGCGGGTGATCGTGTCTGATGTCGATCCGGTCAAACTGGATATGGCGCGTGGCCTTGGCCCCGTCGAGACGGTCAATGTGCGCGAAAGCAACCTTGCCGAAGAGGTGTTGAAATCCACCAATGGCTGGGGCGCGGATGTCATCTTCGAGTGCTCCGGTGCAGAGGTTGCCATTACGCATGTATTCGAGCCCTTGAGACCCGCGGGCACCGTCGTGTTTGTGGGGATGCCGACAAAGCTGGTTGCCTATGATGTCGTGGCAGCACAGATTCGCGAAGCACGGGTGGAGCATGTCTTCCGTTATGCAAACGTGTTTGGTCGCTGCGTCGACATGCTTGCGTCCGGCGCTATCGATGTTGCGCCGCTGATTACCCGCACCTTTGACTTCGAAGACAGTATCAAAGCCTTCGATATCGCCGCTTCCGCGCCAGCGGGCGAGGTGAAGATGCAGATTCTCATGCCTCGTTGATGTTTGAGGGTTGCACGAAATTTACCAGCGGTTAGCTTATGCCGCGTTGTGGGCGGTGAGGCTGGAACCGTTCAACTGTATCGATGCAGGAGGAGAAATTCATGAAGACGATCAAGGGACCGGGACTTTTTCTCGGTCAGTTTGCAGGCGATGCCGCACCGTTCAATACGTGGGATGGCATTACCAAATGGGCGGCTGAGAAGGGTTATCTGGGGGTGCAGGTGCCAACTTGGGCCGGACAGCTGATCGACCTTAAGAAAGCATCTGAATCGAAGGATTACTGCGACGAATTTGCCGGTGTCGCCCGTCAGAACGGCGTTGAAGTGACCGAGCTTTCGACCCACTTGCAGGGTCAGCTTGTCGCTGTGCATCCGGCTTATGACGAAGCGTTTGACGGTTTTGCAGCACCGGAGGTGCGCGGCAACCCCAAGGCGCGTCAGCAATGGGCTGTCGAGCAGGTGAAGATGGCGCTCAAGGCATCGCGCAACCTGGGCATCGACGCCCATGCGACATTCTCAGGCGCGCTTGCATGGCCGTTCATATATCCCTGGCCGCAGCGGCCCGCCGGTCTGGTCGAGGCCGCCTTTGACGAGCTTGCCAAGCGCTGGACGCCGATCCTTGATTTTGCGGACGAACAGGGCGTTGACGTCTGCTATGAAATCCATCCCGGCGAAGACCTGCATGATGGCGTGACGTTTGAGATGTTCCTGGAGCGTGTGAAGAACCACAGCCGCGCCAACATGCTCTACGATCCCTCGCATTACGTGCTGCAATGCCTGGATTATCTCGACAATATCGACATCTACAAAGACCGCATCAAGATGTTCCACGTCAAGGATGCGGAGTTCAATCCGACCGGCCGACAGGGCGTTTACGGCGGCTACCAGGGCTGGGTCGAACGGGCTGGACGTTTCCGCTCGCTGGGTGACGGCCAGGTGGATTTCGGCGCAGTGTTTTCGAAAATGGCAGCGAATGATTTCAGCGGCTGGGCTGTGGTGGAATGGGAATGTGCACTCAAACATCCTGAAGACGGTGCAGCGGAAGGTTCCGAGTTCGTGAAGGCGCATATCATTCGCGTCACGGAAAAGGCCTTTGACGACTTCGCCTCCAGCGGCACCGACGATGCCGCCAATCGCCGAATGCTCGGCCTTTCATAAATTCCGAGGAGACAACATGACGATCGAAGGAAAGACGACCGACAGGGCGAACAAGCGCATTCGCCTGGGCATGGTAGGTGGCGGTGCGGGTGCCTTCATCGGTGGTGTGCACCGTATGGCAGCGCGACTGGACAACCGGTTTGAGCTTGTGGCGGGAGCATTGTCTTCCACGCCGGAAAAATCAAAGGCTTCTGGCCTCGAACTGGGTCTGGACGAAGACCGCTGCTATGGCTCATTCGAGGAGATGGCGGAGCGCGAAGCCGCCCGTGCCGATGGCATAGAGGCCGTGGCAATCGTAACGCCCAACCATGTGCATTACCCGGCTGCGAAAGCTTTTCTTGAGCGCGGCATCCATGTCATCTGCGACAAGCCGCTAACGTCGAACCTGGAAGATGCCAAAAAGCTTAAAGCCGTTGCCGAGAAGGCGGATGCGCTGTTTGTGCTGACGCATAATTACACCGGTTATCCGATGGCGCGTCATGCCCGCGAGCTGGTCGAAAGCGGCGCGCTGGGCGACATAAGACTGGTCCAGATGGAATATCCTCAGGACTGGCTGGCCGAACCGGTTGAACAGACCGGCGCAAAGCAGGCGGTGTGGCGCACTGATCCGGCACAGTCAGGGGCGGGCGGTTCTACCGGCGATATCGGTACACACGCCTACAATCTTGGCTGCTTCATTTCCGGACTGGAGGCCGATGAACTGGCGGCCGATGTGCACACCTTTGTGGAAGGCCGTCGTCTGGACGACAATGCCCACGTCATGCTGCGTTTCAAGCCCAAGGACGGCAAGGCTCCGGCCAAGGGTCTGCTGTGGTGCAGCCAGGTTGCGGTGGGCAATGAAAACGGCCTGAAAGTGCGCGTCTATGGCAGCAAGGCCGGTATCGAGTGGACGCAAGCTGACCCGAACTATCTCTGGTTCACAAAGCTGGGAGAGCCAAAGCAACTGATTACCCGCGGGGGTGCCGGAGCAGGCGCTGCTGCAGCCCGTGTCAGCCGTATTCCGTCCGGTCACCCGGAGGGATATCTGGAAGCCTTCGCCACCATCTACACCGAGGCCGCAAATGCCATCGATGCGAGGCGGACTGGCACACAGCCAGACAAGGCCGTGGTCTACCCTACCATCGATGATGGTGTGAAAGGCGTGGCATTTGTCGAGGCATGTATCGCGTCTTCCAGACAGAATGGCGGCTGGGTAAAGCTTTAATGGCAATGGCGCGCCGTAATGCTTGCGGCGCGCGATTGCGTGAAGTGCAAGAGGGGACGGATCAGTCCCTCTTTGCCTCAAGTTTGTTGAACAGACCTGCAATGCAAAGGTGGCGAAATCCATTCGTCACCTTTGCACAGGCACATCTTAAATCACTGGATAGAGCGACCAGAAAAACAACTCATGTTCCTTGTCGCGATCATGGTTTTCCTGCTCGTCATTGACCTTTTGCTCCTGTGGGGAGCCGCCGTCTCTTTTCAGTTTTTCTTCCTGAGCCTTGCGACCAAGTCCGAACAGATCGAATGAAAGCATGTTGAAGCCCGCAACCATTTTCGTTCCTCTTCGTCACATGTGTTAACGACAGGTAAAGTTTTGCGCGTTGCCACGATTTCGTCAAGATTGCTGAGGGAATTAGTCTGTTAATGCGACGCGGGAATTGACGTTTTTCATTTCTAAAATTTGCTAATATGCGCGATTTTTTTGTGGCCGATCGCCAGTGACGTCCTCACCACGGCTCGTACAATCTTGTGTTTGGGAATTCAGCTCTCGAACTCATCAGCTTTACGCTGATGAGCAGAGAAGCGTGGTTTCCCTCTGTGATCACATATTAGTTACACCTAATAATAAAATCTTTTCATTTTAGCAAATGCTCATATCTTAGGTTTTCCGGCGGCTTAGAATGTATTTGTGTCAAACGAGCCCGTGCGGAGGAGGAGAGTGATATGAGAAAAATAACATCTTCTTTGATTTTGACTGCCTGTCTGGTCCTGCCATTCCAGGCAAACGCGCTTGACGTCAGCGTAGGCGGAGTGAGCGCAAGCGTGGGCGGCAATGATCGAGGTGGGATCAGCGCCAATGCATCTGTCGGGGGAAGCGGCGGCATCAATGCGGGGGCGGATGTCGGCGGACGAAGCGGTGGCGGCTTGGGAGCAGACGTCAATGCTTCGGTGGGCGGAGCAAGTGGACTGAACGCGAATACCAGCGCCAATGTGGGCGGGCGGGGCGGCGTTAATGCTGACGTGAATGCATCTGTCGGCGGATCGAGAGGTCTCAATGCCAATGTCAATGTCGGCGTGGGGCCGACGACGGGCGTCGGCGTTGACGTGGGAATAGGCTCACCGGGAACGCCTGGCGGCCCAGTCACCCCCGGCACACCGGGCGGCACGATCAGCCCAGGAACAATACCTCCGGGAGCCATTCGCGACGCCATATATTCCTACAACAACATGTCGCGTAACGAGCGCGTGCAACTGGCGAAACGTTGCGTAGACATTCTGAATGGTGGCTACGACGCTGCTTTGACGAAACTCTGCCGCATGATCCAGACGGCATCGCGATAGGAAATAGGGAGGAGTGGGCTTTCCTGCTCCTCCACTTCTATTTCCTGGCCAGCGACATGATGCGTTCGCGCAAAACGCGGGCGAGATTCCGGGTGTTTCTGTACATGTGAACCTGGGCGGCAACCTGTCTCACATCGCGGTCGCTGTTTTGCGCCAATCCGATGACGAGTGTTCCCATTTGTGCGGTCTCGGCCCAGAAGCCGGACAAATCCCGATCTTCATCAACAGCGCAGCTATCGGTACGGATGATGTTCGCGTCATCAAGATGCCATTCCGTCAGGCGTTGCATGAGCAACTGATCTATCTGATATGGCTGATAGGTTTCATCGATCGCGATCTTCCACAAATAGGCTTCACCCATTGTCATGAAGACGACCGCAGAGGCGATGGCTTTACCGTCAAGATTCAAGGTGTGGATACGGACCGCATCGATCTCCGCAAGATTGGTAATCGCTTCGCGGGCGAACGCCGCTCTGTAACGATCACTGACCAGTGCGGAGCGCTTGCGTCCCTTTGAACCGCTGGCCTCCAGGGCAAGGAATTCCTCGGTTCGCAACCGTATGTCCTGCTGCTGTCTCGCGACCTCGTAAGAGAGAGAACCACGCCCTTCGATATGGCGCCAGTGTTTGCCCATTGTCTGAAATTCGACCGGCGTGAGCTTGTTTTCCAGATAGGCCTGCGCGTCGATTTGGCTTTCCAGCATCACGCGGTGGTGAGGTTCTGCGGTGGTCAGTGGCAGGTTGCGGCTGAGTGCGATGGCCTTGACCATCCGCACGAACGGCCCGTCCAGTCTCAGCATGGGCAGGACGAGGACGTGCGGCAGGCGCAGTTCCGGTTGGGAAAGAGCGTCCAGCAAATTGTCGATGGTTTCCGCTGCGCCCTCGGCGTCGACAAGGGGTGTGCCGAGAGGGCCGAACGGATTGGCCCAGGCACGAAGGATTGTCGGGCCGATGGAAAAGCCCGGCTTTTCGACCGTGAACGGCATCAGAAACCGCATCCGGCTGCGACTGCCGTTTTCGTCACGCATCAGGGCAAAGCGAACGGACCGGTCATCCACGCGTGGCATGGCCGGGGCAATCAGCTTGCCGGTAAAGAAAATATTGGGCTCAAGCACCCGATTGGACAGGAAATCGAGTTCTTCCTGCAGGTCATAGCCCAGTTGAGCGGGATATATGCAGAACTCACGGCCGGAGCGACCGACGCGAACACTGCTATCTGCGGCTGGTCGTTCCGGCAAAGGCTTTGCCAGAAGTGCCGCGAACCGAGTGTCTCTGATATCTGGATCGTTCGGGTCGCTTGCCATGCCTATGCTATGCCGTCCTTCTCATGGGTTGCCGCGACAATGTGAAGCTTACCGGCGCCAATACTTTTGTTATCAACGACCACGACAGTATCCATATCACCAATTCAACTGACAGGTGGTTACTATTTCATATATTGAAACACAGGCAATGTTGAGCATCTTCCACCGGTAAAATTGAGATTTGCTAAAAATCCCTTTCACATGTGATATCCGGTGCCAATAGCTGCGCTGTCCGGCGTTTCGGATACAGTCCGAGAACGAGTGCGCAGCCAGCAATGATAACGAGCGCTCCGATCGCCTGGATTACAGAAAATGGCTCGTCCAGCGCGACTGCCCCGACGATGACCGCAATGATGGTGACCACGAACTCGACGCTGATCGTTTTCGTGGCTCCAATCAGGGAAACGAGCCGGAAATAGGTGATGTAGGTCAGCGCGCTCATGATGATGGCAAGGCTGAACAGATAGGCAAAATCGGACAGGCCGGGTGTGGTTGGCACGGGTATCACGATCAGCAGGGGAAGGGTCATCAGGCCGCCTGCAAGGAAGGATCCTATCGTGATTTCCCAGGCGCCGGAGCCCCTGAGGTGGCGGCTTGCATAATTGCTTCCGAAGGCGGCACAGATGCAGCCCAGCAGACAGGCGCTACAGCCCAGGGCGAAGGCGGCGGTGAAGGGGACGGCGGGAAAACCAACCAGAATGACAATGCCGCTGAAGCCGAGGATCATTCCGATAAGGCTCTGTGCAGAAATTCTTTCCAGCCCCCACAGCTGACCAATCAGCATGGAAAACAAGGGGATGCTGGCAACCAAGATCGCGGCCATCGCCGTTCCGATGATGGGCGTGGCGTATGAGAGACCGACCAGCTGGCCGGCGACTGTCGTTGCGCCAACCACTGCAAACGCCTTCCAGCCCGCACTGAAATCCAATTTCCGTCTGGCAACTCGCGCAATGATGAGGAGCGTAAGGCTGGCAATGAAGCAGCGCAATGTGACCGCCCCGACCCAGCCAAAGGCCGCAACGGCATGAAGAACGAGGAGAAACGAAAGACCCCAGGCCACCGCAAGAAACATATAGGCAGCAAATTCTGCGGGCTTCATAGGGGTCGGTCCGAATTTGGAAAACAGGGAAAGCGCCAGAGCGTTTCCGGCAGGAAAACGCTCTACGAGAGCCAGTCCGGACCGTCAAACGAATTATAATGAATGCTCGGTTTTGTGAGCGGCGCTAAGGATGCCGAGGCGGGAGTTCGCTCACCGCCTGCGGCTTTGGTTCTCACTCTTCGATTGTGTATTCGCCCAATTCGCACAGGTCTTGCGTATCGGTGGTGGTGTCCAGATCGGGGCTGTCCTGGAACTCGAACCGCATGTCGTAGTCACAGACATCGCGGCCATCGGCAATCGTGATTTTAATGCTCTCGCCGGGGGCCAAGGTGTGATTCCCGAAAACATCGCCTTCCCAATCTTCTTCGTCCACGGGGGAGGTGTAGAAGTGGGTCAGAACCGAATTCGTGCCGTTCTTGAGGACGAAGACCAAATCGTCGGCAAAACTTGGCGTTGCGAAGGTCAATGTGGCAATTGCTGCAAGGGCGTTGATTTTGAAAGAGTTCACAATTTCACTGCCTGAAAATGGTTGAAGATACCGTTTCTCATAAGCCGAAACCGCTGCAGCGATAAAGGGGGTGGCTACCCCTTGTGCCAGACCATTTTTGGCCAAAAGGCCCTTTCCAAACGAAAATGGCCCACGCATCGGTGGGCCATTTCAATAACGCACGTTTCGAAAGCGGCTTACGCCTGCTCAAAAATACCGTGGCAATGCTTGTACTTCTTGCCGGAGCCGCAAGGGCAGGCTTCGTTGCGCCCGATTTTGCCCCAGGTTGCGGGGTTGTTGGGGTCGCGCTGTTCCGGCGGGACGTAGATGGCGCCCGAGTCGCGACCGCCTTCGGAAAACTCATCTTCACCGGTGACCGGATCGAGATGGTGCGGCGTCATCTCCGGCAGCTCGGGCTGTGGCGGATCACGCACCAGCTCGACGCGCATGAGTTGCGCCGTCACGGCTTCGCGCAGGTTGGCCAGAAGCGCCTGGAAGAGTTCGAAGGCTTCTGCCTTGTATTCCTGCAGCGGATCGCGCTGCGCATAGCCGCGGAAGCCCACAACCGAGCGAAGGTGATCCAGATTGACGATGTGTTCGCGCCACAGGTGGTCGATTGTCTGTAGAATGACGGAACGCTCTACATAGGTCATGACTTCTGGGCCGAAACGCTCTGTCTTTTCAGCGACTGCCTTGTCCGCAGCTTCCGTGATGCGCTGGAGGATATCGTCTTCTGCGATACCTTCCTCTTTCGCCCACTCATCGACTGGCAGATCGAGATTCAGGAACTGCTCGATGCCAGCCTTCAGGCCCACCATGTCCCACTGTTCAGCATAGGCGTTTTCCGGAACATGCTTGGTGACGAGAACCTCGATCACCTCGTTGCGCATGTCGGATGCCGTCTCGCTGATATTCTCTGCTTCCATCAGTTCGAGACGCTGCTCGAAGATGACCTTACGCTGGTCGTTGAGAACGTCGTCATATTTCAGAAGGTTTTTACGGGTTTCGAAGTTGCGTGCTTCGACCTTCTTCTGCGCACGTTCCAGCGCCTTGTTGATCCATGGATGGACAATCGCTTCGCCTTCTTTGAGGCCAAGCTTCTGCAGCATCGAGTCCATGCGGTCGGAACCGAAGATGCGCATCAGGTCATCCTGAAGCGACAGGTAGAACTTCGAGCGGCCAGGGTCACCCTGACGGCCGGAACGACCACGCAACTGGTTATCGATACGGCGGCTCTCGTGACGCTCGGTAGCGATGACGAACAGGCCGCCGGCTGCGAGCGCCTTGTCCTTGAGAACCTTGATCTCTTCGCGAATGGCTTTTTCCTTCGCGTCGCGCTCCGCGCCTGGCTCCATGCCTTCGAGCTCACGCTCGAGACGCATATCGACGTTACCGCCAAGCTGGATGTCGGTGCCTCGACCAGCCATGTTGGTGGCGATGGTCACGGCGCCGGGAACACCTGCCTGAGAGACGATATAGGCTTCCTGCTCGTGGTAACGCGCGTTCAGGACCTGGAAGTTTTCAAAGCCGGTCTCGCGAAGCATTGTCGCCAGCAATTCCGATTTTTCAATCGAGGTGGTGCCGACGAGAACGGGCTGGTTGCGCTCATGCGCAGCCTTGATCTCTTCAATGATCGCCTTGAACTTTTCTTCGCCTGTCCGATAGACTTCGTCGTCTTCATCGATACGCTGGATCGGAAGGTTCGTCGGCACTTCGATGACATCGAGGCCGTAGATATTGCCAAATTCCTCGGCTTCCGTCGAAGCTGTACCAGTCATGCCCGCAAGCTTCTTGTACATGCGGAAGTAGTTCTGGAAGGTCACCGACGACAACGTCTGGTTCTCAGGCTGGATCTGCACCTTTTCCTTGGCTTCGAGCGCCTGATGCTGGCCTTCCGAATAGCGTCTGCCCGGCATCATGCGGCCGGTGAATTCGTCGATGATGACGATTTCGCCATTGCGGACGATGTAGTCCTTGTCACGCTGGAACAGCTTGTGGGCCTTCAGCGCGTTGTTGATGTGGTGGACGATGGCGACATTCTCGACATCGTAAAGCGATTCGCCCTTGAGCAGGCCAGCCTGCCGCAAAAGGTTCTCCAGCTTTTCTGTGCCTTCTTCGGAGAAGTTGGCAGAACGCTGCTTTTCGTCGATTTCGTAGTCTTCCGGCGTCAGGGCCGGAATGAATGCATCGATGGTGTTGTAAAGGTCGGAGCGATCATCCAGCGGTCCGGAAATGATCAGCGGCGTGCGCGCCTCATCGACGAGGATCGAGTCGACTTCGTCGACGATCGCGTAATGGTGGCTGCGCTGAACCATCTGGGCCTTGTCATACTTCATGTTGTCACGAAGATAATCGAAGCCAAGCTCGTTGTTGGTGGCATAGGTGATATCGCAGGCATAGGCCGCGCGACGCTGGTCGTCGTCCAGACCGTGCACGATGACACCCGTCGTCAGGCCGAGAAAGCTGTAGAGCCGCGCCATGGTGGCGGCGTCGCGCTGTGCCAGATAGTCGTTGACGGTAACAACGTGAACGCCCTTGCCTTCGAGCGCATTGAGGTAAACCGCAAGCGTCGCGACGAGGGTCTTGCCTTCACCGGTCTTCATTTCCGAAATGGCGCCGGAATGGAGAATCATCGCACCGGTCAGCTGGACGTCGAATGGCCGCATTCCCAGAACGCGCCGGGATGCTTCGCGCGCTACCGCGAATGCAGGGACGAGAATGCTGTCCAGCGTCTTGCCATCGGCAAGCTGCTGGCGGAATTCTACCGTCTTGGCAGCAAGCGCTTCATCCGAAAGAGCCTTCATCTGCTCTTCCAGCGCGCCGATGGCGTTGATATTGCTTCGATAAGAGCGGACACGGCGTTCATTTGCCGATCCGAACAACTTGCGGGCTATTCCGCCGAGACTGACCATCTTAGTGGCCCTTTCTGAAATTCCGTTTTTGCCCGGGATGCGCATTCTGTCACCGTAATAAAGTACAAATGACAGACTTCACCCTGAAACGTATCTGGACGCGAGGTTGCGTGACAGATAAGAGGGGGGGCAAATGATGTCAACGGTTCTGCCCGTTACAGAATGGCCACATTCCGGTGTTTGGAAGTTTTTTCAGCCGGAAAACCACGTCTGGAGCCGGCATTGTCTCCGAAAGGTTTAATATGTTGCGCTATAATAGAATTGCGGCTGCTGTCATCGTAGCTACGCTTGGGCTTCAGTTTCCTGCTTTCGCACAGGAAGATGCCGTGGTCGCAAAGGTCGGCGATCTGGAAATCCGCCAGTCCGAACTTGATCTTGCCATGAGCAATCTCGACCCGCAGCTGGCCCAGCTTCCCGACGAACAGAAGAAGGTAGCGGCTCTCTCCGGCGCGATCGACGTCAAGCTTCTCGTCAAGGACGCGACGGCCGAAGGTCTGGAAAAGACAGAAGACTTCAAAAAGCGCCTTGCTTTCATTTCCGACCGTGAGCTGCACAACGCCTACTTCCGCAAGCATGTCGTGGATGCCGTGACCGACGCCGAAGTGAAGGCGCGCTACGACAAGGAAGTTGCTGCCCTTCCACAGGAAGAGGAAGTCAAGGCTGCCCATATTCTGGTCGCGACCGAAGAAGAAGCCAAGGACGTCATCAAGCAGCTGGACGCAGGCAAGGACTTCGCAGCACTGGCCAAGGAAAAGTCCACCGATTCCAACAAGGATGACGGCGGTGATCTGGGCTGGTTCGGCAAGGGCCGCATGGTTCCTGAATTTGAAGAAGCCGCATTCAAGCTTGAAAAGGGCGCCTACACCAAGGAGCCTGTAAAGTCCCAGTTCGGCTTCCACGTCATCAAGCTCGAAGACAAGCGCGTCGCACCGCCACCGGCTTTCGATCAGGTCGAAGCACAGGTTCGCCAGCTGGTCATGCGCGACAAGTATGTTGCGCTAATCGAGAAGGCCAAGGCCGCTCAGAAGATCGATATTCCTGATGAGGCCATGCGCAAGGCCTATGAGGAAGCCAGCAAGCAGCAGGCCGAACAGCCCGCTCAGCAGTAAGCCAGACATTATCTGCGGGGCGGCGACAAGCCGCCCTGTTTCTTTATCGGTTTTATTCCATCCCCATTATGCAGGTTCCTGTTCCATGTCCGCTGCCGTTTCTCCGCTCGCTCCGAAATCCTTCCCAGAGATGCCCGCCCTGCGAGGTGTGCGAATGGCAACGGCTGCTGCCGGCATCAAGTACAAGAACCGAACCGATGTTCTGTTGATGGTGTTCGACAAGCCTGCCAGTGTGGCGGGTGTTTTCACCAGGTCGCGTTGCCCGTCTGCTCCTGTTGATTTCTGCCGTGCGAACCTGGCTGGTGGTGTTGCCCGCGCCGTTGTTGTCAATTCCGGCAATGCGAATGCCTTCACCGGCGTTAAGGGCAAGGCAGCGACCGAGCTGACCGGCAAGTCTGCCGCAGAAGCCGTTGGCTGTGCTGCGAGTGAAGTTTTTCTTGCTTCAACCGGTGTGATCGGTGAGCCGCTGGACGCCACGAAATTTGCCGGCGTTCTCGGACAGATGAACAAGGATGCGACCGGCGACTTCTGGCAGGAAGCCGCCAAGGCCATCATGACCACGGATACCTATCCAAAAGTTGCAACCCGCACCGCCGAAATCGGTGGCGTTACCGTCACCATCAACGGCATTGCCAAGGGTGCGGGCATGATTGCGCCCGACATGGCGACGATGTTGTCCTTTGTCGTGACCGATGCCGACATCGCCGCACCGGCCTTGCAGGCCCTTCTGGCGGCTGGCGTTGGTCCTACCTTCAATTCGGTTACGGTCGATAGCGACACATCCACATCCGATACGCTGATGCTGTTTGCGACCGGTGCCGCCGCTGCGGACGGACAGGCGCGCATCGAAGATGCCAATGATCCGGAGCTCGCTTCTTTCCGGGATGCGTTGAACGCACTGCTCAAAGACCTTGCGCTGCAGGTTGTTCGTGACGGTGAAGGCGCGCGCAAGATGGTGGAAATCACGGTTACGGGTGCTGAAAGCGACGCTGCGGCAAAGAAGATCGCACTTTCGATCGCTAACTCTCCCTTGGTCAAGACCGCCGTTGCGGGTGAAGACGCAAATTGGGGCCGTGTCGTCATGGCCGTCGGCAAGTCAGGGGAACTCGCGGATCGCGACCGGCTTGCTATCTGGTTCGGACATGTCCGCGTTGCCGTCAATGGCGAGCGCGACCCCGATTATTCCGAAGCGGAAGCCAGCGCCGTGATGAAAAACGAGGATATTCCGGTCAAAGTCGACATCGGGCTTGGCAATGGTACTGCAACGGTATGGACCTGCGATTTGACCAAGGAATATGTCGAGATCAACGGCGACTATCGGAGCTGATCTGTGGGGTCTCTTGATATGCGCAGCGTGCCAATCAATCTTCCGCTTGTCCGCAGGCTGGAAGCCGTCAGCTTTCGGGCATGGCCTGCCTCCTCCGTCATCTATGACGGCAGCTGGCAGATCCGCCTGACCGGGTCTCATCCATCCAAGCGGATCAATTGCGTCGTGCCGCTCGATCCATCCGACTATGGACATTGCGACGTTCGTCTTGAAAAGGCGCGCAAGCGTTTTGAGGATTTCGGACGGCCGCTGATCGTGCGCGAGACGGCGCTCATGCCGCCGCAATTGCGCGATCATCTTACACGTGATGGCTGGACGGTATTCGAAGAGGTCGATGTCATGACCAGCGACATCGCCAATGCGGAGCTTCCGGAAACGATGGCCCATCTTCCAAGCCATGATATCGGGCGGTTCGTGGAAGCAAGCCTCAAAGTCAGTGGCGACGATCCGTCGCTTCGATCCGCAATTGCGGAAATCGTCACATCCATCAAGCCGACACTCGGCCTTTTCACGAAGGAAGAGGTCGAGGGCGAGCCGCAGGCAACGGTGATTTGCGTGCAAGACAATGATCTTGCTGGCATTCTCTCTCTTGAGGTTGCCGAGCCAATCCGACGTCAGGGCACGGGTTCGCAGATCCTCACATCGGCGCTGCGCTGGGCCCGCATCAGCGGCGCGAAGACCGCCTGGCTGCAGGTTGTCTCGACAAACCGACCGGCGATCGCACTTTACGAGAAGTTCGGCTTTTCGACGGCCTATACCTATCGCTACTGGCGCAAGGATGCTGCCTGATGGCGGAGGCTGGCAGAAGCATATTGCTGGTCGCCGCCTGCGCGCTGGTGGATCAGGATGGTCGTATCCTTCTGGCGCAACGGCCCGAGGGTAAATCGCTTGCCGGACTATGGGAGTTTCCCGGTGGCAAGGTCGAGCCGGGCGAAACGCCCGAGGAAACACTGATCCGGGAACTGGAAGAGGAGCTTGGGATCAAAACCAAAGTTGCCTGCCTTGCACCCCTGACATTTGCCAGCCACAGCTACGACACCTTCCACCTGCTGATGCCGCTTTATGTGTGCAGGCGTTATGAAGGCATTCCGCGCGGAGCCGAGGGGCAGGCAATCAAGTGGGTCAAGCCGCAGGCATTACGGGATTACCCCATGCCGCCAGCAGATGAACCACTGATCCCTTATCTTCAGGACTTATTGTCAAGCCTTTTTTAAAATAAACCTGTGAAGAAGGGATTTTCACGGCTTCGTGCGTACCAAAACGGGGCGCCATTAACCTTTCATTCAGCACCATCTGGCAGATTCACAGGCTGAATAATTGGTAAATGGCGCGTAGCGAGGCCGAAAATGAACGAAGATTTCTGGAAAACAGTCGAGGATCGCCAATCCTATTCCGAGAAGTCGCGCAGAATTGGCGTTTTGAATGTCGCGCTGCTGTTCGGTATGGTTGCAATCGCCCTTTCGCTCATCGTCACTCCCATGCTGGCTGGCAAGACACCGCCTTCCCGTTTCGCGCAGGTGCCTGATAGTTTCGACATGATCAGCACAGGCTCGATCAACCGCAGCGAACAGCCGAAAAAGTCCTACAGCATTCGCCGCAGTATCACGCAGCCCATGCCCGGCTCGGTCTGCATTGTCGATGGATATTCCAACGGCCGCGACTGCTGAAGTTCACAAAAGCTCTGATTTGAAACGACAACGCCGCAGATCATCTCTGCGGCGTTTTCGTTCAGGTTCAACCCTCTATGGGCTTGGCTTCTTCCGCAGGCGGCTCTTCCGTCGGTCTTTTCGTGCGCATCAATGTGAGGACGAAAACGAAGAAGGCCGGGACGAAGAAGATCGCAAGGACCGTTGCCGAAACCATACCGCCAAGCACGCCCGTGCCGATGGCGTTCTGGCTGGCAGCACTTGGGCCTGTGGCGATTGCAAGCGGCACCACGCCCAGTGTGAAGGCAAGCGACGTCATGATGATGGGGCGGAAGCGGACACGCGCTGCTTCTACCGCTGATTCCATGAGCGACTTGCCCTCGGCATAGTAGTCCTTCGCGAACTCAACGATGAGGATCGCGTTCTTGGCGGAAAGGCCGATAATGGCGATCAAGCCCACCTTGAAGTAGATGTCATTGGGCATGTCGCGCAGGATGACCGCAAGTACCGATCCGATGACGCCCAGAGGAACCACCAACATCACGGCAAGCGGAATGGACCAGCTTTCGTAAAGTCCGGCAAGCAGCAGGAACACGAAAAGGATGCTGAGGCCGAAGAGGAATGGGGCCTGCGAACCCGATTTGATCTCTTCCAGTGCCTGTCCCGTCCATTCATAGCCGATGCCTGAGGGCAGTTCCGAGGCGAGCTTTTCCATTTCCGCAATCGCAGCGCCCGTGGAATTTCCCGGAGCGGGAGAGCCGGCAATACGGATCGTCGGATAGCCGTTATAGCCAACGATCTGCGGTGAACCCTTCTGCCATTGCGCGATGGCAAAGGAGCTGAGGGGCACCATGCCGCCACTTGAATTGCGGACATTCAGTTTCAGCAGGTCTTCGACCTGAAGGCGGTCGCGATCCTGCGCCTGTACGACGACGCGCTGCATTCGGCCCGAGTTCGGGAAGTCGTTGATGTAGGACGAACCGAGGTTGGCGGTGATGGTGTTGTTGATATCGGCGAAGGTGACGCCGAAGGTATTGGCCTTTTCGCGGTCGATGACGAGCAGAATCTGGGCAGCGTCGGGAAGACCTTCCACGCGCATACCGGCAAGGATTGGGCTCTGCGCCGCCTTCTGCATCAACTCGGCAGAGGCAGCCGACAGGGCGGCCTGACCTATTCCGTTACGGTCCTGAAGGCGGAAGGAAAAGCCGCCGGATGTGCCGAAACCTTCGATGGGGGGAGGCGAAAGCGCAAAGGTTGTTGCGTCCTTCAGACCAAAAAGTTTCATGTTGGCGCGGTTGGCAATGTCCTGGGCGGAATTGTCGGCTCCGCGCTCTGACCAATCCTTGAGCGTGATGAAGGCAAGGGCAGCATTTGCACCGTTACCGGAGAAGCTGAAGCCCTGGATGGCAACGACGTCCTTGACCGACGGCTCCGCCGCAAAGATCTTTTCGATCTGCTCGATGGAGGCAGTGGTGCGGTTGGCGCTTGCCTCTGGCGGACCCTGGATATCGACGATCAGGAAGCCCTGGTCTTCATCCGGCACGAAGGCGCTCGGCAAGCTGATGAACAGATAGCCGAGGCCCGCGAGAAGCGCGAGATAGATGACCATCATCCGCCCGGCACGGCGCGCGCCGCCGGTTGCCGCCCTGGTGTAGCCATGGGTCAGGGAATCGAATTTGCGGTTGAACCAGCCGCCGGGGCCCCGCTTCTCGTGATGTCCGGCCTTGATCGGCTTGAGAAATGTTGCGCAAAGCGCTGGCGTTAGTGACAGCGCCAGAAATGCTGAGAACAGGATGGATACGACCATCGTCAAGCTGAACTGGCGATAGATGATGCCCGTCGAGCCAGGGAAGAAGGCCATGGGAATGAACACGCAGGCCAGAACCAGCGTAATACCCAGAATAGCGCCGGTGATCTGGCGCATGGCTTTTTGCGTGGCGGCCTTGGGCGACAGGCCTTCCTCGGCCATGATGCGTTCGACATTTTCCACAACGACGATAGCGTCATCAACGAGGATGCCGATGGCAAGCACCATCGCGAACATCGTCAAAACGTTGATGGAAAATCCGGTGGCATACATGACGGCGCAGGTGCCCAGCAGTGCCACGGGCACGACAAGCGTCGGAATGACGGTGTAGCGGAAGTTCTGCAGGAAGACGAACATCACCACGAAAACGAGGATGATGGCTTCCACCAGCGTATGAAGCACCTTCTCGATAGACGCGGAAACGAAGGGGCTCGTGTCGTAGGGAACGGAATAGGCAACGCCGGTGGGGAAGAAGCGGGAAAGCTCCTCCAGCTTGGCGGAAACAGCCTTGGACGTGGCAACGGCGTTACCGGTGGACGAAAGCTGAATGCCGACCGCGGCACTCGCCTGACCGTTCAAGCGGCTGGAGAAGTTGTAGGTTTCCGCACCGAGTTCGATGCGGGCGACATCTTTCAGGCGCACACTGCTGCCATCGGGATTGGCACGCAGGACGATGTTGCCGAATTCCTCAGTGTCTGTGAGCTGGCCTTTGACAAGGACGGTCGCCGTCAAATCCTGTGTGACCGGATTGGGTGCTGCGCCGATCTGCCCGGCAGCAACCTGAGCATTTTGGGCAGTGATGGCGCTGTTGATATCGGCGGCGGTGAGATTGAGGCCAACGAGCTTGTCGGCGTCGATCCACACGCGCATAGCACGTTGCGCAGAAAATAGCTGTGCACGGCCAACGCCTTCGATGCGGCGCAGTTCACCGAGAACGTTTCGGTTGAGATAGTCACCAAGGCCCACCTCGTCCATGGTTCCGTCGGTCGAGGTCAGCGTGATGAACATGAGGAAGCCGGAGGCAGCTTCTTCCACCGTCACGCCCTGCGCCGCAACGGCTGACGGAAGGCGGGCTTCGACACGGCGAATGGCGTTTTGCACATCAACGGAGGCCTGGTTGATGTTCGTGCCTGCCTGGAAGGTGGCGTTGATGGAAACCTGGCCCGACGTATCCGAGGTGGACTCGAAATACATCAGCCCTTCAACGCCGTTCAACTCGTCTTCGATAAGACGGGTAACGCCCTGATAGATGTCCTGCGGCGATGCGCCCGGGTAACTCGTTGAAATGGTGAGCTGCGGTGGCGCGACCTTGGGGTACTGCGCGATTGGCAGGAAAGGCAGCGCGATGACGCCCGCGATGGAAATGAAAAGCGCGAAAACCCAGGCGAGGATCGGCCGTCTGATGAATAGTTGTGCCATGGGAAACCCTTACTGCTTGGGTGTTTGCGCGGTTGCTTCAGCCGGCTTTTCCGGCCGCCACGGTTCCGGCGCGATTTTGCCTCCGGGCTGCACCTTCTGGGCGCCATCGACCACGATTTTCTCGCCAGCCTTCAGGCCGTTTTCGATGACCCACTCCGAACCGATGGCCTGACCGAGTACGACAGGACGAGCCTCGGCTGTGCTGTCTTCCTTGGCAACATAGACCAGAGGCTTGCCATCTGCGGTACGGACAATCGAACGCTGCGGTATGGTGATGGCGCTTTCACGCACCGCCTGTTCAATTCTGACGCGCACATACATGCCGGGCAGCAGATCCCGGCGCGCGTTCGGAAATTCGGCGCGCAGCGTAACCTGACCCGTGGTGGAATCAACGCTTGCGCTGGCAAAAAGCAGGCGGCCAGGATCCGAGTAGACGCTGCCATCATCAAAGACGAGACGCACGCTTGCCTGATCAGGCGCGGTGCTTGCCAGCTTGCCTTCCTCCACAGCGCGTTTCAAAGCCATCATATCCTGCGCGGACTGGGTGAAATCCGCGTAGATGGGATCGATCTGCTGAATGAGGGCAAGATTCTGGGTTCCGTCAGCGGTGACCAGCGCGCCTTCCGTGACCAGTGCGGCGCCGATAATGCCGGTAATCGGTGCGCGGACTTCAGTATATTCGAGGTTGATGCGCGCCTCGTCCAACGCGGCCTGCTGAAGCGCAACATCTGCCTCTGCCTGGGCAAGCGTGACGGCGGCCGTATCATAGTCGATGCCGGTCGAGACGTTGCGTTCGCGCAGATTTTTCTGACGTTCCAACTGCTGGCGCGCATTGTCCTGTGTGGCCTTTGCGCGTTGCAACGCAGCTTCTGCGCTTGCTACACGCACTTTGAATAGTCGCGGATCAATGCGGTAGAGAACGTCATCCTTCTTGACGAGCGTTCCCTGCTGGAACACGCGCTCCTGCAAGATGCCAGAGACCCGCGCGCGGACTTCGGCGACACGCGTCGCTGCAATTCTTCCGGGCAACTCATTGATAACGGGAACCGATCTGGCCTTCAGTTCGAGAACGCCGACTGCCGGGGGTGGCATCTGCATTCCTTCCTGAGCATTCGCGCCATTGGCAGCGATGGTCAGGGCAATGGCCGAGATGAGTGGCAACAGCCTTGGCAGAGACATTCTGCTTTGCATTATATCGTCCTCTTTATCACCGCGGGTGATCAGGTTTCTTTGGGGGAATTCAAATAAATGGCGCGGATATCTTCGAGAATTGCCAGCCGGGCTTCCGCATCCCACTGGTAGAAATTGAAATATTCGGTGCAGGAAAAGCCGGTGAGTGCCAGATACGCAACCAGAGCCGCCCGTGGCTTTTCGCAACCGCTAATGTCTTCAAGCTCCCTGCGGGTCCAATCCTGCATTTTTTCGTGCAGCTTTTTCTCGCCGGACATGGCGGCACTCAACGCAAGACACACCGCCTTATCGGTATCATCAGGCTCTTCTTCGGCCACGGTAATGCGAGCAAAAAGCTCAGGGTGTGCCTGATCTTTGGACGTTTCGACGCAGGTACGGATGTGCTGCTGTTCAGAGAAAAGCCGACGCTCTATCAATGCTTCCAGCAAAGCCGCTTTCGATTTATGATCGTAGACGACCCTGGATTTGCTGACGCCCGCTTCCTGAGCAACGGCATCGATGGAAACGCCGACCGCGCCCAGACGCAGGATAACGCGTTCTGCGGCATCCAGGATGTCATCGGCACTGATCTTGCGCGTACGGGCCATATTTGCTCACTATCTAAAACAGAAATTCAAATACGAACGTTCGTGTTTTAAAGCAAGCGTAAGAACATACAAAATTAGTTGATTATCGGAAACTTGATTTGGGCGAACCCGAAAACGTCCTTTTCGCCGTATAATCTTCGCGAATCCGCGCTGACGATTGCCGGATGATATCGGAGATGGGCAGCAACTGCTTGATCAGCGGCGTGTTGTTTCGCCATATCATGCCGATGGACCGCACAGGAGCAGGGGCATCGAAATGGGAGATGGAGACATGCGCCGAGCGGGTCTCCAGAGACACCGCCATCTCCGGAATGAGTGTGATGCCGATGCCGGCACTGACCATCTGTACCAATGTCGACAGAGAGCTTCCTTCCATGACCTCGCGTGGCTGGCTGGAGCCAACGTGGCAGAAGGCCAAGGCCTGATCTCTGAAACAATGGCCCTCTTCAAGAAGCAGCAACCGCATCTGTGGAAGTGCGCCCCTGTCCGGCACGGGCTTGCCTTCATCCTCATGCCTTCGTACCAGAACGAATTCCTCATCGAAGAGCTTTATCTCGCTCAATGAGGGCTCCGACACTGGCAGGGCCACGATGGCAAGGTCCAGATCGCCCTGCTTCAATTCCTCGATCAATTTTGCAGTCTGCGTCTCTCGTATCTGCAGCTCCATGCCATCGAAGGCGGCATTGAGGTCATTGATGATGACAGGGAGCAGATAGGGGGCGACCGTTGGTATGACGCCGATGCGCAGGCGGGAAAGAAACGAGTGTTTCGCGGCTCGTGCCATTTCGCCCAGTTCATCCACATTGCGGAGAATTTCTCGCACGCGAACGGCGAATGTTTGCCCGAAAGCGGTGAGCCTCACGTCCTTTGCGCTGCGCTCGAACAGCTCATGGCCAACCTCCTCCTCCAGTTCCTTGATTTGCATGGAAAGAGCAGGCTGCGAAATGGCGCAGGCATCTGCCGCAAGGCGGAAACGACGATGCCGTGCGAGAGCTTCGAAATAGCGCAGCTGTTTGAGCGTCAGATTCTTCATAAGGATATCTTATCGCGGCAATCAGTAAATCCAACTTAAATTTATCGGAACTAGTCGTTAAAAGGTCTTCTGGAGCGATTAGATTTTTCTTCGGAGCAGACGGACATGGTGCGTTCGCTCTCAAAGACGACCCAAATCCTGCGATTTTTGACTCAGAACTCTCATTTTTAACGCCACACATATGTGACTTGGAGGATATCATGGACCAGAAAACCGATAGCGCGGCTCAATGTCCAGTAGCCCACGGCCAGACTCCCAAAGCTGTCAGAGGAAATCGTGACTGGTGGCCAAACCAGCTCGACATCCAGATCCTGCATCACGGATCTTCTCTCTCCGACCCGATGGGCAAAGACTTCAACTATGCGGAAGCGTTCAAGCAGCTCGATCTTGATGCGGTGAAACGCGATCTTCATGCCCTCATGACGGATTCGCAGGACTGGTGGCCAGCGGATTTCGGCCACTACGGCGGCCTGTTTATCCGCATGGCATGGCACAGCGCAGGAACTTACCGTATCACCGATGGCCGCGGCGGAGCCGGTGCCGGCCAGCAGCGTTTTGCGCCGCTCAATAGCTGGCCAGACAATGCCAACCTCGACAAGGCGCGCCGTCTTCTGTGGCCGATCAAGCAGAAATATGGTAACCGCATTTCCTGGGCGGATCTCATGATCCTCACCGGTAACGTCGCGCTGGAGTCCATGGGCTTCAAGACATTTGGCTTTGCCGGTGGCCGCGCCGACGTGTGGGAGCCGGAAGAGCTGTTCTGGGGTCCAGAAGGCACCTGGCTTGGCGATGAACGCTACAGTGGAGAGCGCGAACTGGCTGAGCCTCTGGGCGCGGTGCAGATGGGCCTCATCTACGTCAACCCTGAAGGTCCGAACGGCAATCCTGATCCATTGGCCTCTGCACGGGATATCCGCGAGACCTTTGCCCGCATGGCGATGAACGACGAAGAAACCGTCGCACTGATCGCGGGCGGCCACACATTCGGAAAGACGCACGGCGCTGGCGATCCATCGCTGATCGGCGTCGAGCCGGAAGGTGGCGAAATCGAGGATCAGGGCCTCGGCTGGAGAAGCAAGTTCGGCAGCGGCATCGGCAAGGACGCCATCACGGGCGGCCCGGAGGTGACATGGTCACAGACGCCGACGCAGTGGAGCAACTTCTTCTTCGAAAATCTCTTCGGATTCGAATGGGAACTCACCACAAGCCCGGCTGGCGCCAAGCAGTGGGTCGCCAAAAATGCCGAGCCCTCCATTCCCGATGCCTATGATCCATCGAGAAAGCATCTTCCAACAATGCTGACCTCGGATCTGGCTCTGCGCTTCGACCCGGCCTATGAAAAGATTTCCCGTCGCTTCCTTGAGCATCCTGATCAGTTTGCCGATGCCTTTGCGCGTGCGTGGTTCAAGCTGACGCACCGCGACATGGGACCGAAGGTGCGGTATCTCGGACCAGAAGTTCCAGCAGAAGATCTGATCTGGCAGGATGTCGTACCCGCAGTTGACCACCCTCTCATCGACGACAGCGATATCGCCAACCTGAAGGCAAAGGTCGCGGCTTCTGGCCTGACAGTGCAGGAACTGGTCTCGACAGCCTGGGCTTCGGCATCATCCTTCCGTGGTTCAGACAAGCGTGGCGGTGCCAATGGCGCACGCATTCGCCTTGAGCCGCAGAAGAACTGGGAGGTCAATCAGCCTGCACAGCTCACCAAGGTTCTTGGCGTGTTGGAAGGCATTCAGCGTGACTTCAACGCCGCTCAGACCGGGGGCAAGAAGATTTCTCTGGCGGATCTGATCGTGCTTGCCGGTGCTGCAGGCATCGAAAAGGCTGCAAGAGAAGGCGGCAACGACATCGTCGTGCCATTCACGCCAGGCCGGACGGATGCATCGCAGGAGCAGACCGATGCAGCTTCCTTCGCCGCACTGGAGCCGCGTGCCGATGGTTTCCGTAACTTCATCAGTAAGACGCGTCGCCAGTTCATGAAGCCTGAAGAGGCTCTTGTGGATCGCGCGCAGCTTCTGACGCTGACTGCGCCGGAGATGACGATTCTGGTGGGTGGTCTGCGTGTGCTTAATGTTGGAGAGCCGGAACATGGCGTCTTCACAAACCGCCCCGGCGTTCTGACCAACGACTTCTTCGTCAACCTCCTCGACAACGATCTGCAGTGGTCGCCGGTCGCAGGCAAGGATGGCGTTTACGAAGGCCGCAGCCGCAAGACCGGTGAAGCGAAATGGACCGGCACGCGAGTCGATCTCATTTTTGGTTCCCATTCTCAATTGCGGGCTCTTGCGGAAGTTTACGGATCTTCCGACGCAGGCAATGCCTTCACCAGGGACTTTGTTGCCGCCTGGAACAAGGTGATGAACGCCGACAGGTTCGACCTGAAGTGATGTGACCAGCATTTATCCCTCCATTTGCTTTGGAGGGATTTTCCAAACCGAGGATAGCACCGGGCGAGGTTATTGCCACGCCCGGTGGCTAAGTGTTTTATATTCTTAAACCATTCTCAAAACATCTTGCTGTTTTTCCTAACCTCCGTCAAAAACATGCGGTAACGTGAATTCACGCAATGGTCATTCTGAGGCTAGGGCGGGACGATGCGTTGCGAGAAGCCAGAGCCTCGAAATATTAGAAAAAATCTATGTAAGAATATTGTATCGAATTCTGATATAAGATTTTAGAAATTGATTAGCTCGGCCAATGGTGAGCCATGGGGTCTATCGAAGGACAAAAACGATGTGTTTTGTGCGGTCATTTCTAAGCGCCGTCTTGGCGATCACATGGATTTCATCCGCACAGGCCGGCTCTTTGCCGCAGCCGGTCGGGAAGACCATATTGACGATCTCGGGGCAAATTTCAAACACCAATGCGGACGGCGTCGCAAGATTTGATCGAGACATGCTCGAGGCGCTTGGGGTCACGACCGTTCAGACAACGAATCCATGGTATGATGGCCGAACGGTTTTCGAGGGCGTGCTGCTCAAAAAATTAATGGAGACGGTGGGGGCCAAGGGCGAGACTGTAAAAGCCGTCGCACTGAATGATTATGCAATAGCTATACCGATGGCAGACTTTGAAAAATTCAACGTTGTTCTGGCCATGAAGCGGGATGGGAATTACATGGAAGTTCGTGAGAAGGGACCCCTCTTCGTCATTTACCCCTATGACAGCACGCCGGAACTTCAAACGCAGATTTACTATACGCGCTCCGCCTGGCAGGTTGCGAAGCTTATAGTCGAGTAAAGGTGCCGATTGCGCAAGGTATTGGCGGTCATTATCTGCTGCTTCGTGTTGGCTACAGGCTATATCGCCTACGTCATCGCCGAGCGGCAAACTGCGTTGCAGAAATTTGCCCGATACAATGATTCGTGGGCCGTCAGTCAGACCGTTTCCGAATATCTGCGTCTCCAGAACAGTCTTTATGGCTTCGTTGTGGATCCAGAGCGCGTCACCCACGACACCCTTCGCCTGCGAATGGACATCATGCTTGGGCGACTGGAGCTTCTCAAGCAGGGCAAACTCGGAGCATTCATCGCCTCGCGCGCAGAATGGCAGGATCTCGTCACGACCCTCAATGCGATACTGCTGGATCTGGATAAAAATCTGGAACAGTTGCAGCCCCCAGAGGTAAAAGCGCTTCTGCCAAAAATGAGCGAGCTGGACGGGCCGCTGACGACATTCGCGTCATCCTCCGTTGCCTATGACGTCGATCTCATCGATTCCGTCCATACGGAGGTGCGAAATCTCCATCTCATCTTTACCGGCCTTGCGGGCGGTCTGATCGTTTGCGGTGTTGCCCTTATTCTGCTGCTGAACCGCCACAACAATCTCCTTGATCGCGCACAGAAGGACATGCGCGGGCTGACCGAGGAATTGCAGGCGGCAACGCTGGAATTGCAAGCCAACAACGTTCGGCTTGAGCACGATGCCTATCACGACGCGTTGACGGAATTGCCCAACCGCGCCTTCTTCCGCAAGGAGCTGGACGAGCGTCTGGGCGTCAAAGATGCTCGCACCGCCACGATCCTTCTGCTGGACCTGGATGGTTTCAAGGATATCAACGATACGCTTGGGCACGATGTTGGAGATGCGCTGCTTCAGGCTGTCGGGATACGCTTGTCGTCCTCGCGGGCGAAAAGCGATATGATCTGCCGCCTCGGTGGTGATGAATTCGCGGTCATATCGAGCGGCATGAGTGAGGAAGATGCCGTCGTGCTTGCCGACGCCCTCATCGATGAAATCAGCCAGCCCTACAATCTGGGTGAGCTCGAGATCAAGATCGGTACCTGCGTTGGCGTCGTCGTGTCGGACGATGCGACCAATGCTGACGAGTTGTTCAAGAGGGCGGATCTGGCGCTCTATGAAGCCAAGCGGATGGGACCGGGGAGCGCGAGCGTCTTCAAGGTCCATATGCAGCAGCAACTGACCGAGAAACGGTCATTCGAAGCCGACCTTCAGCTCGCACTCCAGAATAACGAAATGGAAGTCTACTACCAGCCGCAGATGCTGACGAAAACGCGCGAAATATGCGGTTTCGAGGCGCTTTTGCGATGGACCCACCCCGTGCGTGGTCGCGTACCACCCTCCGACTTCATACCCGTTGCCGAGCGAACCGGTCTCATCCATTCCCTTGGGAAGTGGGCGATGGATACGGCCTGTCAGGAGGCAAAGTCGTGGAAGGGAGACCTCAAGGTTGCGATCAATCTGTCGCCCGTCCAGTTCCACAGCACGACGCTTATCCAGAATGTCGTCAATGCCTTGGAGAAAAGCGGTCTGGATGCGCACAGGCTGGAGCTTGAAATTACCGAGTCGGTCTTGCTCAACAGAAGCGAGCAGACGCTGGAGACATTGGCAAAACTGAAGGATGTCGGCATCAAGATCGCCATGGACGACTTCGGCACCGGCTATTCGTCGCTTGGAAATCTCCGCGGCGTGCCGTTTGACAAGATCAAGATCGACCAGTCTTTCCTTCGTGATGTGGCGACCGATACGGATGCTATGGCTATCGTCGAATTCGTCGTCGGCATGGCCAGAAGCCTGAGAATGACGACGATTGCCGAGGGTATCGAGACCCAGGAGCAGTTCGATTGTCTGACCCGGCTCGGATGCGATCAGATGCAGGGCTATCTGATCGGGCGACCCGCTCCGGCCGAGAAGCTTGACGTCTTCAAGCGCGCGGTCGAAAGACTATCATGATCACTTCGAGACAGTTTTTAAGGGAAATGTGAATGGAACGGCTTGACGTGCACGGTGTCCGGCTCGATTTGGCGCGCGAGGAAGTCTCTCCGGTGATCTGGAAGGCGCTTGAGGATGGCAGTTACGAAGCCAAGGAAGCCCGCAGCATTCTCAAGGCGATCAAGCCGGGCGACCGTGTTCTGGAACTGGGCTCCGGCATCGGTATCATCACTTCCATCATTGCCGGCATCAAGGATGTGTCCGTCTGGGCGTTCGAAGCCAACCCCGGCACAGCCGCTCTTGCGACGCGGGTCATCAAGGCAAATTGTGCTGACAATGTCGTCTTTTCCCAAGGGCTACTGACAGCGCACGCACCACATCTGCATCCGTTTTATGTTCGCAAGGATCTGTGGATGTCTTCCATGGATGAAAACCAGGGGCCTTACGAAAAGCGTATCGAAATTCCCTCGGAGAATATCGACGAATTCATCAATCGTCATCGTATCAATGCCTTGGTCATGGACATCGAAGGGGCAGAGCACGATCTCCTGCAAAACGCTGAGCTTGTCGGTGTAGAGAGGATATTCGTGGAACTGCACGATCATCTCTACCATCTCGCAGGCATTCGCGACATTACGCAGGCCTTGGCGCTAAAAGGATATTCCTATGATCCTCGGGGATCACGGGGGCCATGTGTTCTGTTCAGCAAGGACGACACACCCAGAGAATACGACCCCGAAGTCGATTGACGGTCCAATCATCCCCCCAGGGACGAGGCATGGGTGACGGGCGACTGCCATCGTTTTTGCATGGCAGGGCTGTGGATTTGGCTATTTAACGAGCAGCGAAAAATGGTATGTTGGGGACATCGAAAGCGATGCACTCCTCCCGCATCCCTTCGCAATCAGACGAACCTATCCTCCTCCCAAGGGACGTCTGTTGGAACAGTGACACTCCTCCTCCCAGTCGCTGTTCAATATTTCGAAAGCCTGCCGCACCTCCTCCCGCGGCAGGCTTTTCGTCTTTTGGGGTCCAATAAAAATCGATTTTGTGATTGTCGACGCAGCGTCTGTTTCTAAACGACGGTGTCGTCGATGAAGCCCCCGCGCAGGATGATGGACAAGGTGCGCCGCGGGACGCCGCAGCCACGCAGAATCCAATGCGTCAGTCGGATAATCGGGCTTTGTTGCCGTTAAAGACTTCTCGTTAGGGCGATGCCGTGAAGGGAACGGACAGGCAATGCTGCCATGGTCCGCCAAGGTAACGCCAGAGGTCCAGACCCGTTACACATATGGAGCTTTTCTGGAAGGATTGATCAAGGTCCTTGTAAAGCGCGTCCGCAGCCGGTTTTGCGACCTTGTTCTGCACCGTGATATGGGGCTGCCACTTCTGCATATCTTGCCCGCCAAGCCATTGTCGGAACAAAAGCTTCAGGCTGGCATGAACCTGCTGCAGTTGCGGACTGGATATGGTGAAGGCGACCCCGGCCCCGAGGTGGCGCAGACCGTCGATCTCGGCCCTGATCGCTGAATGTTCTGAAGCGACCTGAGTAAGGCGGTGCTGCACCTCGCCTAGGTACTCGCCGGGAAGCCTGTGGAACAGCGTGACGTGCGCGCGAAGGAAATTTTTGTCTGCCGGGACATGCTGTTTCCGGAGCGTATCGAATGGTTGGAGATCCTGCTCCAGTATCTGTGCCGTGACAATGAGCGGTTCGGATGTCTTCAACTTCTGAGAAACCTCTTCACGGACGGTAGAATTCTGGCTCGCAATTATTTCTGGCCCGCCCGGCGCATAGGCATACTGTCGATGAGATCGAATAGATCTTTCTCTTTCAAAACGTCTTTGCTCCTCAGCTTTTCGCCTCCGTCCTTCCCGATGAGAACGGCCGTGAAGTCCGATCCGGCTATGCCGGCTTCGGCGCGGAGCGCTGCGGCATCAAGCCGGGGTGCCTCCCCGTAGACCGATTTGACGTCCGTTTCGCTGACTTGCAGCACCAGCATGTCCCGCTCTTCCATTTCAGGGGCACGGCTTTTCAGAAGGTCGACCTGTTGCTTCAACCGGGAACTTCCGTCCTCGGCGAAAAGCACCAGTATCCGCTTGTTCCACTTCAATTCTGCCAGACTATCCATTGCGAACCCATTCGTGGTTGAGGCTATCAACAGGGAGATGACGATAAGGATCTGCTTCATATTCGTTCTCCTCCTGCAGGTCTTAACGCCGTTTCGTCCACTCGGTTCATTGGCGGCCAGCTTGAGACTGACATATGGCCGGAACATCTGCCAGTCGGCGGCGTTTTAAGCCTGTTCAAAAGGAGTTGACGATGGCAGTTACTTATCATGTAGGCGAGCACGACGGCGGATATGCCTACCGGCTTGGAGATGTATGGTCAGAGACATTTCCCGATCACGATTCAGCTCTTGAAGCGGCCAAGGATGCGGCGCGCAGGCAACAGATTGGGGGCGAGGAAGTGGATATTTCCTTCCAGCTGGCTGACGGCCAGTGGCAATCCCAACACGTTCACGGCGGCGACAGGCCGGAGACCGATGTCGTTGACGACACGGAAGTGAAGTAGGGACAAAGGGGGCGGATGACGCCCCCAAATTTTTTAAACGCAATCTTGGCGGGCCGGAGCAATGGATATTTATGTGTTCCGGGAATAAGCTTTGCAAAGCCGAAATGCGACGCCGATTCCATGCAACTATCCATCGAAAATGTCACCAAATCCTACGCGACGCCGGAAGGCCCGGTCGAAGTGCTAAGGGGGATCGACCTCATGGTCATCGCCGGAGAGAGCGTGGCTCTGACGGGGGAATCCGGCAGCGGCAAGAGTACTCTTTTGCACCTTGCCGCTGGGCTGGATGCGGCAGACAGCGGCAAGGTCATGGCCAATGGCCGTGACATATCGCGCCTGGATGAGGGTGATTTGGCGCAGTATCGGCGCAAGGAAGTTGGGCTCGTGTTTCAGCAGTTCAATCTGGTGCCTTCCCTCGATGTGGCCGCGAACATCTCTTTCCACGCAAAACTGGCCGACAGGCATGATGCCAAATGGCAGGCCGAACTGATGGAGAAGCTGGGCCTTTCCGCTCTTTCAAGGCGATATCCCGAGCAGCTGTCTGGCGGTCAGCAGCAGCGCGTTGCTATTGCGCGCACGCTTGCCGCGCGGCCCGGCATGATCCTGGCGGACGAACCAACCGGAAATCTGGATGAAGCGACGGGTGACGCGGTGCTGGACCTTATGCTGACGCTGAGCAGGAGCGCCGGTTGCTCGCTGCTTCTTGTGACCCATTCCGAACGATTGGCGGCGAAGCTGGATCGAAAAGTCCTGTTGCGGCAGGGAAGAATTGCCACATGAACGTGGCCGCTTTTTTCGTTTTGCTCTCGCACTGGCGCCATCGGCCAATACAGCTTGCAACACTTGTGCTCGGGATAGCTCTGGCGACGGCCTTGTGGTCCGGTGTTCAGGCCATCAATGCGGAAGCAAGGGCAAGCTACGCGCGGTCTGCAGCCATATTGGAGCAGAGCGGACTTGAGCAACTGGTGGCCAAGGACGCCGACACCATTGCCTTGAAAACCTATGCCGCGCTGCGACGCGCAGGCTGGAACGTCTCCCCCGTCATTGAAGGCGACTACCGGTTGGGAGGACAGCGGCTGCGGCTGATTGGGATTGATCCCCTGACAATGCCGCCCGAGGGCCGGGTGGTGTCAATCTCCGGTTCGTCGGATCTTGCAGACTTCATCGGCGGCATGGATGTTCTGGTCGTTTCACCCGCTACGGCAAAACGACTTGAGGGAGAGAAGAACCTTCGCCCGCGCGTATCCGATGTCATTCCTGATGATGCCGCATTTACCGATATCGCCGTGGCCGACCGGCTTTTGAAGCGGGGCGGGGCGCTGACGAGACTTGTTGTGGCACCCGATCAGCGTGTCGATCTTACAGCGCTTGAGAGGATTGCGCCGGACCTCAGAATAAAGGCGGCGGGTGAGCAGCCGGATCTGGCCCGCCTTACCGACAGTTTTCATCTTAACCTGACTGCATTCGGTTTTCTCGCCTTCGTCGTTGGTCTCTTTATCGTCTATTCCGCCACGGGATTGTCCTATGAGCAGCGCAGGGCGACGTTCCGCACGGTGAGAAGTCTCGGCCTATCCCTTCGTGCTTTGACATCGATGCTTCTCATCGAGATCCTCGCACTTGGCGTGCTGTCGGGGTTGCTGGGCATCGTGATCGGCTATTTCATGGCCTCCCTGCTTTTGCCAGGTGTTGCAGCAACGCTGCGCGGACTCTATGGCGCGAGCATTTCCGGCGGCCTTGCCTTGCGCCCGGAATGGTGGCTGGCGGGTCTTGGCATGGCCGTTGCCGGAACCTTGCTTTCGGCGCTTCAAAGCCTGTGGCGTGTTCGCAAAATGCCCATCCTCGCCTCATCCCAACCGCGCGCATGGATGCGGGCGTCAGGCAAAGGCCTGAGGGTACAGGCAGGCATCGGCGCAATTCTTCTGGTGCTGGCGCTCGGTCTTGCCATAGCGGGGTCCGGTCTGGTGGCAGGCTTCGCGGTGCTTGCTGCGCTGCTTCTGGGTTCAGCCCTTATCCTGCCGGTATTCCTTTCGGCAGGGCTTACACTTGCGCAGTGTCTATCCGGCCGAGCCCTGACATTCTGGTTCTGGGCAGATACGCGCATGCAGCTTCCCGGCCTATCACTGGCATTGATGGCGCTGCTGCTTGCCCTATCGGCCAATATTGGCGTCGGTACCATGGTCTCCAGTTTTCGCTACACATTCCTTGGATGGCTGGATCAGCGTCTGGTCTCCGAACTCTATGTGACTGCGCGCGACGAGACCGAGGCGGCGCGGCTGGCTGAATGGTTGAAACCGCGCGCAGACGCGATGTTGCCGATCATGAGCATGTCAGCAAAGGTTCTCGGTTCGGATGTTCAACTTTCAGGCGTTGCAGATCATCCCACATATCGTGAACATTGGCCGCTTCTTCAATCGACGCCGGATGCGTGGGATGCCGTTTCACAAGGACGTGGGGCGCTTGTCAACGAACAGTTCTGGCGTCGAAACGGCGTGAAGATCGGACAGGATCTCGCCTTGCCGGGTGGATGGACGGTCAAGATCGTGGGCATCTATTCGGATTATGGAAATCCCGAGGGCCAGTTGATGATCGGCGCAGAGCCGATGAAGACGCATTTTCCGGATGTACCCATATTGCGCTATGGCGTCCGCATAGACCCCGCGCAGGCCCCGGCACTGGCCGGTCAACTGACAAGCGAGTTTGGCCTGCCAAGAGCCAACATTATCGACCAGTCGGCGCTCAAACAGCAATCCAGAGCAATTTTCGAGCAGACTTTCGTTGTTACCGGTGCGCTCAACGTTCTCACTCTGGCCGTTGCTGCCTTTGCCATGTTTGCCAGTCTGCTGACCCTGTCCGGCATACGGATCGCACAGCTTGCGCCGGTTTGGGCCATGGGTGTTCGCCGCCGCGATCTGGCGATGATGGAGGTATTCAAGACTGTGGCGCTGTGGTTCGTGACATTTCTCGCGGCCATCCCCGTCGGCCTGGCACTGGCCTGGGTGTTGCTGGTTATTGTGAATGTGGAAGCCTTCGGCTGGCGCTTGCCAGTCATGGTCTTCCCATTAGAGTGGGCAAAGCTTGGTGCTATCGCCTTTATCGCCGCGATCTTATCCGTGTTGCTTCCGGTGCTTCGGCTAGCGAACAGTAAGCCTGCCGATCTCGTAAGGGTGTTTGCCAATGAACGTTAAGCAACTCGCCATAGCGAGCCTCGCCATTGCGGTTCTGGCGCTGTCATTCACGCCCATCAGGTCTCAAGCCCAGGGTTTTGCCGGGCTTGGGTCTACGGCTGAAGGCTTCACAGTACCTGAGGCCGGAAAACAGCTTGCCTTTCCAAGCGATCACGGCCCGCACCCGGATTTCCGGATAGAATGGTGGTACATCACGGCCAATCTGGAAACGGCGGATGGACGAAAGCTCGGCGCGCAATGGACGCTGTTTCGCTCGGCTCTTGCACCGGAAGACCAGAAGAGCTGGGCGAGCAAGCAGATATGGATCGGCCATGCTGCCGTAACGACCGCTGAAAAACATCATGTCGCAGAGCGATTGGCCCGTGGCGGCGTTGAACAAGCAGGCGTCAACCCTGCGCCTTTTGAAGCGTGGATCGATGACTGGACCATGAAAACCTCCTCCGCCGGAACCGACGAGCTTGACCACGTGAAACTGCGAGCGGCAGGCAAAGACTTTGAATACACGCTCAATCTCGACGCTCGCGGTCCGCTGGTCTTGCAGGGAGATAAGGGCTACTCCGTCAAATCTTTGGCCGGGCAGGCGAGCTACTACTATTCCCAACCTTTTTATGAGGTGAGCGGATCGGTGATGCTGGACGGTTCTCTGGTGAAGGTCAGCGGAAAGGCGTGGCTGGACCGGGAATGGTCTTCCCAGCCGCTCGCATCCGATCAGACAGGTTGGGACTGGTTCTCGCTCCACCTGGCATCTGGCGAGAAGGTGATGGCTTTTCGACTGCGGGATTCCGCGGATGGCTATATTTCTGCGAACTGGATTTCCGCGGATGGTAAAACGACCCCACTTTCATCCGCCGATGTGGTGCTGGAGCCCATTCGCACCGCGAGGGTCAATGACCGCGACGTCCCGGTTGAGTGGCGCATCAAAATTGATGGCAAAGGTCTGGACATCAAGCTACGTGCGCTAAACGAACAGGCGTGGATGACGACCTCCACGCCATATTGGGAAGGACCGATCACCATTGATGGCAGCACATCCGGTGTCGGGTATCTCGAAATGACCGGTTACTGAAGGGCTAGCCTTACTGAGCGTTTTCCCGATGAGAGATCAGTCGACGGTATTCGGCCTCTGGAATGCCGTAGGAGTCGCCGGCCTTTTCTTCGAGCGCGGCACGGTCTCGGACGGTGATAAGTGCACGTTCAGCGCGAATTGCCCTGTTGCCTTCCAGCTTGTGCAGCGCGTCTGTGACGCTGGGCCGCCTGACGCCGAGCATGACTGACAAAAAGTCGTGCGTCAGCGGAAGCTCGTCACCCAGACGGTCCTGGCACATGAGAAGCCATCGCGCGAGGCGTTGTTCGATATCGTAGCGACCATCTGCCAAGGCAGTGGCAGCGATCTGTATCATGAACACATGGGCATAACGCAGCAGCAACTCCCTGATCGCACGATTGGTGTCTATCAACTCCGTGAGGTCTGCTGATGCAATGCGCAAGGCGGTTCCGCCAGCCTGCATGAACGCCTTGTGAGGGCTTGAATCGACCCCGAGCAGCACCGGTACGCCGGAACAGCCCTCGTGGCCGATGCAGCCAACTTCGATTGATTTCGTTGCGAAAACGACCTCAGACGACAAGCCGCTCTCGAAAAAATAGACGTTGGTAATCGGCTTTTTGCTCTCAAACAGGGTTTGGTCCTGATCGAGTGTCACGAGCTCGGCGCGCGACCTTACCAGCGCGGCGTCCTTCTCGGGAAGTGTTCTCAACAGACCGTTATTTGTCCAAGTCACGCGGTGCCCTTTTCTTCGGTCCAAAGGCGATGCGGGCGAAAGCGTTTTGGACCAAATAAAACGCTTCCCTTATATGTCACGAATTTCACTCCGATGAAACTTTACTGGACGCCAAAGGTTCGGGTCCAACAGGGGAGAATCGCAATGAGATATTATTTTCACGTCCGAAGGCACTCAGAATTGCAGAGAGACCCGGAAGGTGCCGAGTTTGAAACGCTGGAAGACGCATGCAACGAAGCTCTGTGCGCAGCCCGTGAAATACTGGCAGAGAGAATGATCCGGGGTGAAGTGATTGATGGCGAGGTGTTCGAACTAACCAATGAGGCTGGCGAAATCATTCGAACAATTCCCTTCAGAGAAACGGTGCGATTTGATGAATGAAACTCACTCTCACTTTCACCTGCTACACGTATGAATTTGCCAAAGTTGCTATTTTGGTGCCCTGAAATCCCAAGGCTCCAGCAGTCTTTTCCTCAGCTTTTCCCATTATTCAAGTGTAACTTATAGAGCGTACGTTAACGTACCCACTGCCTTCCGGTCGGAACGATGCGGGCGCCTAAGACTTCATCTACCTCTACCTAAGGAGGAGATTAAGCATGGCAGCAGAATTCAGCATTCAGCAGGAACTGGTCGCTCTCATCCCCGCGCTCCGCAGATTCGCGTCCCGGTTTCACCGAAGCACGACAGATGCCGATGACCTTGTTCAGGATACGCTTCTCAAGGCCCTGAAAGCTCTTCCCTCCTTCACGCCAGGTACAAACCTTAAATCCTGGCTGTTTACGATCATGCGTAATGCACACCACACAGCCTATCAAAAGGCCAAGCGCATTACAGTGGGAACGGAAAATCTCGAATTTCTGATGCCGGCAGCGGAATCTCCGCAGGAATGGGCTATGAGAAAAAAAGAATACGACAGGGCGGTGGCGGCAATGCCGGTCATCTATAGAGAAGTATTCCATCTTGTCGTAGAAGACGGCCAGGCCTACGACGCAGCGGCAAGCAAATGCCGTATCTCCGTTGGCACCGTTAAAAGCCGCGTCAATCGCGCCAAACACTTCCTCGCCGACCGCATGGGCGACACAATGGCAAACGTCGCGTCCATATGATTGGGCGCGGCCATCGAGAAGTGGCCATAATGACGATACACTATCGGCGCGCGGTCGCCGCTAGGAACGTGGCGTAACCTCTAGCGTCGCATTGATTCCCGCAACTCTGGAAAGAGTATGCGCGAGGGAAGGGGCAAAGACATCCAGACGGGAGAGGGCAAAACCCTTAAATCTTGGAGCTCTGTACAAAATCCCTGCAAGCCTCGCCAAGCCTTGCGAGATTTTCCTTCAGTTCGGAGTAGCCTGAGCTTTTCCGGCGGGTGGTTTCATCCATATAGAGTTTTCTGTTAATCTCGATCTGGATGCTGTGGCGGTTGTTTTCCGGGGCGCTATAGGCGGAGACGAGTTCGGCGCCGCGAAATGGCACGTTGAGAGAAACCGAATAGCCGAAGCTCTTGAGCGTTTCACAGACCATTCGCACCAATTCCGGCTCGGCGCTTGCCCCATCGTAATCACCAATCACCATGTCCTTGCGAACGGTTCCTGCGGGATCCGGGGATAGCGCGTGGCCGATAGCGGGCATGGAATGGCAATTGACGTGGTAGACCTTCCCGAACCGCTCATGGGTGCTGTCCAGCAGTCGTACGAGCTCACGGTGGTAGGGACGCCAATAGGTGTCGATGCGGTGCTCAAGTTCCTTTACGGTCAGTTTGCGCCCGTACATGGGTTGGTCTCCCCACGCGTAACGCCAGACCAGACCCATGCCGCGTCTGGCAGACGCACTGTCGCGAACCGGGTGTGGCCACAGCCCTTCAACGAGATCCAGATCGACATCTTCAAGGGATCGGTTGAGATCCAGAAAACTGCGGGGAAATTGCGCGCTCAACAGCGGGGCGCCGATTGACGGAGCGAAACTGAAGAGGTCATCGACATATGTGTCGGAAGCCTGAAGGACCATGTCATCCGATACCACGCGCTCAAAATCATCAGGGATTGTCAGCCCGCTATGTGGAGAGTCGAAGACCATCGGGATGCCTGGCGCACTCGCCGGAATGATCGATAGCACGCCCTCGATGTCGAGGGGCTTTGCGAAATGGTCAGTCATTGGAGGTTCCTGCTATGCCGTGGCTGCGAAGGCGGCGGGGTAGGTGGTGTCGGGCATTCCAACGAATTCGCCGTTGCGGCGGCCGATCATGCCCGGCGCGGCGAAGGGCCTGGGGAAAACCGTTTGTGCTGCGGGTCTGATTTTGCCGATGCGCGCCAGCGCCTCCACATGGTCTGCAGGCATGTCCACATTGACGATGATGTCGTTGTGGGGCCCTGTCGTCATGCGTGGCGTGTTCATCGCGTCTTCCACATCCATTCCGGCGTGGACGATCATGCCCGTCAGTTGCGTCAGCGCCGGGACAATCTGGTTGCCTCCGGCTGCGCCGTAAGCGGCAAAAGTGCCGTTCTTATCCGTCAGGATGACGGGGCACATATTGCTTGGAGCATAGGCTTTCGGCACAAGCGAGTTCGCCCGCTCGGGTGTAGGATCGAACCACGACATGCCGTTGTTCAAGAGAATGCCTGTCGAAGGTGACAAGGCGCGTGCACCGAAGCGGTTGAGCAGGGTGAAGGTGATCGCCACCATTCGGCCCTCGCCATCCACGGCGTTGACCTGAGTGGTGCTGGTCTTGTTGGTGGTTTCTGCGGGGTTGAGCCTGCGGCGATGCGCGCCGAAAGACTCCCACAGTGCCTGCGACATGGTGGCGAAGAAATCGCCATCGACGGCCCCTGGACCTCGCTTTTCATCAAAAAACGAAAGCGCATCGAACAAACGCTGTCCGGCGCTGGTCTCTCCTGGCACATGGACGATCTTGTCCTGCAAGGCCATGCTGCGCGCCGGGTAGATCAAGGCTTCGTAATCGGCAAGATCGTCCAGCGTCATGAAACTGCCGCCAGCCTGCAAATCGGCAATGAGGCGCTGACCGATGGAGCCGCCATACAGCGCGTCAGGTCCCTCAGTCGCCAGCGTCTGAAGCGTGTCGAAAAGTGCTGGTGTCGGCAGCACGCTGCCGGGCTCTGGTGGATGGCCGCCGGGCAGAAACACGGTGCGTGCACCCTCATCGTGAGCAAGACCGGAGGCGGCGATGGCGATGGCAAGCGTGGTGTGCCAGTCCACCACCAAGCCTTGTTTCGCCCGCGCTATGGCCGGGGCCAATGCGTCTGCGAAGCCGATTGTTCCGTGCCGTTTCAATGCCTGGGCAAAGCCGCGAACACAGCCGGGAACGACTGCCGCGGTAAAGCCATCGACATTTCTGTTTTCAACGGATGCCGGATGGCCGATGAACGTCTTGATGCCTGGATCTGGCCTGTAAAAGTCAATATCGAAGGAAGACGGGACACGACCCGTAAACTCGATCGTTTCGACCGTGCCATCGGGCTGCGCAATCAGCATGTAGCCGCAGGCTGCAAGGCTTGTCATCCACGGTTCGACGGTTTGCAGGGTGAAGGCCGCTGTTACTGCCGCATCGACAGCATTGCCACCGGCCCGCAGCACGGCGGCACCTGCTTCTGCGGCCACATAATGCTGCGACGTAACGACACCGCGTGAACTGACGCCTGCCACCTTGCGGGTGACGCTGCGTTCAACGCGAAGGTGGTCAAACTGCGGGTTCTCCATCAGCTCGCCTCCATGGCTTCGGCCACCATTCTGCTTGCGCCTGAGAGATCACCAAGCTTTTCACCTGCTTCGATTTTGCCCTTGTGGCGGCCCGCCCGTGCCTGACGGGCTTCAGCCTCAATCAGAACGTCGAGAGCTTCATCTGCGGGAATGACGAGAATGCCGCTTGCATCTGCGACAACGATATCGCCCGGCATGACGGGCACGTTTCCGCAGGAAATGGGCAGGTTGAGCGAACCGCCCAGATCATTCAGGCGGGTCGTTATGCCGGAAACGCCGCGCGCCCACAGGGGCATCCCAAGCTCGACTATTTCTTCCACATCCGTGCACGGGCCATCGATGACGACGCCGACTGCGCCTGCTGTTTTGATCGCGAAGGCAACGCCACCACCGATACAGGCATGCCGATCATCGCCTAGCCGGTCTACGAATAGTAAGTCGCCGGGACGGATGAAGGAAACGGCATGATGCAGAAGGGTCGAGTCCGTGGCCGGAATGGCCAGCGTCACGGCGGTCCCGACCAGGGTCTGCTTGATGTCGACAACGGGTGAGATGGAATGGCGGACGAAGCCGCGATGACGGAAATGCCCTATTGTGGCGACTTCGACGCGTTCAAATCTTGCCCGCAGTTCAGGATCGATTTGCGCAGGCTGAGCGCCAATATGATATTTCTTCATGGGATTTCCTTTGAGAATGTCGGTGCGTCCTGGACGGGCTTATGCTGCCATCCCTTGCCCGGGACGGCGGCCAGCAATTCCTTCGTGTAATCGTGTTTGGGAGCACCGAAGAGGGTCGCCGGATCGCCGCGCTCAACGATGCGCCCGCGACGCATGACCGCGATATTGTCGCATATCTGGCTTGCGACGCGCAGGTCGTGGGTAATGAACAGGATGCCGAAGCCCAGCCGCTCCTGCATCCTTGCCAAAAGCTCGAGGACCTGTGCCTGCACCGAGACATCCAGTGCGGAAACGGATTCATCGGCAATCAGCAGTTCGGGTTCGACCGCAAGCGCCCGCGCAATGCAGATGCGCTGCCTTTGGCCGCCAGAAAATTCGTGCGGAAACCGCGTGGCGGAGGCACGGTCCAGTCCGCAAGCCTCAAGCAGATCGAGCGCGCGGGCCATGGCTTCTTTCGAGTTAAGGCCGTGGACAATAGGTCCTTCCGCGATTGCGTCGCCTATACGCTGACGCGGGTCGAGAGCCGTATAGGGGTCCTGAAAGACGATCTGAACCTTGCGGCGGGCCTCCCTCAACGCTTTGCCACGAAGGCCGGCAAAATTCCCATCGGCGATGAAGATATCGCCGCTTTCCGGCTGCACGAGGCGGATGACGCATTGCGCCAGCGTCGATTTCCCCGAGCCGGACTCGCCGACAAGACCCAGCGTTTCACCTCTGCGGATGGTGAGGTCGACATTATCGACGGCTTTCACCGTTCGGCCAGTTCCGAATACGCCTTTGAGCGAAAACGTCTTGATGATGTTTTTCGCAATCAGAACCGGTGCCCCAAGGCCATCCCGCTCCTTTCTGGGCGTCAGTGTCGGTACCGCTGCCAGCAAGCGTTTCGTATAATCTTCACGGGGGTGGTTGAGCACCTCGTCCTTTGTGCCGATTTCGACCAGCCTGCCTTTCTGCATGACCGCGACGCGGTCGGCAATTTCTGCGACAACGCCGAAATCATGGGTGATGAAGATGATGCCGGTGCCGTGCCGTTCGCGCAGTTCAAGCATGAGCTTGAGGATCTGCGCCTGCGTCGTGACATCCAGTGCGGTGGTTGGTTCGTCAGCAATCAGGACCGCCGGATCAAGCGCAAGAGCTGTGGCGATCATGACGCGCTGGCATTGTCCACCCGACAGTTGGTGGGGGTAGGAATGGAAGATCTCTTCGGGATTTGGGAGGTGGACTTCCTGAAACAGCTTGATGACACGTTCCTTGATCTGCGCCTGCGACAGGGACGTGTGGACTTTGAAGGCTTCGGAGACCTGTTCGCCAATCCGGAAAATGGGATTGAGCGCAGCCGTCGGCTCCTGAAAGATCATGGCGATGCTGCGGCCTGTGATGCCGCGTCTCGTCGCATCGTCGATTGTCAGCAGGTTCTTGTTTTCGAACATCACCTCGCCGCGTGGCGCGCCGAGGTTGCGCGGCAAAAGACCCATCGTCGCCAGCGCCGTCAAGGATTTGCCGGAGCCGGATTCGCCAACGATGCACAGGATCTCTCCCTTGCCGATAGAGAGCGACAGATCCTCGACAGCAAAGCCGCGATCGGCGCCCTGCGGCAAGGGAACGCTGAGATGAGAGATGGACAGCCGCATGTCAGTCATTGGTATCCCGCCTTGTGAATTCCGGGAGACGCCATTTGCGTCTCCCAAGCACCGAACCGCTCATCAGACGAGCTTGAAGTAGTCGCCGTAGATGCGCATTTCACCGTTCGGCTTCAGCCGGAATTCGATGCCTTCCCGATGGGCGCAGTTATAGACGCTCTTCCACATGTAATAGCCGGGCGTGACGCGTTGCCATTCATCCGACAATGCGAGGTAAGCCTTCTTGCGTTCTTCGAAGTCTGTGGCGGCTTCGAATTTCTTGCCGAGTTCAAGGAATTCGGGCGTCGGATCCCACGTCTTCCACGTCGCAGTCGAGCGGGAGGCGGTTGGGCCCCAATCGAGCCAGAGAGGCTGATAGGGGTCGCCGGGAATGAAGTCCGAGCTCATGGACATGTTCATCATGTGGTATGGGCGGCGATAGACAAGTTCGAAATTGTCCAGAACCTGTGCCTGAACATTCACGCCGATTTCGCGCCACTGCTCGATCATGATCTCTGCGGCAGCTTCGTAGTTGGGATAGAACTGGCGGGTGATGTGCCAGATGAGGGTTTCGCCCTTGTATTTCGTCTTCGCCACGAGAGCCTTTGCGGCTTCCACATCATAGGGTAGCTTCACCGGCAGGTTTGGATCGTAGAACTTGCCGTATTCCTTGAAGTTGAAAGGGACAGCGGGGTGTTCGGTCGTGCCGTTGAACAGCGCCTGGACGATGGCGTTCATATCGATGGCCTGGACCATGGCATAGCGAAGGTTCGGATCGACAAGAGGGTTGTCGACAGGGTCTGCACGGGTATTGAAGGCAACCGCCGGATAATTGTCCGCGAGAACACGCTTCAGCGTCACGCCGTCATAGCCCTCAAGTGTGGCCTCCTGATCGGTCGGAATATTGACGATGAAATCGAACTCCTTGGAAACAAGCCCTGCCATGCGCGCTGCGAATTCTGGAACGATCTTCCAGTTGATCTTCTGTGCCGGTGGCGGGCCAGCCCAATAGTCGTCAAAGGCGTCAAGAACCATAACCTCACCGGAGCGGAACGTCGTGACCTTGTAAGGACCCGTACCGATGGGCTTCTGTCCGAAGGCATCTACACCAACGTCGAGATAATATTTCTTCGGCACGACAAAGCCGATATAGCCGGTCAGCTTGCTGGGAATGTTGGGGTCCGGATTGACCGTCTCCAGCTCGAATGTGTATTTGCCTGTGGCTTCGACGCGCTTGAAGCCAGCCGCAAATGTCTTGCCACGTGGCTCAAAGGGTTTTTCGCCCCACAGACGTTCGGCAGAGAGCGAGAAGACTGCATCCTCTGCGGTCATTTCACTGCCATCGTGGAATTTCACGCCTTCACGCAGGGTGAAAGTCCAGACGTTTCCGTTTTGCTCCCATTTCGTCGCCAGCTTGGGCGCAAAAATCAGGCCGTTCTCGTCATTGATGTAATCGCGTTCGACAAGCGTATCGTAGAAGTTCGGAAAAATCCGGCGTGAGGTGGTGGAGATGCCGTTGATCGGCGCCATCGTTGCCCAGAGATTGTCGACGGCGATGTTCAAGGTTGGCCGCTGCTGGGCGTAAGCAACGGGCACGCGTGCGGCCAGACTGGCTGCGCCTGCTGCAAGAATAAGACTTCCAACTTCACGTCTGGTAAACATTGTTCTTACCTCTCCTGGTCTTGTTCTGTTTATGCGTTACGGCCCTGCAGCATCGGATCCAGCCGGTCACGCAGCCAGTCGCCGACGATGCTCATGGAAAGTGTCACGAGGAAAATGACCGTGCCGGGCACGACCGATATCCACCATGCTGTCGAAAGATAATCGCGTCCGTCACCCAGGATCTGGCCAAGGCTGGTCTGCGGTGCCTGAATGCCAAGGCCCAGAAAGCTCAGCGATGTTTCCAGCAGTATGATCTGCGGAAAGGTCAAGGTGACCTGAACGATGAGTGCGCTTGCGACGTTGGGAAGTACGTGTTTCAGGTAAAGGCGTCCGTTGCCCGCACCCAAAGCAACAATGGCCTTGGCGTAAGGTTGGTTGATCGCTGAAAGGACCACGCCGCGGGACAGGCGGGCATATTTTTCCCAGCCGAACAGACCCATCAGCAGAATGAAGAGAACGAGGCTGTTGCCGAAGAAGGCCAGCAGCGTAAGCGTGATGAGAATGAAGGGCAGCGAAGCCTGGAAATCCACCAGCATCATCAGTGCTTCATCGACAAAGCCACGGAAATGCGCCGCGATAAAGCCGATCAGCGAACCGAAAACAGCGCCTATGATTGTGCCCGCCAGAGCCACCGTCAACGACATCTGCAGGGCCGCGATAAGTCGGGCAACCATGTCACGACCAATGCGGTCGGTGCCCAGCGGAAAATTCGGGTTGCCGCCGGTGAGAAACGCCGGGGGCTTCAGGCGCGCCAGAAGGTTCTGCTGCGTCACACCATGCGGCGTAAAAATGTTGCCGACGATGGCGACGAAGACTGCCAGAGCGAGCACAATGATGGCAAAGATGAGAATGGGAGAGCGGCGCTTCATCGTTGCAATCCTAATTCGAGACGCGAATGCGCGGATCTAGCAGACCGTAAAGCAGGTCCACGATCAAATTGGCGATAACCATTGTCATGGCCATGACGAGCACCAGAGCCTGCACCACCGCAAGATCCCGCGACGAGACGGCGGTGACCAGCAGCCGCCCGACGCCTGGCCAGGCAAATACCGTTTCGACGACAATCGCACCGCCGATGAGCTCACCCAGATTGAGACCTATGATGGTAACGATCGGAATTCCGGCATTGGGCAGTGCATGGAAAACAATTCGCTTCCAGTAACTCACGCCTTTTGCGGCTGCCGCACGAATATAGAGCTTGTCCAGCACCTCCAGCATGGCAGACCGGGTGAAGCGCGCCAGGGTCCCTGCGGTAAAGGTCGCGAGCGTCAGGGCGGGCATGATGAAATGCCATATCGTACCCGTGCCCGAACTCGGAAGCCACTGAAGGGCCAAGGAAAACAGCAGGATGAGCAGAATGCCGAGGAAGAAGTTCGGAATGGCAAAGCCAAAGACGGCAGTTGCCATGATGAGGTTGTCGAAGGGCGAACCGCGCTTGATGGCGGCAAAGATGCCTGCGGGAACGCCGATGACGATGGCACCCGCATAGGCAACGAGGCCGAGCATGATGGTCCATGGCACGCGCTCGGCGATGATGTCGATGACCTCGCGGCCATCGCGATAGGAAATACCGAACTGGCCTGTTGCCATCTGGCCGATATAGCGCAGATACTGCACCCACAGACTATCGTCCAGACGCCAGAGCGCGCGGAACTGCTCGATTTCCTGGGGTGTCGCGTCGGCCCCCACAAGGGCCACAACCGGATCTCCCGACGTTCTCAGCACGACGAATGTGAACGTAATGACAAACCACAGCGTCAGAACTGTGCGCAAGATTTTTAGCGACCAGAATCGTGTCATGGTGCTCCGTTTTCTGGAACCGATGGTTCAGCTATTCCCGTTATTTCTATATTTTTTTAAGAGATAACCATGGGAATAGATTATTATCTATTACAAAATAACCATGGGATTGATATGTGTAGCGTATGAAATACGGCATAGAGTTTCGTCACCTTCACTATTTCGCCTGCGTTGCAGAGGAGCTGCATTTCAGCCGCGCGGCTGACAAGTTGGGCATGGCACAGGCTCCGCTCAGCCAGCAGATCCGCCAGCTTGAGGAACGTATCGGCACACGCCTGTTCCTGCGCACGACACGAAGCGTGAAGCTGACTCCGGCTGGTGAGATATTCCTGAGACATGCGATGGAAATTCTAGGCGGCATCGACCGGGCCGTCACGCACACCCGTTCCATTTCCGGAGACGATGGTGGAAAGATTTACGTCAGCGGGGTTCATGTTGCGTTGTCGCACATCCTGCCGGAGGTGATCGCCGAGTTTCACAGGAAGTATCCCAATATCCAGGTGGATGTGCAGCTGTTGGGAACGGCAAGCCAGCTGGAGATGCTCCAGAGTGGCAAGGTACAGGTCGCCTTCATTCGCCCGACCAATCCCGCGGGCTTCCTGAAGACCGATCACCTGTTGAAGGAAGGTTTCGTCGCTGTTTTGCCCAAGCACCACCGCCTGGCTGAGCGGGATGACATTGGTGTTCGGGATTTTGCCGGGGAGCCGATCATAACCTACGCGCCGACGATTGGTGCGAGCTATCACCATGCCATCATGGACGCGTTCCGTCGTGCAGCGATCTATCCGATGATCGTCCAGGAAGTGTCCCACACGCTCGCCATCGCCACACTGGTTGCGGCGGGCGTGGGCATTGCAATCGCGCCATCATGGCTCGCCCACAATCTCAGCCCCCATCTGGTCTACCGTCCTCTGGATGAAATACCTGACGAGGTCGAACTGATCATTGGCTGGCAGGCCAATGAAACGTCGAAAGTTATTCTGGATTTCATCGAGATCGCAAAGAACACATGTGCTGGCCGCAACCGGCTGCGGTCTATGGTGGGGCGTTGAATGCAATAGGGGCGGGGGGAGCCTTTTCCGCGCGGGGCAGCGGCAACACGCTAGTTTTATAAGCCATTGCTTTACTGTTATGCCAATCGATTGTAGGCAGGATCGCGAATATATCGGGATGAATGAGAATGAATGTTTCGGCTGGCAACCAGACGCAGTGGATCAAGACTATTCTGGATAATCTGGCTGCCAAGCCTGTAGGGGCATATGACGCGTGGCCTGCAACGCTCAAGACCATGTTCGGTACGGTTGCTGCTTCTCCCCATCAGGTCATACTATTCTGGGGCCCGGAATATCTGGCCATCTATAATGAAGCCTATGCGCCCACAATCGGCCTGAAACATCCCGCCGCCTTCGGCAGTCGTGCCTGCGAATATTGGGCGGAGCTCTGGGACGACCTCGAACCCCTGCTCGATCAGGTAAGGAACAAGGGCGAGCCCGTCTATATCAAGGACCGACCCTTCTACATCGAGCGCCATGGCGAGCCGGAAACCGTTACATTCGACATCGCTTATTCGGCCGTTCCCGATGACACGGGACAAATCGCCGGCGTGCTTTGCATCGTCAGCGAAACGACCGAGCGCACCCGTGCGGAACAACGGCTAACCGAAAGCGAGGCGCGCTTCCGCAACATGGCGGACCACGCTCCGGTGATGATGTGGGTGGTGAACGAGAGCGGCTACTGCACCTACCTGAACAGCCGCTGGTATCAATATACGGGACAGACGCCCGAACAGGCTGAAGGTTATGGTTGGCTTGATGCCACGCACCCTGACGATAAGGCGCGGGCGACGGAGGCTTTTCTTGAGGCCCTGGCGAAGCAGGAGAGTTTCAGGCTCGAGTACCGCCTACGGCGTCGGGACGGTGTCTATCGCTGGGCAATCGATGCAGCCGAGCCGCGTTTTTCGCCAGATGGCAATTTTCTTGGCTATATCGGCTCCGTCATCGATATCGACGAGCGTCACGAGATAGAGCAGAAGCTGTGGGAGAGCGAAAACGGGCTTCGTGCGCTCACAAATTCCATCGACCAGATGGTCTGGTCCACGCGCCCGGACGGCTTCCACGATTTTTATAACACGCGATGGTATGATTTTACCGGAGTCGAGCGGGGCTCGACCGATGGTGCGGGCTGGAACGACCTGTTTCATCCCGAGGACAGGGACCGGGCTTGGGCTGTCTGGCGCGAGTCGCTTGACACGGGCAAGCCTTATCATATCGAATACAGGTTGCGGCATCACTCAGGGCAATATCGGTGGGTGATCGGGCGCGCCAAGCCGATCACGAATGCCGATGGTAAGATTACACGCTGGTACGGCACCTGTACCGACGTCCACGAGCTAAAATCTGCCGAGTTGAGCCGCAGTGCCATTGTGGCATTCGACGAAGTAGCGGCACGGCTGCACGACCCGGATGCAATCATCAAGGCCGGACTGGAGGCCGTGGTCACGACGATGAAAGTCGGCCGCGCTGGCTACGGGACAATCGACGAGAAGACTGAGACGGTTCATATCAGTCACGATTGGACCGTTGAAGGGATGCCCCCCTTGTCTCCTCTGCATAAGCTTCGTGATTATGGACAGCTCATTGAAGGTTTGAAGCGCGGGGAAGTGGTTGTCATTACGGACGCTCGTCTTGATGGGCGAACCCGTGATCAGCAGGACAATTTCGACGCGATTTCCGCTAGGTCGAGCGTGAGCGTTCCGCTGCGGGAAAGAAACGGGCTGGTTGCGGTGTTGTTCGTGAACAATCGCAACACCACGGAATGGAGCGCAGAGGAACTGACGTTCCTGAAGGATATGGCCGGACGCATTCGCAACTCGGTGGAAAGGCGTCGCGCCGAAAACGATCTGCGCCAGCTGACCGATAATCTCGAGGAGCAGGTTGCGCGGCGGACCGAAGAGCTGCGCAAATCCGAAGAACGGCTGAAGCAAAGCCAGAAGCTTGAAACGATTGGCAAGTTGACGGGCGGCGTTGCGCACGACTTCAACAACCTTCTGCAGGTTGTCGCAGGCAATTTGCAATTGTTGCAGAAGGATGTCGCCGGAAACGAGCGCGCCGAGCGCAGGGTTACCAATGCCATGGCGGGCGTCAGTCGCGGCGCCAAGCTTGCAAGTCAATTGCTCGCTTTCGGACGGCGGCAACCGCTCGATCCGAAGGTGATCAATGTCGGCAGGTTCCTGCGGGACATGGATGACATGTTGCGCCGATCTATCGGGGAAGCCGTCGAGATCGAAACGATCATTGGCGGTGGTCTATGGAACTGTCTGGCCGACCCTACGCAGGTCGAGAATGCCATTCTCAATCTGGCAATCAACGCCCGTGACGCCATGAGCGGGCAGGGGAAGCTGACGATCGAAGTGGGCAACGCATATCTGGACGACCAATATGCGGAAAAGCACGAGGATGTCAGCACTGGCCAATATGTGATGATATCGGTAACCGACACCGGTTCAGGCATTTCACCCGAAATGCTCGATCAGGTGTTCGAACCCTTCTTCTCGACCAAGCCGGAAGGGAAGGGAACTGGCCTTGGCCTTTCCATGGTGTTCGGCTTCGTCAAACAATCCGGTGGACATGTCAAAATCTACTCGGAAGTTGGCCACGGCACGACCGTGCGAATGTATCTGCCAAGGGCAAACGCGTCTGAAGACCGTGAGACCGTCAACCTTTCGGGCCCTGTTATCGGCGGGAACGAGACTATTCTTGTTGCCGAAGATGACGATGAGGTTCGCGGCACCGTCGTCGAAACATTGACCGATCTCGGATATCGGGTTGTCAAGGCGCCGAATGCCGATGCGGCACTGGTTGTGATTGAGGCCGGTGTGCCCATCGACCTGCTGTTTACGGATGTTGTCATGCCGGGAACGATGAAAAGCCCCGAGCTTGCCCGCCGTGCAAAAGAGCGTCTGCCTGATATCGCGGTGCTCTATACGTCCGGCTACACGGAAAACTCCATTGTGCATGACGGGCGGCTGGATCCCGGCGTGGAGCTTTTGTCCAAGCCCTATACGCGTGAGGCGTTGGCCAAGAAAATCCGGCACGTGCTGGCAAATCGGGCACAGCGTATTGAGGCAAAGGACCGCTCTGCACCAAAGCGTGCGCAAGCGGTTCCTGCCGTTGAAGTCACCGTCAGCAAACGCATTCTGCTCGTGGAGGATGATCCGCTCATTCGAGCAAATACGGCCGAATTGCTCATTGAACTCGGCCATGAAGTCATGGAGGCGGAAACGGGCGCTGAGGCTTTGCGGCAGGCGGCAGATGGCGATCTGGACATTCTGGTTACGGACATTGGTCTGCCGGATGTGAGTGGCGAGGATCTTGCGGGTCAACTGGCGGGCATCAAGCCCGATCTCAAGATCATTTTCGCGACCGGTCACGCAATCCGCTCGCATGCGCAGCCAGGTGCAGTTTCGTTGATCAAGCCCTACAACAAGGATGACCTAGCCGCAGCGATTGCCAAGGCCACTGCGTAGCCATGCCGGACGCATCCGGAGACAAGGCTGCTTGGGAGGTGCTGCAAGCGCTGTCTCGCTTTCCGGGCGGCTACAGACGCGGAACCTTTGAGGGTTCGGTCTGGGGCGTTACAGTCAGGCGTTCCGATGATGGCAGACGTATCTGGTTGTTTGCGGAGGATCTGGCTGGCACGGATATTGTGAGCTTCAATATCTATCGGTTGAACTCTGGAGCAAGTGTGCTAAAGCCCTGCGAAATGTCTTCCGAAAAGATTGTGGCATTCATGCTCGGTTTTGTCGCCGATTAGGCTCAAGGCATCAGCGCAAAAAGCCTTCCGCGCTGAAATCTTCCCAGCCGCGCAGATCTGCGTCTGGCTTGTCTGCGGAAGCTTCCTTTGACTTGGCCTTTGTCTTGGCGCTTTTGAGCGAGCGCGTCAGCTTTGCCTTGTAGGCAGCGCGTCTCCTGTTTTCCTTCGCAGCGGCGGCATCGTCCTCGCGCCAGTCTTCAATCACGCCGCTATCGAGCAAGCCCACCACCATTTTCGGATCGAAGACATGGAAGGTTATCTTCTTTGCCCTTCCGCGCAATTTTACTGTCCGCGTACCGGCACTTGGCAATCTGCCATCGGCAAGCCAGCGGTGCCTTTCGGTTGCCGAGATTGTCAGAATATCCTGTATCTCTCTAGGGATAACCGGCAGGTCGTCGATCTTTTCGAGGCATTTCGAGACGATTGAGGACACGGCATTGAAAGCCGCTTTTTCCGCTTCCGGCATGATGAGGCTCAGCGTCGTGCCATCGCTGGTCAGTAATTTTTTATAGGCGAGTGGCACCTGCGCCCTAAGCTCCAGCAGCAGGCCGTGCGCTCGTACCGCTGAGCCAAGCGTCGCCGATGCAGGAAGCTGCCAGGTCTTGATGATCTCGACGTGATCGTTTTTCTTTTGTTTCGGCATCGCTTGAACACATGGGTGGCGCGTGGCTGCGTGTCAATAAAGGCCACGGAGCTTTGCTTGATCGGACCGGAATACGATGGCGCCCGATATCACCTATTCAACAAGGACAGGCTCTTTTCATCCGGGTGACCATCATAGAAGCTCTTCAATGCCTCTTCGAACAGGTTGCCCTCAGGGCTGATGGCTTCAAAGAGCGTAAGACAGGAGCGAAACTTCAAATCATCGGGCGACCCGAAGATATCGTGCGCCGTCTTGTCTTTGTGACCCAGCACGATGCTGACGCATTTCTTTAGCCGCTCACCCAGAACCTGGTGGTTTAGGTAGGAGCGCGCTTCGGCTTCAGAACCGATGGAGTAGATTTGTGCCATCGACGAGGAACCGAGCCCGGCAATCTGGGGGAAGATGAACCACATCCAGTGCGTTCTTTTCTTTCCGTCTTTCAGCTCCTGCAGCACTGTTTCAAAGACAGCGTCCTGCGCCTGGGTAAACCGGTGTAAATCAAATGCTGCGTTATCTTTTACCACCCGGCGTTCCTCCAAGGAGAACATTTGTGTAGAACGACACCGAGCCGATGTGTCGAACATCGGCCCGGACTGATAAGCCATGCATCTGCCCGGTCAGAGCGAAATGGAACCCTCGTCTGCGCCATCCCAATAGCGTATGTTTTTAGCCCTGACGGCAATCATGACGATGTCGGGCGTATCGATGCCTTCCGGGAAATAACGGTCAAGATCCTTTGTCCAGTGCTCTTCGAACTGCGACTTGTCATCAATGAGAGAGGCATTGCCCTCGACCGTGATGAAAAGCGGTGACCCGCCCAGCATGCCAACCGCTCCGGTATAGGTGAGGCTTACGTTGTTATCAGACCTGATTTCGCTAACTTTGTTTGATGATCCATAGGCGAAGAAATAGCTGTCGCCATCATATTCAACATCGCCATTGTTGCTCATCGGCCGTGCAGTCAGCCCGTTTACGGACGATCTTGTGTTCAACATCGCGAAGTCGAGCTTCGCCATTTTCTTGGAAAGGTCTTTCAGACTGAGGTCAGACATATGCGCTCCGCATGTTGCGAGGATGAAGTCTGTCCAACTGCTGGCAGAACCAATGGTTCCGAGGCAGCAATCCGCGTTTCCGATGGAAGGCGGTCATCCGGCACCTGCTCGCTGAAAAAGTGTCGAAGCCCGGGCTGAAACGCAAAAGACACTCAGGCGATCGCCCAAGTGTCTTTCGTGGAAACACCCTTGCGGGTGGGGAGAACGCTTAGAATGGGTAGTGCTGGCCTGGATCCTCAACCGTGATCCAACGCAGGTCGGTAAATTCTGCAATCGCTGCCTTGCCGCCGAAACGGCCATAGCCACTTTGCTTTACGCCGCCGAATGGCATTTGCGCTTCGTCGTGCAGGGTCGGGCCATTGATATGGCAAATGCCCGACTCGATGCGCGCTGACAGCTCCATCGCCCGCTTGATGTTCTGGCTGAAGATGGCAGACGAGAGGCCGTATTCGGTGTCATTGGCGACCCGCAAAGCTTCCTCGTCGTTGGAAACACGAATGATTGGCTTTACAGGGCCGAAGGACTCGTCCGAATAGACCTTCATGTCGGGCTTGACGTGATCGAGAAGCGTTGCCTCTACCACGGTGCCGGTGCGTTTTCCGCCAGCAACAAGCTTGGCACCTTTCGCAGTCGCGTCCGCAATGAGGCTTTCCATTCTGTCAGCAGCTTCGGTGCTGATGAGAGAGCCCAGCACGACATGGCCGCGAGGATCGCCAGCTGGGAGTTGCGAGGCGCGTGCAGCGAGCTTTGCCACGAACTCATCGGCAATCGCGTCCTGCACGATGATCCGCTCGGTCGACATGCAGATCTGTCCCTGATGCATGAAGGCTCCGAAAATCGCAGCATTGACGGCACCGTCGATGTCGGCATCGTCAAGCACGATCAATGGTGCCTTGCCGCCCAGTTCCAGAAGTGCGGGCTTGATATGCTCGCCGCACAGCTTTGCAATGATCTTGCCGACCTTTGTCGAACCGGTGAAGTTGACGCGGCGCACTGCCGGATGGGCAATCAGGGCAGCGACAATATCGCCCGCATCTTCCGGCGCATTGGTGATGACGTTGATCACGCCAGCAGGAAGGCCCGCTTCGACCAGCGCTGCGCCGATCAGACTATGGGTTCCGGGGCACTGCTCTGATGCCTTGAGGATGACGGTGTTACCGCAGGCGATGGGCATTGCAATCGCGCGTGTGGCGAGAATGACCGGTGCATTCCACGGCGCAATCGCAAGGCAGACGCCCGCTGCCTGGCGAATGCCCATGGCCAGCGTGCCAGGCTTGTCGGACGGAATGACTTCACCCGTGATCTGGGTTGTCATGGAAGCCGCTTCACGCAGAACATTGGCGGCGAGCATGACGTTGAAACCGGCCCAAGGCCCGGTTGCGCCGGTTTCCTCGATCATGAGGGTCGTAAATTCCGCGACCTTGGAGGCCAGAATGTCGGCGGCCTTCAACAACAGCGCGCGGCGCTGCAAGGGGCCTGTCTTGGACCACTCTGGAAACGCTGCGGAGGCTGCTTCTACCGCGGCGTTGACATCCTCGATGCCAGCCGCTGCGGCACGTGTGGCCAGCTTCTGCGTAAAGGGGTCCAGCCTGTCATAGGTCCGACCGCTTGCGGCAGCGCGTGAAACGCCATTAATCAGAAGGGAAATATTCATAACGGTCTCCTCTTTTCCTCACCCCGGCAACAGTTGATTATAGTAATATTCCGTTGCCTTCGAATGGTTTGTTATTGATGTGACGGACTGTTGAATATGAGCGCGTCGAGCGCGACTGCTCCCTCGCCCTCGGGATAAAGCACGACCGGATTGAGGTCGATTTCCGAGATGGAAGGATTGGCCAGAAGCAGCCCGCCAACATGCGAGATGATGTCTGCCGCCGCCTTTATATCCAGTGCTGGCGCCCCCCGGAAACCATGCAGCAGATCTGCCGCCTTCAACTGGTTCAACTCCGCGATGATGGCATCGACTGTCAGATCGGGAGGCAGCAGGCGAACATCCTGATGGATTTCCGCCGTTACGCCGCCAAAGCCTGCGAGGATGACGGGTCCCCAATCCGGGTCGTTGCGAGCGCCGACAATGAGTTCGACGCCGGATTTTCCCATGTGCTCCAGCAGCACGCCATCCAGCACCAGGCCCGGGCGATGATGGGCAATGTTGCCTTGCAGACGTTGCCAGCCCTCTTTCAGAGCCTCCGCATCCGCCAGTTTGAGAATGACGCCGCCGGCATCGCTCTTGTGGCTGAGATCCGCAGACTGGGCCTTGAGGACCAGCGGGTAACCGACCTCCTGTGCCACAGCAAGGGCTTCATCGAGCGAGGTCACGAAACGCCCTTTGGGGAAGGGAATGCCGCAGGGCGCGAGAAGCTCTTTGGCCCGGTATTCGGGGATCACACCTTCGACAGTCGAGATGCCGATATCCGTCAATTGCTGACCGCTTGCCGGTGTGAAATCCCGCTTCGCGAAATCGCCAATCCGCTTCAAAGCCCTGAAGGCGCGCTCTGTCGATGGGAAATAGGGTATGCCATGCGCCCGCAAACGTTCAATATATTCTGCTGGGAAGGGGGCGCCTTCATCCAGACCGGCAAAGATGAGCGGTTTCTGCGAAGTGCTGTTTTCGACGGCTTTGAGGATGGGCGGCAGCTTGATGCCAGATGTGACAGGGTCCGTCTGAATGATGCAGGCGACAACGCTGCCAAACCGGTCGTCGTGCAGGAGAGACGTGAGTGTTCTCTCGTAGAGGTCCGGTTCGACAAGGCCCTGTGCGGTAATATCGAGCGGGTTGCTGACGCCGACAAAGGCTGGCAGGGTAGCGCGCAGCTCGGGCGCATTGGTGTCATCGATGGCTGGCAAGGCAAGGCCAATTTCCTCGCAATGATCGAGCATCAGCGCCTTGAACGCACCGGACTCGCCCATGATTGCCGGCCCTTCGGACGGCATCTGCTTGCAGCGAAGCAGGATTTCGGTGGTATCGCCAAGCTCTTCCAGGGTTTCTGCAAAGATGACGCCCGCCCGCTCGACGTGAACGCGCATGACCTGGTAGTCGCCCGTCATCGCGCCCGTATGGGTCGCAGCAGACTCACGCGCAGCGCTGCTCTTGCCGGGATGAAGGAGAACGATCCGCTTGCCCTTTTCACGGGCCTTGCGTGCGGCTGCAAGGAAGCGCGACGGCTGACGGAACTGCTCGACAATCAGCGCCATCACCGATGTCGATGGGTCTTCGAGAAGATACTCGACATAATCTTCGACGCCGCTGCCGGCTTCATTGCCTGTCGAAACCGAGTAGGAAATGCCAAGATCGCGGCTTGCAAATGTCACGCCGAGCACGGCTGCCATGGCGCCGCTTTGAGACACGATTGCGACGCCCGCCCGGCCATCGAGAGACTTGGTCTGCGTTTCGATGAAGGTGAGGGGAATGTGATCGATATGATTGACCATTCCCAGGCAATTCGGTCCTTCAACCACCATGCCGACCTCAGCGGCGATCCGGCTGATCTCGCGCTGCTCGGCAAGCCCCTCTTCACCACCTTCGGCAAAACCGGCGGAGAAGATGACGACCGAGCCGACACGACGGCGCGCGAGCGCCGTCACGGATTCCAGAACCGCGCCGCGTGGAATGGCGAGGACGGCGGCATCGACGCCTTCAGGCAGATCATCGATGGATGGCAGGCACGGCCTGCCGCCAATCTCGGCCCGTTTGGGGTTGATGAGATGGATGTCTCCCTTGAACCCATTGCGCTCAAGATTTGTGAGGACCGAGGCGCCGAGTGCGCCCGGCTTGTCGGAAGCGCCGACAATGGCGACAGATCCCGGACGCAACAAGCGTTCCATGGCCGCCCGTGACCGGACGTCAGCATGATTCTGGCGTGTCATGGGCCTCTCCTCAGCCGCCGTGCTTCGATTTGTCGTAAGCGCCGAGACCCGGCTTGTAGGTCTTGTCATCAATGAACTGCTTGATGCCTTCCTTGCGCCCTTCATTGTCGAAGCTGTTGGCTGCCTCCTGCGCGCGGATCAGGTAATCCTCGGCATTGTCGTAGGTCATTTCGCGCACGCGACGGATCGCATCCTTTGTCGCCTTCAAGGCGTGTGTGTTCTTCTTGAGGAGAACATTGGCAACCTCGGTCACGCGTGTCCGCAATTGGGCGAGCGGCACAGACTCGTTCACAAAGCCCCAGCTTGCTGCGGTCTTGCCATCGACGTTTTCACCCATGAGCGCATGGTACATGGCGTTGCGGAATGATGTGAGTTCAACCGCGACCTTTGCAGCGCCGCCGCCGGGGAGAATGCCCCAGTTGATTTCACTCAGGCCGAACTGTGCCTCGTCTGCCGAAAATGCGAGATCGCAGGCAAAGAGAGGACCGTAGCCGCCACCGAAGCACCAGCCGTTCACCATCGCAATGGTTGGCTTCTGGTACCAGCGCAGACGACGCCACCAACCGTAGCTCTCCCGCTGGGCCTTGCGCGTGCCCTGCAACCCCTGTGCTTCGGTCTCTCTGAAGTACTCCTTCAGATCCATACCGGCAGACCATGCGGTGCCTTCACCCGTGAGAACCAGAACGCCCACGTCCTCGCGATGCTCAAGCTCGTCCAGAACCTCCATCATGCGGCGATTGAGCTTCGGGCTCATGCAGTTGCGCTTTTCCGGGCGGTTAAAGCTGACCCAGGCGATACCGTTTTCGACGGAAAATGCGACGGTATCTTTTTCGGAGCGTTCGGTTACCATTGTTGTATCCTGCTGTTGAATGTTCTTGAAATTCTGGCCGTTACGGCATCCGGGTCTGGCGCAATGCCGGCATCTGTTGAGTGCAGGCAAAATCAGTGGGAGGGCAGATCCGGTACAATAAGGCCGCCCCAAATCTTGGTGGGGCACATTGAAATCAAAGCCGAAGGGAAAGGCACGTGACGACCGCGGCGCTCATTCGATGCGCTCGCGTCGCTCTGGCGTCTGCCTGGGCGGCTGTAAAGTGGATTATATAAAGCTGGGTTTGCAGATCCCTCCTCAAGGTCGACAAACAATTTCCTCAGATAATAGTACGTAGCACGTACAAATAATGTATGCAATACGTACTAATTATTTTCAAGGAATCAAGCGGTTTGATTCCATTAGCTTTGACTGTATCAAAGCGCACCGGGCGTTCTCCGGTGACGATGGAAGGAATGAAGATAGTGGCCAGAGCCTCGAACATCGAAAGCACCAGAAGCGGTGAAGGCGTTGATCTGGGAAGTCTCAACGATCTCATCGGTTTCCACATCACGCTGGCTCAGCTGGCGGTCTACAGGGACTTCAGCAAGGCGCTTGCAGAGCTTGAGATTACGCAGAAGCAGTTCTCGGTCCTTGAGATCATTTACAGCAACCCCGATGTTTCCCAGATCGATATTGCGCAGGCACTGGACACCGACAGGGCGACGATGATGGCGCTTGTGGAAAAGCTGGATCAGCGAGGCTTCATCGAGCGCCGACAGTCCTCCGATGACAAGAGGCGCCAGAAGCTGACCCTCACACCGCTTGGGCTGCAGAACCATGCCGAGGCCAGCAGGCTGATCAAGCAGCATGAAAAGGATGTTTTTTCGAGCCTGACAGCTGCCGATACGACAGCGCTTCTGAAAATTCTGCGCAAAATTTACCAGGGCAAGTCGTAAGACACGAAAAGCCCCGCGGGAACAGGCTTCCCGCGGGGTTGTTGCACGAGATGGGTCGTTGCGTCTTATCATTAGCGGGGGCGTGAGAGCGATATCGCCCCGGAGCCGGGCTGCGTCTTACTTCACCGCCACATAGGTCTGCGGGTCCAGCATGTTAGAGCGTACGGCAACATGCAGCCCCGTGGTTTCAGACATGGTTTTCTGGATCAGCGTGCAGACCTCGGTAATCCTTTCCCGTGTCCGCTCGGGGCGTGGCAGCAGGAACATTTCCGTATTGACCTGAGGCTGGTCGTCCAGCCCGAAAACATTGATGATCGAAATCTGGCAGGCGGAGATATCGACAGCCAGTTCACGACACAGCGTGGCGCGGAGAGGCTCCAGCGCGCCACGGATCGCAGCGGTCGCCTTTGGATGCCGGTCGAAGTCGATGTGAATTTTCAAGATTGGCATGAATGCACCTTACGCAGCATTGAGTTTGAAGTTGAACGGGGAGCGCCAGACTGCGGGGCCATTGGTCGCTTTCTCAAAGGGTGCAACCAGAGTGTCCTTCACGCCAAAAACGGCGTCGGAGGAGATGTATTGGTCATCACCGACGAATGTGTGCGTAACGACCGTCTGAAAGCCGGGTGCTGTGACGATGTAATGCATATGTGCCGGGCGGTATGGATGACGACCAAGGTGTTCCAGCATTTTGCCCACGGGTCCGTCGTCTGGAATGGGATAGGAAACTGGCTTGATGCCGATGAAGGAGTAGCGTCCGTCCTCACCTGTGACGAAGATGCCGCGATTGTTCCATTTTGGCTGAATGCCGGGTTGCTGAACATCGTAGAAACCATCGGCATTGTCAGACCACACATCAATGGTCGCGCCTGCAACGGGATTTCCGTCAAGGTCGGTCACCATGCCTTCAAACAGGCATGTTTCACCCTTTCCATCCAGCGTGATGACGTCGCCCATTTGCCTTACCGGCGCGTTGGCAACATGGAAGGGCCCAAGAACCGTATTTTCCGTTGCGCCAGAAGGGCGGCGATTGTTGATGGCGTCCACAAGCATGGACAAGCCAAGTGTGTCAGAAAGAAGGATGAACTCCTGCCGCTCGTCCGAGCAAATCTTCCCGACCTTGGTCAGAAAATCGATGCCGAACTCCCACTCGGCTTGCGTCAGGTTGATTTCCTTGGCGAAGGCATGGAGATGCCTTACCAGACAGGTCATGACTTCAGCGACACGTGGGTCGGTCGAGGGGCCCATGCGGGCATTGACGGTCTCGACGGAGTTTTCCTCGGAGAAATACTGGGACATGCAGCAATCCTTTCTTGATTACAAATTCAGTGGGAAGCGGTGACAGAGGTCGCTAGCGGGCGCGGGGACGCTGCCGTCCGTTTGGGCGCACGGTGTCGCAACGGTAGTATGTCGATACCGAAGCGGCTGGCGAGCGTGCCCCACACGCCCTTTCGAGCAAACAGCATTGTTCCGATGCCGACTGCGCCAAGCAGGATGAGGTAGACAGTGCCGTAATCGGCAAATGCCCGCTGCAGCGCGTAGAAAATGACGGCACCCACGATGGGGCCTGGAAGGGTGCCCAAACCGCCAATGACCACGATGAAGATAACGAAGGCCGTCCAATCGATGACGGAGAAGGCGGCATCCGGCGTGATACGGGTAATCTGAAGAAACATGAGGCCGCCGCAGATTCCCGTGCCAAGCGCGCAAAGGACGAAGACAGCCAGTTGCAGGCGCAAGGGATCAACGCCGACTGACCGCGCCGCGGCGCTGTTGTCGCGGATGGCCTGCAGTCCAAGCCCCATACGCGAGCGCAGGAAAAGATAGGATGCGAACAACGTGCATGCCGCCAACGCCAGCGCCAGCCAGTAGACCAGCGCATCTGCTGCCGCCGCGCCGGAAATCTTCATCAATGCCTGGATGTGGTCGACACCGATCATGTCCTTCGAAGTTCCCTTGGGCAGCGAGGTTCCCGTGCCGCCACCCAGCGCCTTGATCTGTCCTGCGACCAGTCTCGCGATATCGGCGACAACCCAGGTGCCGATCGCAAAATACGCGCCGTTCAGCCGGAAGGCGAAAAATGCCATGGGGACGGAAAGAGCCATCGCGCCCAGCCCGCCGATGCCGATGGCGAGCAATGGATCGAGATCGAACAGGATGATGGCAGCGAACATCACATAGGCGCCCACACCCACAAAGGCTTGCTGCCCCACTGAAACAAGACCCGCGAAACCAGCCAGCATGTTCCAGTTCATCGCCAGGATCAGCAGTGTCAATAATCCGAACATGTCCTGAATAATGGCGCGCGATGTAAAGAACGGTGCTGCCACCAATGCCAAACCCATGGCGATTGCAGCCAGACAGAGGGTGAAGCGACCAACGGATTTTGGGGACGGAAGCATGATGAACCTTAATCTGTCGCCCTTGGAAACAGGCCGCGTGGACGGAAAATGAGAATGACGGCAAAGGCGATGTGGCCGGCTAGAATTTGCCACTCCGGATTGACCGCCGCGCCGAATGATTGGGCAAGCCCGATTACGATGCCGCCGATCAGCGTTCCCCAGAGACTTCCAAGACCACCAATGATGACCGCTTCGAACGCATAAAGCAGTCGTGCCGGTCCGATCGACGGATCGAAATTGGCGCGAATACCGAGATACAAAGCGGCAATTGTCGCAACGACCATGGCAATGCCAGTTGCAATGGCGAAAATCTTCTTTGGACGAATGCCCATCAACTGAACCGTTACGGCATCGTCGGATGTCGCACGAAATGCGCGCCCCAGCGCCGTCCGGTAGAATAGCTGGTTCAGCAGCCATATGATGATGATCGCCGAACCCAACGTCATCAACGGTGTTATGCCGAGCGATACCGGACCCACGGATACGGAACTGGCTTCTATGGTGCCTGCGGAAAGTTTGCGGCTATCGGCGGAAAAGCTTTCGAGCAACCCGTTCTGAATGACGACGGAGAGACCGAAAGTCACCAGCAAAGGCGGCAATATGCCATCATCCAGAACGCGGTTGAAAAGCAGGCTTTGCAGCAACCAGCCGATGGCAAACATGATCGGCAGTGCGATTAGCGCCGCAGCAAAGGGGTTGAGGCCGAGGGCCGTTGCGATCACCAAGACAAGATAAGCGGCGAGAACGATGAGATCGCCATGAGCAAGATTGACGAGCCGCATGATGCCAAAGACAAGGCTTAGCCCCGCCGCAAACAGGGCATAAAGGCCACCGAGCAGAATGCCCTGCATGATCGTATCCAGCCATATCATGCTCTTACTCCGAAGTAGGCGTCGTGGATGGCGGATCGAGAAAGGCTTTCTGGCGTGCCTTCGAGCGTGATGCGGCCTTCCATCATGCAGTAGATTCGATCCGCGACTTTGAGGGCCTGCCCTATGTCCTGCTCGACGATGATGATCGACGCACCCGATGCCTTGATCTTTGGGAGAGCGGCGTAGATATCGCGGATGACGACCGGTGCCAGACCAAGTGACAGCTCGTCACAGAGCAGGACGCGCGGATTGCTCATCAGTGCCCGTCCCACGGCCACCATCTGCTGTTGCCCACCGGAAAGCGCTGTGCCGGGTTGATGGCGCCGTTCCTTCAGGATCGGGAACAATTCATAGATCGCCTCCAGCGACCATGGCCCCTTCACCTTACGCACATGCGCGCCTATCAGCAGATTTTCCTCCACGGAAAGAGAGGGAAAGAGCTTGCGTCCCTCCGGCACCGTTGCGATTCCCATTTCGAGAATATCGGGCGCCGCTTTCGTGTGGACCGGTGCTCCGTCCAGAACAATCGCCCCGGCGGATGCCCTGACAATGCCGGTGACGGTTCGCATCAGCGTGGTCTTGCCTGCGCCATTCGCGCCGATAATGGCCACAGTCTCCCCGGAATTAAGAGCAAGGTCGACACCGAAAAGCGCCTGAAAGTCGCCGTAACCCGCCGTCAGGGCTGAAATCGAAAGCAGGGCCTGGGTCATGCTTCGATCCCCAGATAGATCTCCCGCACCTGCGGCGATGCCATCACCCGGTCAGGCTCTCCAACCATCAGGACCTGACCAAAGTTGAGAACGACAAGGCGGCTGACGACATGTGTCAAGGCGTGCAGCACGTGCTCGATCCATATGATCGATGCGCCTTGCTGGTTTATGTCCTTGATAGTCTTCACGAGTTCGTCGCACTCGCCTTCCGTCAGGCCACCCGCAATCTCATCGAGCAGAAGAATTTTGGGTCGCGTGGCCATGGCGCGGGCAAGTTCCAACCGCTTTCTGCTCAGCAGCGGAAGGCTGCCCGCAAGACAATCTGCCTGAGGCTCCAATCCGGTGCGAGACAGAAGCTCCATGCAGAAATCCGCAGCGTCCGCAGCCGTCATGGCGCCACCAAAGCGGGCGGCGACCAGAAGGTTTTCGAACACGGACAATCCGCTGAAAGGCTGCGGAATCTGAAAGGAGCGGCCAATGCCTGCCTTGCAGCGATCCATCGCCGATGTGGCGGTGATGTTGCGGCCTTCCAGCAGGATTTGACCGCTGTCGGCCGCAATGTTACCGGTAATCAAATTAAAGAGCGTCGATTTCCCGGCCCCGTTCGGGCCAATGACGCCGAGAGCTTCGCCCTTGGCGAGTTCGAAGGAAACATTATCTGTGACCTTGAGCGCGCCAAAGGACTTCGACACCGCGTTGAGCGAGAGTATCGGCATGACATTGTCCGTCGTGGTTTAAGGTTTGGCATTCCGGGCGAGGCCCGGACGCCGTCGGTTCAGTTCAGTGCTTCAAGCTTGCCGTCTTTCGGGATTTCCGGTGCCCTTGAATTGTCGACGATGACGAGATCGAAGGTGCCGTCTGTCTGGCGGCGCCATTGGCCTCCCACCAGTGGTGTCTTTGCGACATTCTTCCGGGCGAAAGGCGGCACGTTGTCCTTGCCCCAGCCGATATTGCCAACCACGGTGTTGAGATTTGTAGCGCCGATTGCCTGGACCAAAGCCTCGCTGTCAGTGGGGTCAGAGGCCCTCTTCAGCACATCGGCAGCGATCTCGAAAAGGGCATGCGTAAAGCCGACCGGCTGGGTCCACTGCCGCTTTGAAGCTGCGGAAAACGCTGCTGCTAGGTCGTCACAGCTTTCTCCCGTCAACGATGACTTGAACGGGAACTTGGGCGACCAGTAGACCTCCGCCGACAGGTTGTGACCGCGATCACCAAGGGCGACAATGCTTTCCGGGAAAAGCAGGGCTTTGGCAATGGAGGCGATCTTTGGCTTGTATCCCTGCTGAGCGGCCTGCGTCCAGAAGGTGGTGAAGTCCGGAGGAATGGGAATACCCGTCACGATCTCGCAATTGGCTTGCTTGAAAGCATTAATCTGCGCGGAGAAATCGTCCGTCAGGTTCTGGTAGCGGCCGGTATCGGTCAGCTTGTAGCCGGGTTTGCCGAGAGCTGGCGGCATTCCCACATCCGAAGCCCAGGCATTGCCATCGCCGTCATTTGGCCAAAGCGCACCGACCTGCTTGTTGGTGTTCAAGCTTTCCCACATGTTCAGGAACACGGAGACATTGTCTTCAAGCCCCCAGAAGAAATGATAGACGAAATCGAACGGTTTCCAGCCACTGGCATCGAGCGGATTTCCCTGCTGACCGATGAACCATGGCTGCCAAGGCGCGACGGACGAAATGACGGGAATTTCTTCCGATTCAGCCACGCTGCAGACCGGATTGGTCGTCTCAGGCGTCGAGGCGACAAGGATCAGATTGACCTCGTCACGGCTGATCAGTTCCTTTGCCACTTCCGCTGCGCGGTTGGGGTTGGACTGGCTATCCTTGACCACGACCTCGATATCGAGGCCGGACGCTTTGGTCGACTCCAGAAAACGCGAGACCATGTACGCATCGGCCTGCGAAAAGGCCGAGAGCGGGCCGCTTTGTGGCGACACATAGCCGATCTTGATTGTCGTGTTGCTTGCCCGGGCGGGCATGGCAAAACTGGCGGCTGTTGCGGCCGTCGCCTGCAATAGAGTACGTCTGGTCAGCATCTCGTTTCCTCCCACAGAATAGATGATGAAATTATAGCGGCCTGGTCCCCTCCCAAGCCGTGCGGATCAAGGTCTTGATGCCGTTCAGCTCGATTGGCCGTGGATTGTAATAGGTGTTCACCAGTGCCAATTCCGCAGCCTTTTCAATGTTGGCCTCGGAAAAGCCAAGGCTGGAAAGGCTGAGCGGTGCACCGAGGCTGGCGGCAAAGTCGTAAAGCCCGACACCGGCCGATGGCTTGCCGAAAAGGTCGGCAACTGGCTTCAAAAGCTCCGGCGCTGCCTGCTCCGTATAAGCGGTGGTGTGTGGCAAAAGGACGGAATGGGTCTCGGCATGGGGCATGTCGAAGCTGCCGCCAATCGTGTGGCAAAGCTTGTGGTGCAGGGCCATTGAGACCATGCCCAGAACGCTGCCGCACAGCCAGGAGCCATAAAGTGCTTTTGAGCGCGCATCGAGATTATCCGGTGTTTTTACGATGTCGGGAAGGGCGCTATTCAGGGCCCTGATGCCTTCCATCGCCATCATGCTCGTCACCGGGTTGCGATCCGGCGCATAGAGAGCTTCTACCGCATGAGCCATGGCATTGAGGCCACTGGTAACGCTCATCGCAACGGGCAGGCCGCAGGTCAGCTCCGGATCGTATATGACCGTTTCTGGCAGTATTTCCGGGCCGCGCACCGTGGTTTTGAGGCCATTCTCGGTCTCACCGACGATGTTGGTCACTTCCGAACCGGCATATGTGGTTGCGATGACAATCTGGTCGCTGCCATTGCGACGCGCAATCGCCTTGCCGAGCCCGATCGTCGATCCCCCGCCGAGCGAAACGACGCAATCAGCCCCGGAGGTTTCATAGGCCAGCAAAGCCTGCGCCGTCACATCGACCGGCGTGTGCATCACGGCTTTTGCAAAAACGCCTGCCGAAAGATCTCCAAGCGAAGATGCCAGTTTCTCGGCATCTGCTTTCTGAAATGGCGTCGCCAGCACGAGGGCGCGGCGTCGCCCCAGTCTCGAAATTTCGTCTGCCAGTTTGGTGCGGCTCCCGCACCCAAAAAGGATGCGGGCAGGGCTGGCAGAGTAGATGAAGGATGACATATCCATCAAGGGTACTCGTTTCTGGCCGTTCAGGCCGCAGCCTGTTCGGACAATTCCGTCAGGTGAAGATGGGAAACCACCTCGTCAAAGCGACGACGAAGATCTTCCGGCGAACTTGCTGTCGCAGCGACATAGAAATCGGGCCGCAGGATCACGTAGGTTGCGCCGATGCTGTTCAGCCAGCGGGCGTAGGTTCCCTCGACGTCAACGACCTCGCTGTCTGTTCCCATCGAGCCGATACGAACCGTGTGCCCGGCGATAAGGTCGAGAGACCGCTTTTGCTCGAGGGAAAGCGCGTGAGCCGGATCGGCATCGAGGCCAACCACCATCCAGCCGAAGCCGACGGCCTGGTCGAACCGATCACGCTTGCCGTTTGCCTCGACAACGCCTTGTACGGAAAGCTCTCCCGCATGGGCCGTTTCGGGACACCAGATGCCTGGCCCCAGCTGGCATACGTCAGTGGCCACCGGCTTTCCATTGCGCTCCACGAGGTCACGCTTCATGCGCTCATCGCGTTCTGCAGCCTGCGCAGGATCGGCGATGCAGATAATGCTGCCCAGTTCCTGGCTGAAATTGATGTAGTATTTGGCGTGCTCGATACGCTCAGACGAATAGCTGTCGAGGATGTCCGGCTGGACACGGCCTTCCAGAATGGCGTTCAGGCGCCAGCCGAGCGCAAGCGCGTCGCGAATGCCCGCACACAGGCCTTCGCCAGCAAAAGGCGGCATCAGATGCGCAGCGTCACCTGCGAGCGCACAGCGTCCCTTGTTCCAGACCGTTGCCCAGCGGGCCTGGAAACGATAGACCGCGCTGCGCTCCAGCTCGGCATTTTCCGGTGTCAGGCCCCAAGGCTTCAACAGCTCCCAGGCATTGTCGGGCTTTGCGAGTTCGGTGGGGTCCTCGTTCGGAAGGACCATATATTCCCATCGACGCCGTCTTGGACCACCGGGGACAGGACCGGGACCGCCCGGCACGACAGTTGTCGGCCGCTTCGGATCGCAGAGCTGCCACTGCGCCGGTTCGCCCGGGCGAGAGGCTACGTAGTCAAACTTCGGCAACATGTCGAGAATGAGCCAGTCGAAGAAGTAGCCCTTGTCCTCATTCTCGATGCCGAGCGACTGACGCACCATGCTGTTTGCGCCGTCGGCTCCAACAAGGTAGCGCGCGCGGATCTGGCGGCTTTCCGTGCTTTGGTCGTCTTCCAGCGGGTTGCGCTTGATTGAGAGTGTAACGGAGTCACTGTCCTGCTGAAGCTCGATGGCCTCAAAGCCCGAAATCCTCGTGATGGAAGGATACTGAGCCGCGATATTGGTCAATCGCGTTTCGAGTTCTGGCTGGTTGAACCAGTAGCGAACGCGCCATCCGGATGCCGACAGGCTCTGCCAGTCAACAATGTGAATGTTCTCGCGCTCCGCGTTTTTCCAGTAATAGAGTTCGTCGTGATAATTGATGGCCTCGTCATTCTCGGAATCGATGCCAAGGCTTGCCAGAATTCGCGCAATTTCGTGGTCATAGGTTACCGCGCGCGGGCGGCCATAGGCCTGGCTCCAGCGTTCCACCAGCGTAACTTTCTTGCCAGCCTTGCCCAGCAGGATGGCGAGAAACGTCCCGACGGGGCCGCCGCCGACGATTGCGACGTCCGCATCGAAATTGTCCGAGCCGTGTTGATGTGAATTGTTCCGAGACGTCATGATCCCTCCTGCTATGACGCGGCAACTGGCAATAGGACTTCGGCTCGATGATCGGATGTGTTGACAGTGTAACCGTGGAAATCAGGACGCCGAGCGCCGCGAGGCAAGCTCATCACTTCCCTGAATTCCTCATGTTATCTGCACGTCCCCCCGACAACGCTCCCTCGTCATCTGCCAGATTGCCAAGCCTCTCTCCTTGCTTGACAAAAGCAAAATGACATTACGTCAAAAATGAATGACGTTCAATAAAGAAAATATCTCATTCATGCTTTGCTCTCATTATTAAGTTTTGGCTTATATGAGTGATGCGGTTAAAACCTCTGCCTGGCAGGGCAAAGCAGCATATCTCTTGCAAAATTCAGGCTTGAGACTATTTCACGGTTGAATGCTCTTCAGCCTTATATAAAGTCCCCTGCCATGGAGACTCACGTGAAGACCACAGACACTGAAGGGCGGGTTGCCCGTCGCCAGCGCCGAAACCGAGACGCCCTGTTGAAGGCCGGTCATGAGGTGATATCGGAAAAAGGTATCGACGCCGCGACCATGCTGGAGATTTCCGAGCGTGCGGACGTCGCTTCAGGCACAATCTACAACTATTTCAAATCGAAAGAAGAACTCGCAATCGCGGTTCTCGAGCTCGTGATGGAACAGCTCGCACGGCGGATTGAAGAGGTTACAAACGGCTTTTCCGATCCGGCTCAGGTCTATGCCTATGGTATGCGGACTGTACTGGAAACCGCGACAGGCGATATGAGATGGCGCCAATTGTTGCATCGCTCCGAGGTGATCGCGAACGCCACATTCCAACGAATGGGTCCTTTCGCGATCCGTGACCTGCGAAATGCGACGGCTGCGGGGCGTTTCTCCAACCCCGACCCTGAGCTTACCTGGCGCATGTCCTGCTTCAGCATCGTCGGTGTCTCTCTCGCCATCACGAAGGGCGATCTTCCACCGAAAGCGATAGATGAGGCGCTGGTGCGGCTTCTGTGCATGGCTGGCATGAGTGAGGCCGATTCCCGCGAACTGGCAAGCCGTCCATCCCCTCCGCTCGCACCGGAGGCCGAAGCAGAGCGCAAGCACGCCGCACGGATCTGATACGGCCGTGTTGCGGCTGCATGCGCAGCCAATGGCCAAGAGCGCAGTAAAGAGTTCCGCCTGTATCGAGCAAAACGGGAACCGCCCGGGTGCTCAGTCGTTTGCCCTTCGATACAGAGGAGATGACAATGTCCATTATCAATCCACAGCCCGGCAACCCTGCTGAAACACCGCGCGGCCCAACCGGCACCCCAGGCATCCCAGATCGCGTACAGGAAAAGCCACCTGTTCCGCCGATTAATGACCCCGGCGATACCAAGAACCCTAATGATCCTACCCTCAACCCTGCGCTTCTGCCAATTGGCGATCCGGCCGGTGCGGCCTGACAGGCCGCGACCAAGGCGAATAAAGGACCGCTAAGTGTTCGCTCGGAACCCTTTTCGTCACAACTCGTTTGAAGGCGAAAGGGAGAGACGCATGGGGTCCGACAAGTTTGAATTGCTCGCAAGGGCTGGCTATGGCGCGCGTGGGATTGTTTTCATTCTCATTGCGGGCCTTGCTCTTTTTTCCGGTCTTGGTGGCGGGAGCACAGATTCGAAATCTGCTCTCGATACGATCCTCAACCAGCCGTTTGGACAGATATGGCTGGTGCTGGTTGGGCTCGGGCTCGCGGGGTTCGTTTTCTGGCGTCTTGCCCAATCGATTGGTAATGCAGACAATCAGAAACCTGACGCCAAGGGTTACATTATCAGGGCGGCTCTTTTTGGAAGCGCCGTGACCTATGCGGGTCTGGCCCTATATGCAGTATCACACGCTCTCGGTTATAGCACAGGGCAGGGCAGCGGCGGCGGAGAGGCCAGCCTTGCGGCTTGGGCAATGTCTCAGCCTTTCGGACGGTACCTCGCCGGCGCGATTGGTCTTGGCTTCGTTGTGGGCGGTGCTGTTACGGCTTTCAAAGGTGTAACGCGCCGCTTCGAGAAATATCTCAATGTTGGCCAGAGCCACGCCCTGACGCTCGTCTGCGTGTACGGTCTGGTTTCACGCGGCGTCGTGTTTGCGATTGTCGGCGTTTTCTTCTGCTACGCTGCATTCACCGTAAATCCAGATCAGGCAGGTAGTATGAGCGACGCTTTGACGTGGGTCCGCGGCCTTCCCATGGGCGGAGTTCTCTATCTTATTGTCGCAATCGGACTCGCTGCTTTTGGCGTGTACAATTTCGTTGAGGCCCGCTACCGACAGGTACAAACTCCCGACTTGAACAGCATACGTGCCGAGTTGCCAAAGGTGCGCGGCTAATCCAGCCACGGATTGGGCCAACCACGGGAGGGGGCGTGTGGACATGGATGGGTCTTTCGACAGGCGGAAGTTCTTGATCGGCATCGCGCGGGGTGCGGGCGGCGCTCTTTTGTTCGCGCTGCCAATGCTGATGACGATGGAAATGTGGGAGCTGGGCTTCTACATGTCGAGAAGCCGCCTTCTCCTGCTCCTCACCCTCAATATACCGCTCTTGATATTGCTTGCGCATAAGGTCGGCTTCGAGAAGACCTCTACCTGGCGCGATGCCGTGCGCGACGCGGCCATCGCCTATGCGCTCGGCGTTGTTTCCAGCGCGCTCATCTTGGCGGGCATGGGCGTGCTGCGTTATGATCAGTCCCTACATGAAATCGCGGGAATGGTCGCTCTGCAAGCGGTGCCGGCAAGCATCGGCGCCATGCTCGGGAGAAGCCAGTTGGGCGGTCAAAGCCAGGACGATGATAGTGAAAATGAAGATCAGGATCCTGTTCAGAAAAGCGAGAGCAGCTACTTTTCCGAATTGTTCCTGATGGCAGTCGGCGCTTTGTTTCTCGGTCTCAACGTGGCGCCCACGGAAGAAATGCTGCTTGTGTCCGTCAAGATGACACCATGGCATGGCATTTTTATCGTACTGGCGTCTCTGGCTGTCATGCACGGATTTGTCTACGCGCTGTCGTTTCGCGGAAGCCACGACCTTGCGGAGGGGACGCCGGGCTGGCACGCCCTGGTGCGTTTCACGCTTCCGGGTTATGTCATTGCTGCGTTGATCAGCGCCTATTGTCTATGGACCTTCCATCGCATTGATGACCTCGGAGTGACCCAGGCGCTGATGGCAGTTGTCATTCTGGGCTTTCCCGGTGCCGTGGGCGCTGCCGCCGCGCGTCTCATATTATGAGGACATCATGACCAAAAACGCTGACGGCAAGAATATAGAGGCGAAGAATCCCCATTGGATAGAATGGCTGACAGGGATGATTTCGGCCATTCTTGTCGTTGTTCTCATCGGAATAATCGCCAAGGATGCCTTTACGGACAAAGATCTCGTACCGGATCTCTCTGCAGCCGTAACAGGAATGGAACAGCGCAGCGGCGGCTATCAAATCGCATTTGACATCACCAACAAGGCAAGCGTCACCGCTTCACAGGTCAGGGTTTTAGGCGAGCTGAAAGAGGGTGATGCGGTCGTGGAAACTGCAGAAACCGTTCTGGATTATGTCCCCGGGCGTTCCCATGCCAAGGGCGGCATGGTCTTCAGGTCCGACATTTCAGGCAAGACCGTTGCCTTGCGTGTGTCAGCTTTCAACGAGCCATAGGCAGTCAGTCCTTCAAAGAAATAGTACACCTTCCGCAACATCGCCTGGACTTGTGAGTTCTTCTTGTGAACCTACACAGGAGAGAAGCATGGAAGACGACAAGACAATCAGCGTTCGCGCGCGGTTCTCTACACGTGAAGCTGTTGAACTTGCGGTGGAGCATCTCGTTCAACAGCACGACATCCCTCGGGCCGACGTTTTCATCCAGTCTGCGAACGCGATGAACACCGCCGGTACGCAGGCGGCGGGTGGCGATGTTTCTCAAGGGTTGGTAGCGCGTGACGATGCCGCTCTGGAGGGCGATGTCGAGGTGTCCGTCGACGTGAGTGAGCGCCAGCTGGCTGACGTCGAGAAAGCGCTTACCGATGCTGGAGCTTCGGATATTTCCAAGCACTGACCAGCATTGAGCCTACTCAAAACGGTGCTGCCAGCAGCACCGTTTTTGCTTCATCAAATCACGATCTGGGGATTGGGTTCTTAAAAGATCGCAATTCCCTACTCAAATGGGTTAAGAGCTTCAAAGCACAATAATTGGGAATAATGCGGGATGCGCGTTAAGTATTTTGTTTTCGGTCTGCTCTTATCTGTTGCACTACCCGCCTATTCTCAGGAGGCCGCGCCTCCACCTAAGCTGGAGCCCGTGCCAAGTCAGGCGCAAGCGGCCAATCTCAGCGCGCAGTTTCTGGAACGATACGCCTACAAGCCGGTGGCGCTGGATGATGCGCTGTCAGCCACTGTCATGAACAAATTCATTAAATCGCTGGATCCCGACCGCATGTTGTTCATGCAGGCCGACATCGACAATTTCATGAAAGACAGCACCAATATCGACGATGCGATTGCCAGCGAAGACCTGGAAATCCCGTTCGACATTTTCAACGTCTACACAAAGCGAGTTGTGGAGCGCATGAGCTATGCGCGAAGCCTCCTGAAAGAGAATTTCGACTTCACCGTGGATGAGGATTACCCGATTACGCGGGAAGACGCGCCATGGGCACAGACCGAGCAGCAAAGCCATGAGCTTTGGCGCAAGCGCGTGAAGAATGACTGGCTGCGTCTGAAATTGGCCGGTCAGGCCGATGCATCCATCCGCGAGACATTAGACAAGCGGTACAAGAATATTCTGGACCGCGTATATCCTTACAAGAGCGATGACGTCTTCCAGTCTTTCATGGCCGCCTACACGACGGCAGTGGATCCGCATACGGATTATTTCGGCGTATCGGCATCGGCGGAATTCGATATTTCGATGAAACTCTCGCTCGTCGGGATCGGTGCCGTGCTGCAGGAACGTGATGGCTATACGACCATTCGCGAACTGGTCGGCGGTGGCCCGGCACAACTCTCCGGCAAGCTTGCCGTGGGCGACCGCATCATCGGTGTCGGTCAGGGTGAAGATGGCGCCATCAAGGAAGTCGTTGGAACGCGACTGGACGAAGTGGTGCAATTGATCCGTGGTGCGACGGGTTCCGTCGTTCGTCTCGACATCCTGCCTGCCGACGCTGGCGACAGCACCGGTCACCGCGTCATCAGTCTTGTCCGCGACAAGGTCAGCCTGGAAAAACAGGCTGCGAAAAAGACCGTCGTGCCTGTGACGGAAGGCGATGTTACTCGCAAGATTGGCGTCATCACGCTGCCAACCTTCTACGAGGATTTCGACGCGCGACGTAAGGGTGACAAGGATTACCGAAGCGCCAGCCGCGATGTTTCCAAACTTCTTGGCGAACTCAAGCAGGACAAGGTTGATGGTGTCCTGATCGACCTGCGCGACAATGGCGGTGGATCGCTCTCCGAAGCGATCGAGTTGACCGGCCTGTTTATCGGGAAAGGCCCTGTTGTCCAGCAACGCGATGCTCAAGGCACGATCAAGGTGGAAAGCGACGATCTGTCGGCGCCCGTGTGGAAGGGTCCGGTTGGAGTGCTCATCAATCGGGGCTCGGCATCTGCCTCGGAAATCTTTGCAGCGGCAATTCAGGACTATGGTCGCGGTGTTGTCCTGGGCGAACCGAGCTTCGGCAAGGGCACCGTCCAGACAGTTGTCGATCTTGATCGCGCGGCAGGTAACAACAAACCGGAACTCGGGCAGCTGAAGTTGACGATCGCACAGTTTTTCCGGGTTGATGGCGGCACCACACAGCTGCGTGGCGTAACGCCGGATATTAGCCTGCCAGGTTTCTCCGACCCCAAGGCCCTCGGTGAATCAAGCTACGACAACGCCTTGCCATGGACACAGATCAAGCCTGCGAAATTCGTCCATGATGGCCACATAGCCGAGTTTCTGCCGCAGCTTAGAAGCCTGCATGAGGCGCGTACCAAAAATGATCGCGACTTCCAGCGCTTCGTCGAGGATGTCGCAGATCTGAAGGCACAACGGGAGAAGCGGACAATCTCTCTCAATGAAGCCAAGCGTCGAAGCGAGATGGAGGCCACTGCGGCACGTTTGAAAGCCCGTCAGCAAGATGGCGCGGGTACTGTGCCGGAGCAGGACGATGGGTTGCAGGCCAACGAACGTAGCATCAGCGCCAACCTCGCCATCGAAAACGCCCGGAAAAATGCAAAGGACGTTCTGCAGACCGAGTCGGCAGCTGTTGTGGCCGACGTTGCCACGATGAAAAACATGAAGGCGGACGCAAAAGGCCAGCAGACAAAATCTGATGGGCAGAACTAGCTCCATGCCACGCTCGGCAAGTGCGTTGACGCCATCTTACCTGTAATGTGAACCGGGAGTGCCTGAATGCGTTTCAGGCACTGACTTTCTGCCTACAGGATGTGAGATGACCCAGATCGACGCCCCGCAACGTTTTGTCCTACTTGATGGCGTCAGGGGCATCGCTGCGGTGGCCATCGTCCACCGCCACGCCGAAGCGTTTTTCGGTCGGCCGGAGGCGTCAAGCTATCTGGCCGTCGATCTTTTCTTCGCACTCAGCGGCTTTGTGCTTGCCCACGCCTATGGCGAAAAACTTGCCGGGCGCAGTGTTACGCCGTTCGCCTTCATGAAGGCGCGGTTTCTGCGGCTTTATCCGCTCTATGCTATCGCGCTACTATCTATGGCGCTGTTTTTCGCGACACTCAATTATCTGGATCTGCCAACGCCCATTGACGACCTGCATCGCAAGATCAGCCTCGCGGAGCTGGCTTTCGCACTATTGACGGGCGTTATTTTCCTGCCTGCTCCGTTCACGCTGACGCTGAATGGCGCCTTGTTCCTCATCAGTCCCGCTTGGTCTCTCTTTAACGAACTGGTGGTCAATCTTGCCTATGCGATCAAGGGCGCGCGTGCCGGTACGAAAGGCATCGCAGTTGTTTTGGCGGCCAGCGCTGTCGTTTTGATCTTTGCCGCATTTCACTCTGGCAAGCTTCATCTCGGATTTCGCTGGCACGAGATGTATGCGGGAATGGGACGGGTGTTTTTCTCGTTTTTTGCCGGTGTCCTGATCTACCGCTACAGAAAGGTGGCGATGGAGGTACGACCACTCCTCGCTACGCTTTGCCTTATCATTGTCGCTTGCGTGCTTTCCGTCCCCATCGAAGACGACATTCGGCCCTACTATGATCTGCTCTTCGTTCTTCTGGGCTGGCCGCTCCTGCTTTCCATCTGCTGCGCAATTGCGCCGGGGCCATGGGTCGCCAGACTATCGGATTTTCTGGGCACGGCATCCTATGCCGTTTACGTGCTTCATATTCCGCTTCTCGCCTGGACCGTTTTCCTCTTTCCTGCGCTCACAGAGCCAGAATTTGCGATCTATGCCGGTCTGGTCTTTATCGTTGTCACTGTTCTGCTGTCCTGGAGTCTCACGGTCTATTTCGATCAGCCTGTTCAAAAGCGGCTGAAGCGCTGGCTGAAGGCTGGAGCAAGTGGCAACAAAACTAAGGCCTCCAGCCTTCCTGAAGGCGCATAAGAGATCGCGACTATGTTTCCGGATTGATCCAGCCATTTGGTGGACCAAAGCCAGCCATTTCGTCGCCCGGTCCCCATGTGCCGGGTGCATAAGAAGCGGGAGCAGACTTGTTGTCCAGAACGGGCTCTACAATGCGCCAGGCAATCTCGCTTGCATCTTGGCGTGTGAAGAGTTGGGTATTGCCGTTCATGGCGTCGCTGATCAGGCGCTCATAGGGCTCCATATCTCCTTGATCATCATCGACGGCGCAAAGTTCGATCTTTTCACCCGTCATGGCATCGCCTGCCGCTTTGCGCCGTGCTCCGATTGCGACGGAAACTTCTGGCGCGATACGAAAGCGGATATAGTTGGCGTCCTGCGGCGCAATGTCATCGAACACGTTAAGCGGCGGCGGCTTCAGGCGGACGACCACTTCCGTTGCATGAACCGGAAGGTTCTTTCCCGCGCGGATGAAAAACGGAACATCCTTCCAGCGCCATGTATCGACGTAAAATCGTACCGCAGCAAATGTTTCCACCGATGATTCTGGCGCTACGCCCGGCTCTGACAGATAGCCCTCGAATTGCCCCCGGACCACGTCCTCGTCCTTCAATGTGCGGACTGCTTTCAGCACCTGAACCTTTTCATCGATAAGGTCGTCTGCGGAGCGTCCCGAGGGCGGCTCCATCGCCAGCAGCAACAGGATGTTTAGAAGGTGGTTCTGAATGACGTCGCGGATGCATCCGACTTCGTCGTAGAAGCGTCCGCGGCCCTGAACACCAAAGTCTTCCGCCATGGTTATCTGGACACTCTCGACATGGTCGCGGTTCCAGATCGGTTCGAGAAACGAATTGGCAAAGCGGAAATACAGCAGGTTCTGGATCGCCTCCTTGCCGAGATAATGATCGATCCGGAATATCGACTTCTCCTCAAAGACGATGTGCAACACCCGGTTCAGCCAGCGGGCGGATTGCAAATCGCGGCCGAATGGCTTTTCCACCATCAGCCGCGCGCCCGCAGCACCGCCGGATTGCTCAAGACCCTTGGATGACGGGCTCGAACATGCTGGGCGGAATGGCGAGATAGTAGAGCGGATGCCTGCCATCACCGATGGCTTCCTTCAATTTGTCGAAGGTCGACTGATCCCGGTAATCGCCGCTCACATAGCGCAAAAGGGATGCCAGCCTGGCGAACACCGCCTCATCGACGGTGCCAACCGCCCGGCTAATGCCTTCCCTTGCACGCGCGGTGAGTTTTTCGATATCCCAGTCGTCGAATGCGATACCGATTATCGGCTCATTCAACATGCCTCTCTGCACCAGCGCGTAAAGCGCCGGAAATATCTTCTTGTAAGCGAGATCGCCTGTGGCTCCAAAGAGGACCAGCGTATCAGAGCGTATTTCGGTCATGGTGACAGCCCTCGCTTTCTACTTGTCGGAAACCGGCTTTTCATGGTGCCCGCCAAAGGCGAACCGCATGGCTGAGAGCATCTTGTCCGCATAGAGGGACTCACCCTGCGAGGTGAAGCGCTGAAACAGAGCGGAAGACAGGACCGGTGTCGGGACGCCCGTGTCTATCGCGGCTTTGAGCGTCCATCGGCCTTCTCCGGAGTCCGAAACCCTGCCGCCATATGCGGAAAGCTCAGGATCTTGCCTCAGCGCATCCGCCGTCAGGTCCAGCAGCCAGGAACTGATGACACTGCCATGGCGCCACACCTCTGACACAGCCGCCATGTCGATATCGAACTGGTAATATTGCGGTGTCTGTAACGGGCTGGTTTCCGCATCGACATCCCGCGACTTTTTGCCGGCATTGGCAGCTTTCAGGATGTTCATGCCCTCGGCATAGGCCGCCATCATGCCATACTCGATACCGTTATGGACCATTTTGACGAAATGCCCGGCACCGGTTGGGCCGCAATGCAGATATCCGAGTTGCGCGGTTCGCAATCCTTCGCTTGTGGCATCGGCGCTCGTTGATGCTCCTGGCGCCAGCGTGGCGAAAATCGGATCGAGATGGCGCACGGCCTCCTCTGACCCGCCAATCATGAGGCAGTAGCCCCGCTCCGCACCCCAGACGCCCCCACTGGTGCCGACATCGACATATTCGATGCCGAGCGCACGCAACTCTTCCGCCTTGTCGACATCGTCGTGGTAAAAGGAGTTGCCGCCATCAATGATGATGTCGCCCGGCGCCATCAGGGCTGCGACCTTGTCAACATTGGCGCCGGTGATGGCTGCTGGCAACATCAGCCAGGCACAGGCTGGCTTTTGAAGTTTCGAAACGAAATCGTCAATCGAGCTCGCACCCGTGGCGCCTTCCGATACCAGGGCCGAGACGCTTGCCGGATTGATATCGTAGACCACGCATTCGTGGCCGCCTTTCAGCAGGCGACGAACCATATTGGCGCCCATTCGGCCCAGTCCCATCATTCCGATCTGCATGTGATCATCCTTTGCGTCGTGACTTTGCGGTGAGAGCGTGCGTCTAGGCGAGGTGGGATGTGGTGTAGAGCACGCTGGATTTGCTTTAACCGGATATCCTTGTGGTGGTTCCGGTATGACTGAAATGTCGTGGTCCAAGCTCGTCGGCAATTGCGACATATCGATGTTTTTACGCTCGGCCAGGAGATTCACATCGACGTGAAACCTGTCCCCCTTGGAACATTTGCTGGCGCAAAGGGCTTTCCCCATGACGACGTCGCAACTGCGCACATGTCGAGGAGCTTTCCCATGAACGATCAAACCACCACCACGGCCGAAAAGGCTGTTCCACCTGCCCGCGATCCTCACCTGAGAGAGCTGGCCAATTGTATTCGCTTCCTGTCGATGGATGCTGTCGAACAGGCAAAGAGTGGGCACCCCGGTATGCCCATGGGCATGGCTGATATCGCCACGGTGCTATTCTCAGAATTCCTGACCTTCGATCCCCAGGATCCCTACTGGTTTGATCGGGATCGTTTTCTGATTTCGAATGGGCATGGCTCAATGCTGCTATACAGCCTGTTGTACCTCACCGGTTACGAAGACATGACGCTGGACGAAATCCGGAACTTTCGGCAAATCGAAAGCCGCACAGCCGGGCACCCCGAATATCACCATGCGACAGGGATCGAAACGACGACTGGCCCGCTTGGGCAGGGACTGGCCAATTCCGTTGGCTTCGCTTTCGCCGAGAGAATCATGAATGCGTCCTACGGTGATGAGCTGGTGGACCACTTCACTTACGTTTTTCTGGGTGACGGTTGCCTCATGGAAGGGATCAGCCAGGAGGCGATCTCGTTTGCCGGGCATCGCAAGCTGGGAAGGCTGATTGCCTTCTTTGACAACAACTCCATTTCCATCGACGGCGCGACGAGCCTGGCTGAATCAGATGATCAAACCGCGCGGTTTCGTGCATCCAACTGGCATGTCATCGAAATCGATGGCCATGACACGGATGCGATCCGGGATGCCATCATCGAAGCGCAGAAGGTGACCGACAAGCCAACATTGATTTCGTGTCGCACGATCATCGGTTTCGGCTTCCCGACAAGGGCCGGAACGCAGAAAGCGCACAGCGATGCGCCGGGCGCGCAGGAAATTGAAGGTGCCCGTCGATTGCTCGATTGGCCATACCCACCCTTCGAAATCCCGCAGGAGCTTCTTGATGCCTGGCGGGAGATTGGCAAGCGCGGCCAGGACAAAAGAATGGCTTGGCTAAAGCGCGTGGAAGAGAGCACCGGCGAGACGGGCGAAAGCTTCAAGCGTAGAATGGACGGAGAATTGCCTGAAGGCTGGCGCGAGGCAATTACCAGCGCGAAAGAAGAACTCTCGAAAAGCGAGAAAGACCTTGCGACGCGTCAGTCGAGCGGCATCGTTCTCAATCACCTCTATGATGCCATTCCGGAATTGCTTGGCGGATCAGCTGATCTGACGCCATCAAACAACACGAAAGCCAAGAACCAGACCGAGATTGCGGCTGGAGAGTTTTCGGGGTCCTACGTTCATTACGGCGTCCGCGAGCATGGCATGGGTGCCATAATGAATGGAATTGCCTTGCATGGTGGGTTGATACCCTATGGCGGCACCTTCCTGACATTCTCGGACTATTGCCGTCCCGCGATCCGGCTGGCCGCTATGATGGAAATCCGCACGATCTTTGTGATGACGCATGATTCCATCGGGCTTGGTGAAGATGGACCCACGCACCAGCCGATCGAGCATCTGAGCGCGCTTCGTGCCATACCGCAACTCGCGGTCTACCGGCCCGGCGACTCTATCGAAACCGCGGAATGCTGGGAGTCTATCCTCGATACACCGCGACAGGCTGCCCTCATCGCCTTGTCTCGCCAGCCGATGCCGCAGCTGAGGCGCGGCACCGATAGCGACAATCTCTCTGCCAAAGGCGGCTATGTCCTTCTGGAAGCGGAGGGCGGAGAGCGTGAGATGACGATCTTCGCCGCGGGATCAGAGTTGCAGCTTGCGGTAAAAGCCCGCGACACCTTGCAGGCGGAAGGCATACCGACGGCGGTAGTCTCGCTGCCGTGCAGAATGCTGTTTGAGAAGCAGGATATTGCCTATCAAAACGCCGTGGTTGGCAAGACGCGGGCGCGTGTCGCCGTAGAAGCGGGTGTTCGTGACTCCTGGGACCGATATCTCGGTCTCGATGGCAAGTTTGTCGGGATGCATCGGTTCGGCGCGTCCGGCAAAATCGATGACGTCTACAAGAAATTCGGGATAACGACCGAGGCGGTCATCTCCGCCGCGCGTGAATCCATTCTTGCCGCAAAAAGCTCTAAAACTCTATAAATCGGCAAGTCGCAGGATTTCCGCGAGATGATCCTGCGACTTTTTTCATAAAAAATGAACGGAAATACAACCTTCCCACGAAGAATATAAGAATTAATAATTGCTACATTATTCAGCAGAGGATATATATATTTGCGGATTCGCTGTTTCTATATCTTGATACAGAAATATATAATTTAGTTGTATTGAATGTGGCTTTTCTGATTCGAGTAGTTTCTTAAATCAATTGAGTCGAAAAGCTTAGGGAAAATCTGGTATGACTGTCGAAGTGCCAGTCGAAGAGTTGGCGCAGCTTGATGAGCAAGTTGTCAAAATTCATACAGCCTCTGATATTTGTGAGCTGGTAGAGGTGTTGACCGGAGCAATCAGGTGGCTCGGTTTTGATGACCTTGCCATTGCCGTCAACAAACGAAATCCGTATGATTCGACATTGACGCCCGATATCTGCAGCAGACCGGAGCCGTTCATCGGCATATATCAGAAGCGGAGACTCTTCGAGAACGATCAATATCTCAAGCGATGCCTGTCCAGCGGCACGCCCAAATGGGCGACGGTAGATGTGAATCATCCTGAGCCCTTTGTTCGTGAGTTAAGCCATTTTCTTCTGTCGCATAATATCCATTCGGCAGTACATGTTCCTCTGCCAGCAAAGAAAGGCTGCTCCAGCAGCATGATTGCGACAGCGTCCCGAACAGACGTTCAACGCACTGATATCCTTAATAAGTTGGCAATTCTGGCGCGTGCCGCCATGATGAAGCTGGAGCTTTTGCGGTCCGTACCCTGCGAACTTGCCGACAAGGAAGAAAGACTTGATCTTCTGACGGCGCAGCAGATTGAAATATTGAAATGGGCCGGTGAGGGAAAGTCCAACTCGACGATCGCTGTCATCATGGGGCTCAGCAAGGCTGGCGTTGACTACCATTTCCGGGCAATTATTTCGAAGCTTGGCGTTGCCAGCAGAACGCAGGCCGTTGCGATCATTGCGCGTCAGAATGATGCCGCGCTGAGGGCCAAGAACGCTTGATTGGCGAAGGCACGGCTCTTCGCTAGTTTTACCTTAAAATCAGTGTGTTGAAAACTGATTAACTGGTTAGTTCACCATCGCATCTTTTCGAATAAATTTGAATTAAATGCTGCACAGGCTTTAGCGGGCCCAGATGGCCAAGGGTTCACTCCGCTGACATGTGTGCTTTCGGCATCCAATGAATGGGTGCGGCCTCGCAGATGCAATATGGAATGACGCCCCAAAACAGGGCGCGTAAGATACGGAAATCGCAGAATGCTTCTCGACAATCTTGCCATAAGAACCAAGATCCTTGCTGTCGTTGTTCCCCTGTGCCTTGCTGGTCTCGCCTCGACATCTTACGTCTCGAAGCAGATGAAGGATGTTGGATACGTTTACTCCGACTTCATCGAAGTTGATACGACGGCGTCGGTCGATATGGCCCGCGCGAGTCGAAACCTCTCTTCCACCGCTTATGCCGCCTATCAGATCATGGCCTATGAGGTTGGCACAGACGGTTTTGAAGCGGCCACCAAGCTTTACGACAGTTCGAAAAAAGCCTTACGCCGTCGCCTCGCTGAAGCTGCTGGAAAAATTCCTTCGGAGGCAGCTTTTGTCAGTGCCGTATCGAACGAAGCCGAAGAAATAATCGCCATTACGGAAAAGGCAGTCGAATTTGGCAGCAAGGATGACAACAAGAGCGCCCTTGCACAGCTCGCCCTCGCAGATGCCAAAATCGTTCCGCTGGGAGATAAGCTTGTGGCGTTTAACGAACGTCGTGCAGCTCTATTGGCGGCAGAGAACAAAAAGCTTGGCGAACAAGTGAATGCGACAATTCTGTTCACACTGACGACGGTCGGTATCGTCTTCTTACTCGGAATCATCGTCGCGCTTTTCGTGGTTGCCAAAGGGGTAACGACGCCCATTGCAAGTTTGCTGAACAGAATGGCTTCGCTGGCATCAGGCGAAACAGAAGACCCGATCGATGGCGTGGAACGCAGGGATGAGATCGGGCGAATGGCTGCTGCTGTGCAGGTGTTCCGTGAAAACGCGCAGGAGCGTCAGCGTCTTGAGCGTGAAACGGAAGACAATCGCAGCATGAGCGAAAAAGAACGTGCCGCGCGTGAGGCTCAAGCTGCGAAAGACGCCTCGGACGTGAAATTTGCAGTCGACAATCTCGCCGAAGGCCTTGCAAAACTGTCCGAGGGCGATGTTTCCTATCGCATCCAACAGCCCTTTGTCGCTGCACTGGACACCGTAAGACAGGATTTCAACAATTCGGCTGAAAAACTGCAGGTCGCTCTCGGCCAGGTCTCTGAAAATGCCCGCGCGATTGATGCTGGTGCAAACGAAATCCGCTCGGCTGCCGATGATCTCGCCAAGAGGACGGAACAGCAGGCTGCTGCCGTTGAGCAGACCGCTGCGGCATTGGAAGAAATAACGACGACGGTTCGCGACTCCACAAAGCGGGCACATGAAGCGGGTGACCTTGTCTCGCGTGCCAAATCCGGTGCCGAAAAATCCGGTGAGGTCGTCCGTCGGGCAGTGATGGCGATGGAGAAGATCGAAAGGTCATCGGCAGAGATCGCCAATATCATCGGCGTTATCGATGAAATCGCATTCCAGACCAACCTGCTGGCATTGAACGCAGGCGTTGAAGCAGCGCGTGCGGGTGAAGCAGGAAAGGGCTTTGCGGTCGTGGCCCAGGAAGTGCGCGAGCTCGCGCAGAGATCGGCAAAGGCTGCCAAAGAAATCAAGGCGCTGATCACGACCTCCAATGAACAGGTTCAGGAAGGTGTTGAGCTCGTCGGTGAAACGGGCGAGGCCCTGGAAATGATCGTCAGCGAGGTCCAGGAAATAAATCGTCACGTGTCGGCCATCGTTGAAGCCGCTCAGGAACAGTCATCAGGCCTTCAGCAGATCAATACGGCTGTCAATCAGATGGACCAGGATACGCAGAAGAATGCGGCGATGGTCGAGGAGTCGACAGCGGCCAGCCACACATTGGCCGGCGAAGTAGCTGCACTCAATCATCTTCTGGCGCAATTCAAACTGTCGGAACAGAAAGCCGTAGCAAGCTCGGCAAAACCAGCCGCACCGTCGCCCGCCCGCGCCTTGGGTCGCAAGTTGGCAACGGCCTTCTCAGGAAATGCAGCACTCAAGGCAGACTGGGAAGAGTTCTGATTGCCGAGGGGTGACCAGGTGAAGGTTTAAAGTTTCCGTCTGGTTTCGACCGGACGGGGCAGCTCGGCGGGACCTGTGGGGGCAGGTCTCGTCGAGTTTGCCATTTCAGCATTCGGAATATGCCCAGGAATGTTATTCCTGATAGTTCAGGGTAAGGTCTTAAACCTCCGGCTGAGGAAGCGTGAACCAAGAAGGCCGAAACGCCAGGGATAATCGGCAGCCTTCGATATGCCGATACGCGGACCGGTGATCACAGAAACGCCTGTCATCCCTGATTTCACAAATGCGGTTTCTCCCGACAAGGATGTGCCATCCGCCTCACTCGTTATTCCCATGGCCTGCGCCAACTTGCCCGGACCGGAGCAGAGATTTGTGAGGTTTTCACTGTTTCGGCGCATCTTCATCAAGTCCAGGCCCATCGTCGGCTCGACCGCTCGTATTAAGACCGCCGATCCCGATGTGCAGACCACGTTCGCGCACCAGTGCAGCCCATAGGAGCGGTAGACATAGAGATGACCGGCTGGGCCGAACATGGTCCTGTTGCGCGTGGTTGGGCCGTTGAAGCTGTGCGAGGCAGGATCGTCCGATCGGTAAGCCTCCGTTTCCACGATTATGCCGCCCGTGTTGTTGAAAACAAACTCGCAGCCGATCAGCGCTTCGGCAACGGTCACGGCATCTCGGGAATAAAAGCTGTCTGGAAGGATCATCGGGAAAGGGCTTTTTACTGGAACCACGCTCGGTGTGCGCTGTTCTCATTTCAAGATGTGTACTGATTGCGCCAGAAACGCAATGTCCAACAGGAAGGGAATGAAGCATGGGGTCTGCAAAGGTAGCGCTGGTTACGGGTGCCGGGTCGGGGATAGGAAGGGCTGCAGCCCTGGCGCTGGCGAAAGATGGATTTGCCATCGGCGCCGTCGGCAGAACGAAGGATGAGCTTGATAAGGTCGTGGCAGAGATCAAGGCCGCAGGCTTTGAGGCCTCCACCCTGGTAGCAGATGTTTCGCAAGAAGATGAGATCGGGAACGCAATCTCACAACTGGTAGAGCTGTATGGTGGCCTCAACGTGGTTGTCGCCAATGCAGGAGTAAACGGCGTCTGGGCGCCAATTGAAGATCTGAAGCCTGACGAATGGGACCAGACCATCAACATCAATCTGCGTGGCACGTATCTGACCATCCATAAATCGGTGCCCCACATGAAAGCCTCAGGCGGTGCGATCGTCATTGTTTCTTCCATCAACGGAACACGAACCTTCACCTCTCCCGGCGCAACTGCCTATTCGGTAACGAAGGCCGGGCAACTGGCAATGGCACAACAGCTGGCGCTCGAACTGGCGCGCTACGCCATCCGGGTCAACGCCGTTTGTCCCGGCGCGATCGATACGGAAATAGATGACAACACGCGTATCCGGTCGCAAAAGGAAACGGCTATCCCTGTGAAGTGGCCCGAAGGGACGATCCCTCTTTCTGACGGTCGTCCGGGAACGAGCGAGGATGTTGCTGATCTCATTGCGTTCCTCGCAAGCGACAAATCCCGGCATATTACCGGCACGCCGGTGTGGATCGACGGAGGGCAGGGGCTGCTCGTCTGATCACTCACTTTGTTGTGTATCTATGATTAACGAGGCTTTAACGTAAATTCACGACCCTTATCCCTCAAGAGTTGCCGTTTTGCGGTCAACTTCTCCATGTAGGGCTTCGCTTACGGTGGCGGGTAAGGCGTTTTGATGAGCAGTGTGAAAAATTTGCGGGCAGGACCTGAGGGACTGCGGGGTTTGATCCATGGTTCGGTAAAGGCAGCAAGTGTTGCGGCGATCTGTGCCGTGCTCGCGGCCTGCACTTCGATGGGTCTCGACAGCGCCGATCGTGCTCCCCCAAAGCTGTCATCCAAAATTGCTGCATCCATGTCAGCAAAGGGAATGAAGCCTGAAAGCCCGGTTCTTGTCCGCATTTTCAAACAGGAAAGCGAACTCGAGGTCTGGAAAGTGGACAAGTCGGGGCAGTACGCACTGTTCAAGACCTATCCCATGTGCAGATGGTCGGGAAAGCTCGGCCCCAAGACGAAAAGCGGCGACCGTCAGGCACCGGAAGGCTTTTACCATGTCTCGTCTGGAATGCTGAACCCGAATTCACAATATTATGTTTCCTTCAATCTCGGCTATCCTAACCGGCTGGAATCGGCTCTCGGCTACACGGGTGAGGCACTTATGGTGCATGGTGCCTGCTCGTCTTCTGGCTGCTATGCCATGACGGACCAGCAGGTTGGCGAAATCTACGCCATCGTCGACAGGGCACTGAAGGGCGGACAGAACCAGTTTCAGGTTCAAGCCTATCCATTCCGTATGACCGCGCGCAACATGGCAGCATACAAGAGCGATCCGAACTTTGGGTTCTGGAAGACCCTTAAGGAAGGCTATGACTATTTCGAGCTGACAAGGCGCCAGCCCAAGGTTTCCGTTTGCGGTAAGCGCTATGTGTTCAACACGGAATTTTCTGGCGGAGAGCCATCCGATCCGCTGGCAAGCTGCCCGCCGGCGGTTAGTCAGCCGGAACCGGAGGTCGCCGCAAAGCTCAACGCTGAACAGCAGAAGCTCGCAGCAGCACTCGGTGGCGGAACTTCCAGCGCGGTCAATGCTTATGTCGACGGCGGAATGCATCCAAGTTTTCGTGCCATCCTGAAAAATGATGGTCCAAAAAGCATGGCAGCGAAGGTTTCCGGCACGAAATACCCCATCAGCCGCCCGGAAGCGGCACTCGCGGACCCGTTTGCGGGCTCGAGATGATCTATTTGACGAGGACAATATTTGAAAATGCTTGATTCGACCCGTCGGTCTTTCCTTTTGGGTTCGGGAGGTCTGGCTTTGTCGGCGCTTGCCGGATGTAACACCACGCAGCGCGAGGTGGTGCAGAGTGCACGACCCGTAGCCGATCCTTTCTATGCTGAGATCTACGGTCCAAAACCGGACGAGATGTTTCCGCTTCCTGCCATTCCCTACGAAAAGATCGATCGCCGCTTCTACCGGCAGATGGTGGACAATCCGACCGGCGAGCGTCCCGGCACCATTGTTGTCGATACCGCCAATCACTTCCTCTATCTGACCTATGAGGGCAATCAGGCAATGCGCTATGGTGTGGGCCTGGGCCGTGCCGGGTTCGAATGGGCGGGCAGGGGTGTCATTCAATACAAGCGGCAGTGGCCACGCTGGACGCCGCCTGACGAGATGATTGCCCGCCAGCCGGAGCTTCAACCCTACAGTGCTGCCAATGGCGGCATGGCGCCTGGATTGATGAACCCGCTTGGTGCCCGCGCTCTTTATATCTTCAAGGATGGTCGCGATACGATCTACCGGCTGCACGGATCGCCGGAATGGTGGACGATTGGAAAATCGGTATCGTCCGGCTGTGTGAGACTGATGAACCAGGACATCATCGACCTCTACAATCGTGTGCCCGGTGGCACGCCGATCGTCGTCATGTCCGGTGCCGCTGCGGCTCCGCAAATGGTTATGGCGCCAGACGCCTCCGTGGGCCCAGGCCCGGATTATTACTAGGATCTGACAGGGATCAGTGCGATAAATCGGCCTCTTCCCACTGGATGCGAATTCTTGCTCCAGTGGTGGCCGGTCCCGTCGACTGCGTGATGTCTGCCTTGAGGCTCTGAGCCATGGCGGTAATGAGCCGTGTGCCGAGACCCGTGCCCTTTGGCTGATCGCTATCGCCAATGCCGACGCCATCGTCTTCCACAAAAAGTCGAATCTGGCCGTCTTGCCTCTCCAGACGAATGCGAATGTCGCCTTCACCTTCTGGATAGGCGTATTTCAGCGCGTTGGTCGTCAGCTCGGTTACGATAACCCCCAGCGCCACGGCCTGATCGGGCGAGGCCTTCACATTGGCCATGTCAGTCAGAATACGGATTTTCTCATTGTCGCGCGCCGAACGGCCGAGATCCTGAATGATGGACGAGAGGTAGGAATCGAGCTCGACCTCCCCGACATTATAGGCGGTGTAAAGACTGCGATGAACACCTGCGATGGCCGAGATGCGGCTTTGGGTCTCAAGTAGCGCGGTCCGCGCTTCCTCGGTCGCCACCGCGTTAAGCTGCATTCGTATCATCGCGGAGACCAGCGAGAGGCTGTTGGCGATGCGGTGATTCATCTCCTTCGCCATCAGCTCGGCGCGTTCTTTCGCCTGCAGCAGTTGCGCTTCCGCTTCTTCCTTCGCCCGGCGCAGCTGGAAGTTTTCAAGCGCCTGCTGGATGGAGTTCAGCAAAAGCGGGAAGAAGTCGTCGCCGACATTCTTGATGACATAGTCCGCCGCACCCGCCTTCAGGGCATCGATGGCAATCTGTGCCTCGCTGGCGCCCGTAACGTAAAGAACTGGGATGGTCCGGCAGGCCTCCCCAATGGCAGCCAGGAATTGCAGCCCGGTACCGTTCTGGAAGTAATGATCGAGCACAACCGCATCGAATGTGTTGGCCTCAAACTCTTTCAGACCAGCGGCAACGGATGCTGCATGGACCACCGCTATGTCGTGACGGCCGAGCACGCGCTGAGCGAGCTTAGCCAGCGTCGGATCGTCATCGACATACAAAATGTTCAACGTCATTAAACTTTCACGGGACCTGAATAACGGAGAAGAAAAGTCCAAGATTGCGGATTGCGGTCGCGAAACCCTCATAGTCTACCGGCTTGGTGATATAGACATTCGCGCCAAGATCATAGCATTTCTGTATCTCGGTCTCGTCATCCGTTGTGGTCAGTACGACAACAGGCAGGCGCTTGGTGTGCTCATTGCTCTTGATCTGCTCAAGAATCCGTATTCCTGACGTGTCCGGCAGGTTCAGATCCAGCAGGATCAGCAGGTAGCGATCCTTGCTGACAAGGCCGTCCCGTTCCGGGCCGAGAATGTAATCCAGCGCCTTGTGGCCAAGGGTGAAGGGCACAATCTCATTGTTGACGCCGGCACGTCGCACGTTCTTTTCGATAAGGCGCGCGTGACCTTCATCGTCTTCGATCATCACGATCGTTACTTCTTGTCCTGTGGCTTTCATATATCGCTCCCGCGCGTAATTTTTCGAAGGTCCGTCGGCAGTGTCAGATGGAATGTGCTTCCTTTGCCGAGCTCGGACGCGACCGTAATGTCTCCACCTAAATTTCTTATTAGCGACCGCACATGAGCAAGGCCGATGCCTTCGCCTTGCTGATCCTGCTCGCCCGCACGGCGGAAAAGCTCAAAAATCCGCTCGAAATCGTCTTCTGCAATCCCGCGGCCATTGTCGCTGACATCAATGCGAACGATGCCACGGCCCTGCGGCAGAATGCGGGCGGAAATCTTCAGCGGTCTTCCGGGCATCTGGTATTTGACGGCGTTGTCAAAGAGATTGCCCAGTATCTGGTCCAGCGAAATGCGATCGCTGATGACCGTAAAGCTTGGCACGTCGATGTCTATGCTGCCATCCACCGCGCTGACCTGATGCTGAACGCTTGCTCCTGCCGCAATCAGCAGATCCTTGATGTCGACTTTTTCAGCTTGAAGCTTGCGTCGGCCATCGCGGGATATTTTCAGGATCGCATTGATGAGCTGGTCCATCTTGCGGGTCGAGGAACGGATGAAGCCAATCGCTTCCGGCAGGTCTTCCTTGACCGCGGTCTTTGCATCCTGAACGTCGCGCTCGGGCAGTGCTGCGCCATCCGCCAGAACATAGGCCTGCACGGGCTTCAGCGATGCATCGAATTCCGACAGAAATCCCATGATGTTGACCAATGGTGCGCGCAGATCGTGGGTTACGATATAGGCAAATCTCTGAATTTCCTGATTGGCGCGGATAAGATCGCGCGTTCTTTCGTCGACGCGCTCTTCGAGCCCCCGGTTGAGTTCATCGACCTCTTCTCGTGAGCGCATCAGTTCGCGAATATATTTCATGATGAGCGCAAGAGCACCGATCAACACGCCTGTGATTGCGACGGCGCCGACGATTGTTACCCAGCGAAGGTTTTCGGCAGCAGAAAGCTGATTGGCGACAAGGATGCGAAGGTGATCGTCGGTGATTTGCTGGAAACGATTTAGCGTTTCACGGATCTCGCGCATGTAGATCAGACCGGTGTCACGGCGGACCAGATCCACGGCATCCTGCGTGCGGTTGGCGCGCATGAGGTCTATGCCCTCACCGATCTCTGCGAGCTTTCGGTCGAGATTGGCTTGCAGGCCCTCTATGTCCCCCAAATACTCCTGCCTGTCACCAATCCTTTCGACAAGAAGAGCGCGTTTGGCCGCCATTGTGTTGACCGCCTCGCGGTAAGGAGCAAGATAGCGCTCGTCGCCGGTCAGAAGAAAACCGCGCTGCCCCGTCTCGGCATCCTGCACTGTTGTCAGCACATCCAGAATCGAAGCGCGCAGCCGCCGCAACGCGGCAGTTTCCTGCGAATATTCATTGTTGGCCTGCACCAGCCATAGCGATGTTGCCACCATGCCGACGAGCAGAGCGACGCCTATTCCCAGCATGATGAGTGTTCGGCGAATGAACGCAGATAATTTTGCCAAGGAATGCCCCGCAGTTTTTAAGCTGTTTCGTAAGTAATCCGCCAGCGATGCCTTATGCAAGACGTTGGTGCATCAATGGTCGAGTTGTTCACTTTTATCGAACAGACGCGATGACGATTCTCGCGATGTAAGCGGGCTCTCTGGGTGGAAGAAGAAAAAAAGCCCGCCAGCAATGCGCCGACGGGCCGATTTTCTTGAAGGATATTGACGCCTGCTTAGAGGTTACGCCCGATATCGAGGAATTTCTGGCGGCGCTCTGCGCGCAGTTGTGTTCCAGATTGCGGGATCAGTTCCTTCAGCGCTGCCTCGATCGTCTTGCCGGTCGCATCGATGACCTTGGCAGGGTCGCGATGCGCGCCACCCATCGGCTCGGGAATGATAGCGTCGATGACGCCGAGACCCTTCAGATCTTCTGAGGTGATCTTCATGTTGGTCGCTGCTTCCTTGGCGCGGGTGGAATCGCGCCACAGGATGGAGGCTGCACCTTCCGGTGAGATAACCGAATAGATCGCGTGCTCGAGCATGTAGACGCGGTTGCCGGTGGCGATGGCGATTGCTCCGCCCGATCCACCTTCACCGATGACGACCGATACGATCGGAACTTTCGCGTTGAGGCACATTTCCGTCGAGCGCGCGATGGCTTCAGCCTGGCCTCGTTCTTCGGCGCCAACGCCCGGATAGGCTCCGGCCGTGTCGATCAGCGTGACGACGGGCAGTGAGAAACGATCCGCCAGTTCGAGAACACGGATGGCCTTGCGATAACCTTCGGGCCGCGGGCTGCCGAAATTGTGCTTCAGGCGGGACTTTGTGTCGCTGCCCTTTTCCTGACCGATAATCGCAACGGGCTGCCCGTTGAACCGAGCAAGACCTGCCTGGATCGCTGCGTCCTCGGCAAATTTGCGGTCGCCGGCCAGCGGCGTGAAGTCCGTGAACAGGGCCTTGGCATAGTCCACGAAGTGCGGACGCTGCGGATGCCGCGCGACCTGCGTCTTCTGCCAGGCGTTAAGCTTGGAGTAGATGTCCTGCATCGCGTCCTGGACGCGGCTTTCAAGGCGTGAGATCTCCTCCGAGGTATCTATACTCTCGTCTTCGGCAGCGAGTTTCTTTAACTCGAGAATCTTGCCTTCCAGGTCAGAGATAGGTTTTTCGAAGTCGAGGTAGTTGTGCATGAGATCCGTTTCCGATCGTTTTGCGCAAGGTTTGACCGGGTGGTCCCGGCGGTTCCGGTCGCTCTATTCAAGGTTTTTGGCCTGTTTGGCAAGAGGGTGGTGCGTTTGTACCAGCTCTTGAAGCCGTTCTTCCAGCACATGTGTATAGATTTGTGTCGTTGAAATGTCCGAATGGCCCAGCAGTTCCTGCACTGCGCGCAGGTCTGCACCGTTCTGGAGAAGGTGGCTGGCAAAGGCGTGGCGCATGACATGCGGCGATATTGCCGATGGCGAAAGCCCCGCGCGGATGGCAATGTCCTTCAGGTCGCGCGCAAAGACCTGCCGGGGAAGATGCCCCTCCTTGCCATTGGAAGGAAAAAGCCACGGGCTTTCCGGCTCGCCTTCCTTTTTTGGAAGTAGGGCGGATCTCGCCCGGTCATAGGCTTCCATCGCCTTTATGGCCGCCCGCGACAGCAGCACCATACGGTCCTTGTTGCCCTTGCCGCGGATCATCAGAAACCGACCGTCATGACGCAGAACCTTGGCCGGCAGCGATACGAGTTCGCTGACGCGCATTCCGGTGGCGTACAGCAATTCCAGCAGGAGATGCATCCGGATACGGGAAATCTGCCCCGGCCCTTCTGTTTCGGCTTCCTTCGATGCCTGCGCAAGAAGCGTCGTAACGTCGGCCACGCTCATGATTTTTGGAAGAGGGCGTCCTTTTTTGGGTGCGTCCAATATGCCGGTCGGATCGTCGCCACGCAGCCCTTCCGAATAGAGGAACTTATAGAACTGCCGCATGCAGGACAGGCGACGGGCCTGCGAAGACGAGGCAAAGCCATTGGCAGAAAGAGATTCGAGATAGGCGGAAAGATCGCTGGTCGTAGCCTCTGATATCGCGATGTTGCGACGATTGAGAAAGTCTCGCATGTCGGTAAGGTCGCGCTCGTAGGATGAGAGCGTGTTTGCCGCTGCCCCTCGCTCCGCACTCATCATTTCCAGAAAACTGTCGAGCCTTGCGGCGTCCTGACTGGCCATTGAAGGGATTTTCCGTCGTCAGGGCGTGGGTGGATTGAGGCGCTCGGATGGTATCCGCACCGTCACTTCACGCGGCTTCGGTTCCACAAGCATCACCAGCGACACCATGCTGCCGTAGATGATGCCAGCGATGGCTGCCAGCACAAACAGGAAACGGAAGAGGGTGGGCATGGACACTCCGGTGCACGTGTTGGGCGACATATGATATGCGGTTTGGGGAAGGACAAGGCCGAGGTCCGGTCATCCTTCGCGTGTTTCATATGATTCTCTTTCTATAAGGCGCAATTAGGCTTGACGCTTGGTAAACATTTGCAGATACCGATGCCAAACGGGCCATCATTCATGAGCGAAACCAACATAACGGTCCACCCCGGCACGGGTGGGAAAAGTCTGGGCGAAAGAGCACGAGCCAAGCTCGGCAGACGAAACCTCGTTTTTGTGGGTTTGATGGGGGCGGGCAAGTCCGCCATCGGTCGGCTTGTCGCCCAGCAACTCAAAATCCCCTTTGTCGATACGGATGTCGAAATCGAGCGCGTATCGCGCATGACGATATCGGAGCTGTTTACAGCTTACGGGGAAGACGAGTTTCGCGCGCTGGAAATGCGTGTCATCAAGAGGCTGCTGCGTGCCGGGCCAAAAGTCGTGTCTACTGGCGGTGGCGCGTTCGTGAATGAAGCGACCCGCAGACAGATCAAGCGCAGCGGCGTTTCCATCTGGCTGAAAGCCGATCTGGACGTTCTCTGGGAGCGGGTCAACAAGCGCGATCACCGGCCGCTTCTCAAGACCGAGAACCCCAAGGCAACCCTTTTGGGGTTGATGGAGAGGCGCTATCCTATTTACGGGGAAGCCGACATAACGATTGAATCACGCGATGTCCGCAAGGAGATCATCGTGAATGAAGTCCTGCAGGCAATTGCAGGGGCAGAACAGAAGGCCTCATCATGACCGTCCACGAAACCATTGAAGAACGTCTTGTCCACGTACCGCTCGGGGAACGCGCCTATGACATCTTGATTGGCCCGGGTCTGATCGGCCGCGCAGGCGGTGAGATTTCCTCTCGCCTGAAAGGTAAGCGCGCCGCCATCGTAACGGATGAGCACGTCGCACCGCTTTACCTCGAAGCTTTGATGGATGGTCTGCAGACCGATGGTATCGAGGCGGTTTCGCTGACGCTTCCGGCTGGTGAAAAGACCAAGAGCTTCGATCATCTGGTAACCGTATGCGACACCGTCCTTGCTGCGCGTATCGAGCGTAACGATGCCGTCATCGCATTGGGCGGCGGCGTTATCGGCGATCTTGCGGGGTTTGCGGCTGGCATCGTGCGTCGTGGCGTGCGCTTTGTGCAGATACCGACGTCTCTTCTGGCGCAGGTGGATTCATCCGTCGGCGGCAAGACCGGTATCAATTCGCGTCACGGCAAGAACCTGCTTGGCGTATTCCACCAACCGGACCTGGTCCTTGCGGATACAGCGGTTCTCGATACGCTGAGCCCGCGGGAGTTTCGCGCCGGTTATGCGGAGGTGGTTAAATACGGTCTGATCGACAAGCCTGAATTTTTTGAATGGCTGGAGAAGAACTGGACCGAGGTTCTCTCAGGTGGACCAGCCCGAATTCAGGCAATTGCCACCAGCTGTCAGGCCAAATCAGATGTCGTCGTGGCGGATGAAAAGGAAAACGGCGTCCGTGCGCTGCTCAATCTCGGCCACACTTTCGGCCATGCCTTGGAAGCGGCGACGGAATATAACAGCGAGCGCCTCGTGCATGGTGAAGGCGTTGCCATCGGTATGGTGCTCGCGCACGAGTTTTCTGCGCGCCTGAACCTGGCCAGCCCGGATGATGCGGCAAGGGTAAGAGCACATCTTGAGGCCGTCGGATTGCCGACGACCATGAAAGATATCCCCGGCAAGCTTCCCGATGTGGAGATGCTGATGACGGCCATCGCCCAGGACAAGAAGGTCAAGGGCGGTAACCTGACCTTCATCCTCACCCACGGTATCGGCAAGTCATTTGTTGCCAATGATGTGCCTGCTTCTGAAGTAAGATCCTTCCTCGGCGAAAAGCACCCCGGCTAACAACACATCGTCAAAAACGCGTCTTTTCTCCGGGCGCTGCAATTTCCAGCGCAAGTGCGTGCAGGCCGGCGTCCAGTTCCGGCTTCAGCACTTCATTGAGCGCGCGATGCCGGTCGACGCGTGACTTGCCGGAAAAGCTTTCCGATACTATCTGAACACGCATATGGGTCTCACCCGTTCCGGTGATATCCGGATGATGTCCGGCGTGCATGTGGCTTTCGTCGATGACGTTGAGCCGAACCGGCGAAAACGCCTCGTTGAGCTTGTTTTGAATACGCTCGCGCAAGGACATGTGTTCGGACTCCAAATCACTGTTGATCATAAAAAGGGGCTACCTAGAAACCCGTAACATTCTGCTTTGTCAATTCTTGTTGTGCGCGTTTTCGCGCACCATAATCAGGATATCATGAAACTGGATTCGAAATACTTCGACCGCATTCGCACGCGCCGTAAACGGGAGCGGGAGCCTGAGGTACAGGCCCCGACATGCCAGTGGGATGGCTGCGACAAGCCGGGCGTTCATCGCGCTCCCGTCGGCCGCAATGCCGAGGGGCAGTTCTTCATGTTCTGTTTTGAGCATGTGAAGGATTACAATAAAGGCTACAACTATTTCTCCGGCCTGTCTGATAGTGAAATTGCGCGCTATCAGAAGGAAGCCATAACCGGCCATCGCCCTACCTGGACGGTGGGCGTGAACAAGACCGCGAGCGACAGCCCGCTGCATTCCACCCTGCGTTCGGGTGCTGCCAATGCCCGTATCCGTGATCCGTTCGGCTTTGCGGGGCAGGGGCGGTCGGGCGGCCCGCGTTACCAGCAGAGCCGCAAACTCAAGACGCTGGAACAAAAAGCCTTCGACACGCTTGGTCTTTCTGTGAACGCCAACCCTGAAGAGATCAAAAGGAGCTATAAGGACCTGGTGAAAAAACATCATCCTGATGCCAATGGCGGCGATCGCGGATCGGAAGAACGTTTTCGTGCTGTAATTCAAGCCTACCAATTGTTAAAGCAATCCGGTTTCTGCTAAGCCCTTTCATGTGATCGCCTGAAAGATATGTGGCCGGGTGGCTGCTACCCGCCTTGGAGACGTTATGAGCAAAATTGACCTCGATATTACCAACCTGCCGGACACGACCGTTTCGGTGCGTGAAGTCTTCGGTATCGACTCGGACCTGCGTGTGCCCGCCTATTCGCAGGGCGATGCCTATGTTCCTGATCTCGACCCGGATTACCTGTTCGACCGCGATACGACGCTCGCCATTCTCGCGGGGTTTGCCCACAATCGTCGCGTGATGGTGTCAGGCTTCCACGGTACCGGCAAGTCGACCCATATCGAGCAGGTCGCAGCACGGCTCAACTGGCCTTGCGTTCGCGTCAATCTGGACAGCCATGTCAGCCGTATCGATCTCGTCGGCAAGGACGCCATCGTGCTCAAGGACGGCAAGCAGGTAACCGAATTCAAGGACGGTATCCTCCCCTGGGCCTATCAGCACAATGTTGCGCTGGTCTTCGATGAGTATGATGCCGGACGCCCTGACGTGATGTTCGTTATCCAGCGTGTTCTGGAATCCTCTGGACGCCTGACCTTGCTCGACCAGAGCCGCGTTATCCGTCCTCACCCCGCTTTCCGCATTTTCGCGACGGCGAACACCGTAGGTCTGGGCGATACGACCGGTCTCTACCACGGTACGCAGCAGATCAACCAGGCGCAAATGGACCGCTGGTCCGTCGTCACGACGCTGAACTACCTGCCGCATGAGCAGGAAGTGAACATCGTCGTTGCCAAGGTGAAGAGCCTCGACAACCCGAAGGGTCGTGAAACAGCGTCCAAGATGGTCCGGGTTGCGGATCTCACCCGCTCGGCCTTCATCAATGGCGATCTTTCCACGGTCATGAGCCCGCGTACGGTCATTACCTGGGCGGAAAACGCGGAAATATTCGGCGATGTCGCCTTTGCCTTCCGCGTGACCTTCCTCAACAAGTGCGATGAGCTGGAGCGGACGCTCGTGGCCGAGCAGTACCAGCGCGCATTCGGTGTTGAGCTGAAGGAAAGCGCCGCAAACATCGTTCTGAGCGCCTGATATTCCCCGGTTTACCGGAGAGCATCACCGATGAGTTGAAGACGTCACCCGCAAGCCGTTTGGCTTTGGGTGACGTTCAGAATCGACAGGAAAGACAATGGCAGGCCGTGGCGACAATGTAAGACCCAAGTCGGGTATGGTGATCGATGCCGAACCTTTGCGTCAGGCCATCACCGGATGCGTGCGGTCGATTGCCGGTGATGCCGAAGTCGAGGTTGTTTTCGCCAATGAGCGGCCCGGTCTGGCAGGCGAGCGGATGCGCCTGCCTGAAATCTCCAAGAAGCCCACTGCGCAGGAGATTGCGGTTACCCGCGGCCTGGGCGATTCCATGGCATTGCGCCTCGCCTGCCATGATAGTGATATTCACGCGAACATGGCCCCGCAGGGTGCGGATGCACGGCTGATCTTCGATGCTGTGGAGCAGGCGCGGGTCGAGTCCATCGGCGCGCGGCGGATGCCGGGAATGGCATCCAATATCCGCGCGATGAATACGGAAAAATACGCCAAGGCCAATTTCGTCAACATCAACACGCAGGAAGATGCGCCATTGGCGGAAGCTGTCGCGATGATGGTGCGTGAGCGTCTCACGGGTGAAAAGCCGCCGGAAAGCGCCGGCAAGGTGCTGGACCTCTGGCGCCCCTTCATCGAGGGCAAGGCGGCGGCTGATCTTGAGGATTTGTCCAAGGTCGTTGAAGACCAGAAGGCTTTTTCGAAGCTCATCCGCAAGATGCTGACGTCCATGGAGATGGCTGAGGATTTCGGCGACGAAGACGATCAGCCTGAAAGCGAAGAGGCCGAAACCGACGAAGACCAGCCAGCCAGCAACGAGACGCAGGAAGAGCAGGTCGAGGAAGAAGCCGGGTCCGATGCTGCCCCTGCCGAGGAAAGCGAAGCGTCCCAGGAGCAGATGGAAGATGGCGAGATGGACGGCGCCGAGATGTCCGAAGACGAAATGTCCGACGACCTCGATGAGGATTCCGAAACGCCGGGCGAGACCCGTCGGCCAAACAGCCCCTTCGACGACTTCAACGAAAAGGTTGACTACCGCATCTTCACGCAGGAGTTCGACGAGGAAATCCACGCCGAGGAGCTTTGCGATGACGCCGAACTGGATCGGCTTCGCGCTTTCCTCGACAAGCAGCTCGCCCATCTTCAAGGGGCAGTCGGACGTCTTGCCAACCGCTTGCAGCGCCGCCTGATGGCGCAGCAGAACCGCTCCTGGGATTTCGATCTGGAAGAGGGTTACCTCGATCCCGCACGTCTGGTGCGTCTGATCATCGATCCCATGCAGCCGCTTTCGTTCAAGAAGGAACGCGACACAAAGTTCCGCGACACTGTCGTTTCGCTTGTCATCGATAATTCCGGCTCCATGCGTGGCCGTCCGATCACCGTGGCTGCCACCTGCGCCGATATTCTGGCGCGGACGTTGGAACGGTCGGGCGTCAAGGTCGAGATTCTCGGGTTCACGACAAAGGCCTGGAAGGGCGGACAGTCGCGGGAGCAATGGCTTGCGGGCGGTAAACCGCCATCGCCCGGTCGCTTGAACGACTTGCGGCACATCATTTACAAGTCGGCAGACGCGCCTTGGCGGCGTGCACGTCGCAACCTTGGCCTCATGATGCGCGAGGGGCTTCTCAAGGAGAATATCGACGGCGAGGCTTTGATGTGGGCGCATAATCGCCTCATCAACCGTCCTGAACAGCGCAAGATCATGATGATGATTTCAGATGGTGCGCCGGTTGATGACTCGACCCTCTCGGTCAACCCCGGCAATTATCTGGAGCGCCACCTGCGCGCCGTTATCGAGCAGATCGAAACGCGCTCGTCCGTGGAACTGCTGGCCATCGGCATCGGCCATGATGTGACGCGCTACTATCGTCGTGCTGTCACGATCGTGGATGCCGATGAACTTGCGGGCGCCATGACGGAACAGCTGGCTGCATTGTTCGAGGACACAAGCACTGCGCCGCGTCGTGGCAGCAGGATGCGCCGTGCAGGCTAGGCCTTTTCGCGCATCCACTTTGTTGCGATCCTTGTTTCGGTTGGTCGGTAAAACGGCCGCTGTCGTCGCCTTGCCGTTCTTCACCTTTGCCCCGTCGGAAATGGCCGCTTCGACGCTGGACGTGGAGGTGCGGTCTAAACCCATCGTGGCTTTCAGCACCAAGTCGAGCCAGAAGCGCTTCGGCCAGCTGGAATTCGTCGGCGGCTTGATTTTCACGTCGCCTGAGCCTTTGTTCGGTGCCATTTCCAGCATTCGTTTTCAACCTGACGGCAAAGACTTCATAGCGGTGCTGGACACAGGCCACTGGATGAGTGGACAGGTCGACCGCAATGCCGATGGTGTTCTGTCCGGTCTTTCCCATGTCAAAATAGATCCCATCCTCGACGAGACAGGGAACGAGGCACGTCGCAAGCGCGACATGGATGCTGAGGGACTGGCATTGCGGGGAGATACTGCCTTCGTCAGCTTCGAGCAGTTCCCACGCATCGGTGTGTTTTCAACGAAGAACCTTGCAGCTGCAACGCCCACCAGCAAAGTGCCGCACCTTCTTCCTGATCAGGAACTCAGGCGCAACGCCGGTATGGAAACGCTTGTGCTTTCGCCAGCATCAAGCCCGCTTCAGGGTGCACTCGTCACCGTCACAGAGGCGAGTGTCGACACTCGTGGCAATCTTTACGCTGCGGTTCTGGACGGACCTCGAAAGGGTCTTTTCTTCGTTGCCAAGGATCCTTCCTTTTCGGTGACAGACGGCGCGTTTCTGGAAAATGGCGACCTGCTTCTGCTTGAGCGCCGCTTCAATCTCGCAGAAGGCGTGGGCATGCGGCTGCGCCGGATTTCTGCCGACACGATCAAACCCGGCGCAGTCGTCGATGGACCCATCCTGTTGGAAGCCGATCTCGCGTACCAGATCGACAATATGGAAGGGCTGGATGTGGTGAAAGGTGCCGATGGCTCGACCCGCCTGATCTTCGTTTCAGACGACAACCATTCCTTCTTGCAGCGCAGTCTCATGCTTGAATTCAAGCTCATCGACTAGCTTGATTGCGCTTAAATGCGACTGGCTGGATGTTGTGTTGAGCGAGAGCTATTCGAAATAGCTTACATATTACAGTAATTTAATATTATGCGGGCTTCCGTTTTGAGCTGTTGCGGCGTTAAGTGCTCAACAGGAAAAACGGTGGCTGCACCGTTTGATCGGCTCTCATCGGATGCGTTCCCCGGAGCCGACGTTGCCAGCCCCTCACGTCCTACCTGATTTTTTATGAAGTAACGAAATGCCGTCGTCCCGGTAGGGCGCAAGCGATCCTGAGCTGGGCTAGGCTCCGCTGATGGACGCTTGTGGAAATGCGCCTTTTGTCCATCGGATAAGCCTCATTCAAGGACCTCCGCATGAAATACGTAGTCACGATCCTCGTTGTTGCTGCTCTGTCTCTATTGGTTTTCGTTTATCGCAGCGAATTCGAAGCCTATCTGCCTGGCTGGGTTGCTCACCCAGCCGGGGGCTCGCAGGGGGCTGTCTCAACCGCCAGCGCTGCGGCGGGTAACGGTGGACGACATGGCGGCGGAGGGGGGCAGGGGCAAGGCCGCTCCGTGACGGTCACCACGGCCGTTGCCAAGACCGGCTCCATTCCTGTTTTGCGTCAGACAATCGGCACCATAGTGCCGGTTGAATCGACTGCTCTGACCAGCCCGATCTCGGGCATCGTCGCAAACGTGCTCGCAAAGGACGGTTCGGAGGTCCAAAAGGGCGATCTTCTGATCCAGCTGGATGACCGCACCATAAGAGCGAATATTCAACGCGACGAGGCGCAATTGGCAAAGGATCAGGCGATCCTCGATTCCGCCAATTCAACGCTGTCCAGAGTTGAAACCCTGAGCAAATCCGGCGTCGATACACAGCAGCAGTTCAGCGATGCCGCCGCAACGGCAAAGCAGGCGGCGGCAACGGTTCAGGTCGACCAGGCAAATCTGGCCGCAGACAATGTCACCCTTTCCCAGACACAGATCCGCGCGCCTTTCGATGGCAAGTTGGGGGCCGTGCTGCTTTCGGCAGGCGCTTACGTCGCGCCCGGCGCAGATGTCGTACTGCTGACGAAAATGAAGCCGGTCTATGCCGAATTCTCTTTGCCGGAGCCGGATCTCGATCTTGTCCGCGCCAATTATGCGAGCAAGACGTTGACGGCCGAAGTCCATTCGACGCAGGACAATAGCAACGCCTCTTCAGGCGATATCGTCTTCATCGACAACAATGTCGACGACGCCTCCGGCACGTTCAAACTGCGGATGCTGCTCGACAACCAGGCGGAAAACTTCTGGCCGGGGCAATCCCTCAAAGTCACCGTCAGCGCGGGCAAAATGGACAATCTCGTGACTGTGCCGATGGTTGCGCTTCAACCGCAGTCGGGTGGCTATATCTCCTTCGTGGTCAAGCCGGACAAGACGGTTGAGAAGAGAAAGGTCACGCTTGCGCTAAGCAGTGGTAATCTGGCTGGCGTTTCCCAGGGCCTTGCTGACGGAGAGCAGGTGGTAACGGAGGGGCAGGCAAGTCTGGTCGAAGGCACGCGGGTAACCGTCAATGCATCGCCCTCTGGTGCTAACGATCCGAAGGCGGAAATATCGCAAAACGGTGTCTCGCTATGAATATCTCCGAGATATTCATCCGCCGCCCGGTCGCAACCATTTTGCTCATCATCGGTGTGCTTTTGGCCGGTGCCGCAGCCTATCGGAACTTGCCGGTTGCGGCGCTTCCGCAAGCGGATTTCCCGACAATCAACGTGTCCGCCCAACTGGCGGGTGCGGCTCCCGATACGATGGCAAGCTCGGTTGCCACGCCGCTCATTAAGCAGTTCGAAACAATAGCGGGTATCGATACGATCACGGCAAGCTCGTCGCTCGGTAACACGCAGATCACCATACAGTTCAACCTGTCTAGAAATATCGATGCCGCCGCAGCCGATGTGCAGGCAGCAATTGCACGTGCCCAGAGGCAGCTGCCCGATAACATGACGACGCCGCCCAGTTATCGAAAGGCCAATCCTGCGGATGCGGCGGTGGTTATTCTGGCGCTGACGAGCGATGGCGCCGATCTTACCAAGATGGATGATCTTGCGGAGAATATCATTTCGCCCGCCTTGTCGACCATATCAGGCGTCGCGCAGGCGCAGATATTCGGCGCTAAGACCTATGCGGTGCGAATAGAGGTCGATCCCTCCAGGCTGGCCAGCCGTGGCCTGTCGCTGGAGGGGCTGTCGAACACGCTGGCGGCAGCCAACGACCAGTCGCCGGTGGGCACGCTGCAGAACTCCTCGCAAGCCCTGACGGTGAATGCCTCGACGCAACGTACGGATGCGTCGTCATTCCGCACACTGATCATCGCCAACCCGAATGGCAGGGCCGTGCGGCTGCAGGATGTTGCTACCGTCAATGACAGTGTCGAAGTGCTCAATCAGGGCAGCTGGCTTGATGGAACCCCCGCCATCGTTCTTGCCGTGCAGCGGCAACCGGGGGCGAACACGGTTCAGGTCGTTGATGCCATCAAGGCAAAACTTCCGGAGTTGCAGGCAAACATGCCGGCGGATATGCAAATCCACGTCGTCAACGATGCTTCGGTTTCCATCCGGGCTGCGGTGGCAGATGTGGAGACGACGCTGATGGTGACGCTGGGACTCGTGGTCCTCGTCATCTACCTGTTTCTGCGGCAGGTCTGGGCAACGCTCATCCCGGCAATTGCGGTGCCTTTGTCTCTTGTCGCAACATTGGGCGCCATGTATGCGCTTGGATTTTCCATCGACAATATCTCGCTGCTTGGCCTGACGCTTTCGGTCGGTCTCGTGGTGGATGATGCCATCGTGATGCTGGAAAATATCGTCCGCAAGGTCGAAGAGGGGATGCCCGCGTTTCAAGCCGCCGTGGAAGGCAGCAAGGAAGTGACGGGCACGATCATCTCCATGTCGATTTCCCTCGTTGCCGTGTTTCTGCCGATCCTGCTGATGGGCGGCATAGTCGGACGCGTTCTCAATGAATTTGGTGTGGTCGTCACGCTTGCGATCATGGCCTCGGCAATTGTCTCTCTTACGGTCACGCCCATGCTGGCGGCACGGCTGCCACATCACCAGTCGCCTGAACGTGCCAGGAAAACACTCTTCGATCGCGCGACAGACGGCTACAGCCAGTCCGTTGGCTGGTGCCTCAATCATCGCTTGCTGGTCATGTTGATGTTTGTGATGACGTTGGTCGGCTCCGGCTGGATGTTTGCCAGCCTTGCGCGCAGCTTCTTTCCAACCGAGGATCTTGGTTTGCTGACGGTTTCGACGCAGGCTCGACAGGACATTTCCTACAAGGCCATGAGCGATCTTCAGGCAAGGGCGGCGGCAATCGTCTCTGCCGATCCTGCTGTCGCGCACGTAACCTCCACGCTCGGGTCCGGCCCCGGTGGTTCGGCACTCAATTCCGGCAACCTGCTTGTCCAGCTCAAGCCCGCCGATGAGCGACCGGTGCTGGCGGTAACGCTGAATGATCTCAGGCACGCGCTATCAGGCATAGCGGGCCTGCGAACCTTTATCACGCCGCAGCAGAGCTTGCGCTTTGGCGGGCGCAGCACCCAGAGCCAATATCAGGTCGTGTTGCAATCCATCGATGCCGCCGCGGCACGGCAATGGTCCCAGACGCTGGCAGATGCCATGCGTTCGGACTCCGCCCATTTCGTCGATGTTGCCTCCGATCTGCAGGACAGTGCCCTGCAAGCCCATATCGATGTCGACAATGATCGTGCCAACAGCCTCGGCGTCACCTCGCAAACCATTCGAAAAACGCTTGAGGCGGCATTTGGCAGCTATGTCGCAACGCAGATCCAGACAACCGGAAACAGTTATGATGTGATCGTGGAATATGATCAGTCACTGGAGTGGACGGAGCAATCGCTCGGCGCGATAAGGGTTTCATCGGCATCGGGCGCTCTGGTTCCAATATCCAGCTTTGCAACAATATCCCGCGTATCAGGACCGGTAACGGTGAACCAGACCGGCCAGCTCACCTCCGTGACGCTTTCGTTCAACCTTCCTGCGGGCGTATCGTTGGGCGATGCGACAGCGCAGATCGACTTGCTCAAACAGCAGATCCAACTCCCATCCACCGTCACGACAAACCTTGCCGGAGCCGCCCAGATATTCAAGCAAACGAGCGACAGCACCGGCCTGCTCATCGGCGCTGCAGTTCTGACGATCTATATCGTGCTTGGGGTTTTCTATGAAAGCTTCCTCCACCCGCTGACGATCCTGTCCGGCCTGCCATCGGCCGCGTTCGGCGCCCTGTTGACGCTGAAGCTCTTTGGTTTCGACCTCTCCATCATTGCGCTGATCGGTCTGCTGATGCTGATCGGCATCGTCAAAAAGAACGCGATCATGATGATCGATGTCGCGCTGACATTGCAGCGGGAGGAAAACATGCCCACGCTGACGGCGATCCATGAGGCGGCCGTCCGGCGGTTGCGGCCCATTATGATGACCACCTTCTGCGCTCTCTTCGGTGCACTTCCGGTAGCGCTTGGAACAGGTGCGAGCTCGGAGCTCAGGCAGCCACTTGGCGTGGCCGTCGTCGGCGGTCTCATCGTCAGCCAGATATTGACGCTCTTCATGACGCCGGTCGTGTTTGTGGAGATTGAGCGCCTGTCCGATGTGATCAAATCGCTGTGGGGTCGTGTCGCACGACGGCCGGTTGTCAATGCCACACATGACGCCAGCCGGACCTGAAGAGGCTTTGATTTTCTAGGGCTAATGCCAATTTCCGCTCGTTTGCCCGTGAGAACTAATGCATTTACCCTACTTGCGGACATGTGGGAAAGTGCTAACGTCTCACGCAACACGGCCATAGTTCCGGGAAAGTAGAACGATATGGCACTGCAGGATTTCGCATCCACCAATATAACATCTCTTTCGGGTCTGACTGAAGCCATTGCAAGAATTGCACGGGCGCGGAAACGTGAAGAGGTTGTCGAAACTGTGCGCGCCTCTGCCCGAGGCCTGGTGGGTTGTGACGGCATTGCAATCATCCGTCGAGATCGCGATCTTTGCCATTACATCGAGGAAGACGCCATCGGCCCGCTTTGGAAAGGGCGGAAATTTCCGGTCGCCTCCTGCATCAGCGGCTGGGCTATGTCGAACAGAAAGACTGCGGTCGTTCCTGATGTCTCCAAGGATGAACGTGTCCCTCAAGACCTTTATTCAGGCACATTCGTCAAAGCCTTGATCATGGCACCCGTCGGTGCCGACAATCCTGGCGGTGCTACGGGCGCTATCGGTGCTTATTGGTCGCATCCCTATGAGGCTACTCAGTGGGAAATCGATACGTTGGAGGCGTTGGCCAGTGCAGCAGCTTCGGCTTTTGAAACCGTTGATCTGATCGGATCGCTTTCGAACGATCTGGCACAGGCGCGCAGCCTCTTGCCTGATTACAGCGATGACCCGGGTGATTTGTCGAAGGATGTGGAACGCGTCGCTGGCATCAGTGCGGTCCCGGTCATTCTGGATGTTGTCCTGCGCATGACAGGCATGGGCTTCGCCGCTGTCGCGCGCGTCACGAAAGACAGATGGATTACCTGCCTGTCGGTCGATCATTTTGGTTTTGGCCTGAAGCCCGGGGATGAATTGCCGATTGAAAGTACATTGTGCAATGAAATCCGCGATCATCGCGAGGCGGTGGTGTTTGACGATGCCGAAGTCGATCCGTTGTACAAGGATCATCACACGCCGCGTATTTATGGATTGCGCAGTTACATCTCCGTGCCGATTATCCTTTCCAACGGTCAGTTTTTTGGTTCTCTTTGTGCCATCGACCCCAAGCCTGCCAAGGTGAACAATCCCCAGGTACTCGGTGCCTTGAGGCTTTTTGCGGAACTGATCGGACACCATCTCGATGCGGATGAAAGGCTGAAAGTGGCCGAGCAATCGCTTGAGCGTGAGCGGCAAGTGTCCGAATTGCGCGAACAATTCATCGCGGTGCTGGGCCATGACCTGCGCAACCCGATCGCTGCCGTGGACGCTGGCACCTCGCGCCTTATCAAGGAAGGATGGACTGAGCGTAGTCCGCTTATCCTGAAATTGATGAAGGCAAGCATAGGGCGCATGGGAGGTCTGGTGGATAATGTCATGGACCTGGCACGCGCACGGCTGGGCGGCGGCATTTCGCTCGACCTTGGCGAACACGATGTCGCAACCACCCTTTCACATGTCATAGACGAACTTCTTGTGGCTCATCCCGAGCGAAAGATCGACATCAACGTCAACCTTTCGACGCCAATGCGCATAGACCGCTTGCGGATCGCCCAGATGTTTTCCAATCTTGTCTCGAACGCTTTGACGCATGGCGTTGAAGATGGGCCCATAACGGTCACGGGAGCTCTGGCGGATGGATTGCTGCGTCTGTCGGTCAGCAATCAGGGCGAGCCGATCCCGCCGGACACGATGGAAAAACTGTTCCAACCATTCCGGCGAGGCGATGTGCGCCCCAATATGCAGGGGCTGGGGCTAGGGCTCTATATCGCTTCCGAAATCGCCAAGGCGCATAAGGGCACGATTACCGTTCATTCCGACCACGCGGAAACCCGCTTTACCTTCGAAATGCCTGTTTCCGCAGCCTGACGGTCAACGACGTTGATGGCGCCTCAGTCGAGACGCCGTCCTTCGCTGTCGAAAAGGTGGAAACGCGCCGGGTCGGCGGTTATTCTCAGCTTTTCCCCGATCTCTATTGCAGAGCGGCCCGGTACCCGGAAAACGATGGCGCTGCCATCGGCCATCTCCCCGTGAACGTAGCTTTCTGCTCCTACCAACTCAACCGCGGCAACCTCGACATCGATCTTGAAGGGGCTGCTCGACGTTGCATCGGCAATGACGATATCTTCCGGGCGGATACCGATTGTCTTTGCGCTTGACGGGATCATCGCGTTATCAGGCGCTTTCCATACCGCCCCGTCGAGCGGCAACAGGTTCATCGAGGGGGAACCGATGAAGGTTGCCACGAAGCTGGTTGCTGGCTTTTCATAGAGTTCAATGGGTGTTCCAACCTGCTCGATGCGCCCGGCGTTGAGAACGACAAGCCGGTCTGCAAGCGTCATGGCCTCCATCTGGTCGTGGGTCACATAGATGCTGGTTGTCGCCAGCGAGCGCTGCAAACGGCGGATTTCGACGCGCATCTGGACGCGAAGCTTTGCATCGAGGTTCGACAGAGGCTCATCGAACAGGAATGCCGATGGCTTGCGCACGATCGCACGCCCCATGGCAACACGTTGGCGCTGGCCACCGGAAAGCTGGCGCGGCTTGCGTTCAAGGAACTGCTCGATTTCCAGCGCACGTGCCGCCTCGGTGATGCGCCGATCGATCTCGTCCTTCGGTGTGTTCCGGTTTTTCAAACCATAGGCTAGGTTCTGGCGCACCGTCATGTGCGGGTAGAGCGCGTAGTTCTGGAACACCATGGCGATGTCGCGTTCTGCTGGCTCCAGATCGTTGACGCGTTTGCCGGCAATATGGACATCTCCGCCGCTGATGCTTTCCAGCCCGGCAACCATGCGCAAAAGCGTCGATTTTCCGCAGCCGGATGGGCCCACGAGGACAATCATTTCGCCATCCTGAATGCTCAGCGAAACACCTTTGATCGCCTCGACATTGCCGCCATAGACCTTGCGGACGTCCTTGAGTTCGATAGTTGCCATTACTTTTCAGTCTCCACCAAGCCTTTTACAAACCAGCGCTGCATCAACACCACGACGAGAACCGGAGGAATGATCGCAAGGATGGCCGTGACCATCACGTAGTTCCAGGGTGTTGAGGCATCGGCAAAATCCACCATGCGGCGCAGGCCAATTATGATTGTGTTCATTTCGGCGCGATCCGTTACCAGAAGCGGCCACAAATATTGCGTCCAGCCGTAGATGAAGAGGATCACGAAAAGAGCCGCTATATTGGTCGTTGAAAGCGGAAGCAGGATATCGCGCATGAAGCGGAAAGGTCCGGCATTGTCGATGCGGGCCGCCTCGACCATCTCCCCGGGGATCGTCAGGAAGAACTGACGAAACAGGAATGTTGCGGTCGCCGATGCCATCAAAGGCAAGGTCAGCCCGGCATAGGAATTGAGCAGGCCCAGATCGACGATCACCTTGTAGGTCGGCAGAATACGGACTTCCACCGGCAACATGAGGGTGACGAAGATCATCCAGAAGAAGCCCATGCGGAATGGGAAGCGAAAGAAGACGATCGCGAAGGCAGAAAGAAACGAGATCACGATCTTGCCAACCGCAATTGCGATGGCAACGACGAAGCTGTTGAAGAGAAGTCGTTCCAGACTGACCCCAACCACCCGTTCAACGCCGCCGGAAATGGCTTCGTGATAGTTTTCCACGAGGTGTCCGCTGGGCAGAAGCGAAAGTGGTGGTCGCAGGATATCGGTGGATGTCGCTGAAGACGCGATGAATGTGTAGTAGATCGGAAATGCGACGATGATGATGCCGAGGATGAGCATCAAATGCGCCATCAAGGTTGCTATGGGGCGGTTCTGAATCATTGTCTGTCCCTCAACCGTAATGCACGCGTCGCTCGACGAAGCGGAACTGGAATGCCGTGAGCGCGATGACGATGATCATCAACACAACGGATTGAGCCGCAGACGAGCCGAGATTGAGATTGACGAAGCCGTCGTTGTACACCTTGTAAACAAGCGTTTCCGTAGCTTTGGCGGGGCCACCGCCGGTGACCGAATGAATGATGCCGAACGTGTCGAAGAAGGCGTAGACGGTGTTGACGACAAGCAGAAAGAACGTCGTCGGCGCTAGAAGCGGAAAGATGATCGTCCAGAATCTCCGGGCACCGCGCGCACCGTCGATGGCAGCCGCTTCCAGCAGTGATTTCGGGATAGCCTGCAGACCGGCCACGAAGAACAGGAAGTTGTAGCTGATCTGTTTCCATGCAGCAGCGGCAACAACCAGTGTCATGGCTTGATTACCGTCCAGCAACGGATCCCAGGCAATGCCATTGCGGCGCAAGATGTAGGCGAGGGTGCCCATGGCGGGATTGAACATGAACAGCCAGAGCATACCGGCAACTGCAGGCGCCACGGCATAGGGGATGATCATCATGGTGCGGTAAAAATTCTTTCCTCGCACGACAAGATCAGCGGCTGTGGCAAGCAGAAGTGCCACGCCCATCGACAGAAGCGCCGTTGCGATGCTGAAGACGACGGTCACCTGTAGGGCGTGCAGATAGTTCGGGTCGGAAAGGATGTCCGAGAAGTTGGCAAGGCCGACGAAGCTGCTTTGAAGGCCGAAAGGATCTTCCCGCATTGCCGATTGGTACAACGCCTGGCTCGCGGGCCAGAAGAAGAAAATGACGGTGAGCACAATCTGCGGTGCGACCAGAAAATAGGGAAGAATCTTGTTGGGAAAGACAACGCTTTGCACGTCGGGCTCCTTTGAGGCGATGCTGGCAAGCCGATGAAGCCGCGACCTCGATCCCGTAAGGATCTGAACGCTTGACCGGTGAAGACGACATCGCCATAGGCAGATTTGGAACATATGGAACGGTGTGGAATATTTATTCCAGACCGTTCCAGTTCATCGCAGATACGCTTGTACCTGCTGTAATATCAGGCTGGTTTATCGACCGATTGCCTGCTTGATGGCAGCGTTTCCGCGTTCGACTGCCTTGTCCAGGGCGGCCTTGGCGTCCTGCTTGCCAGCCAGCATGTTTTCAAACTCTTCGTTCATGATGTCTCGAACCTGCGGGAGATTGACGAGACGGACACCCTTTGAGTTTTCTGTCGGCGGCTTGCCCATCATCTGCAGAAGCGGCGTTTCGCGTGCCGGGTTCTTCTGGTAGAAGCCGGATGACTTCGTGTCCTCATAGGCTGCAAGCGTGACAGGCATATAGCCGGACACCTGATGCAGGCGCGCCTGGATCTTGGTCTGGGACAGGAAGTGGAAGAATTCCGCAGTGCCCTTGTATTCGTCGTCGGACTTTCCGCCGAAGACCCAAAGGCTCGCGCCGCCGGGAATGGTGTTCTGCGGACGGCCTTCGCCTTCGTAGTAAGGAAGCTGGCCGATGCCGTAGTTCATGCCGCTCTTCACGATATCGCCCAGACCGCCCGAGGATTCCGTGAGAATGCCGCATTCGCTTGATGTGAAGAGCTGCTTGGCTTCCGATGTGCGACCGCCATAACGGAAGGTTCCATCCTTGGCCAAATCCGCAATCGCCTGGAAATGCTTGACGAAGGGCTCTGCGTTGAATGCCAGTTTCACGTCCGTGCTGGCCAATCCGTTCTCATTGCTGCCATAGGAAAGGTTGTTCCAGGCTGCGAAGTTTTCGGTCTGAATCCATGTCAGCCAAGTGGAGGTAAAGCCGCATGGCGCCGCGCCGCTCGACTTGATCTTCTTTGCGGCTTCGAACACTTCAGGCCATGTCTTTGGCGGATTGTCGGCGTTCAGGCCAGCCTTGGTGAAGATGTCCTTGTTGTAATAAAGAATAGGCGATGACGAATTATACGGGAAGGACAGCATGGTGCCGTCTGGCTTCGAATAATAGGCGACGATACCGGGCAGGTAGTCTGCCTTGTTGAATTTGTAGCCACCCTTCTCCAGCACGTCAGCAACCGGGACGATTGCGCCCTGCGCGCCCATCATCACACCGCTGCCGGCATCAAAGACCTGAATGATGGCAGGAGGCTGCTTGGCGCGAAACGCTGCGATGCCCGCATTGAGCGTTTCACCATAGGTGCCCTTGAAAACCGGCATGATCTTGTAGTTGGACTGGCTTTCGTTGAATTCTTTTGAAAGCTGCTCGACAACTTCGTTGTTCGCGCCAGTCATGGCGTGCCACCACTGGATTTCCGTAGCGGCCATGGCACTTGATGCCATCAGCAGAGCAGTAGCAGCGGCTGTAACAGACGCGAGAACGACTTTCATGGAATTTCCTCCCTGACCATGAACGCAATTACGAAGCGACCGGAATCGCCTCGTTACTCTTTGCTCACTTAATCCAGTAGCCGCAACCCTTTTTTCATCGATTCGACGGCTATGCACATTAGCGCCAGTGAAAATAACGGAAACTCACTGGAAATGGTCGTGAAGAAGGACTGTGGCTGCCCGTTGGGATTTTGTTCTGGGCGGGAATATCGTAAATGGACATATCGATGTGATTGCGGAGACGGGATTGATATGGCTGCGAGCGAAAAGCTGGACGAAAAGGAAAAGCAGACGCACCGCAGGGGTTTTGGGGTTTCAACCGTCTATGAAACGCTTCGCAATGAGATCATCGAACTGAGACTTGCTCCAGGCAGCCCGATCGACGAAGTCCAGCTTTCGGAACGTTTCGAGCTTTCCAGAACACCCATTCGCGAGGCGCTGGTCAAACTGGCGGCGGAAGGTTTGATCACCACATTGACGAACCGCGCGACCATCGTCTCGCAGATCGATTTTCTGGGCCTGCCCGAGTTCTTCGATGCCTTGACGCTCCTGTACCGGGTAACCACAAGGCTGGCTGCCGCCCGGCACAGCGAAGATGACATTGTAAAAATCAGGGCGCTGCAACAGGCATTCGAAACGGCCGTCACCCAGAGGGATGTGCTCGCCATGATCTCTACCAACCGGGATTTCCATATTGCAATCGCCGTGGCAGGCGGAAACCGATATTACACGGAGCTTTTCACGCGGCTGCTGGACGAGGGGCGTCGCATTCTTCGCCTCTATTATTCCTCGTTCAATGACCTCTTGCCTCGCCAATATGTCACCGAGCATGAAGACATGATCAAGGTCATCGTCGAGCGTGACATTCAAGGCGCCGACAGAATTGCGCGTGAGCACGCGGACCAGATCGTCCAGCAAATACGATCCTATATTGCCGCAGATGGCCGGGAAAGTCTCAGCCTTTCCCTGTGAAGCCATCTGGGACGCACGCTCTGTATTTTATTTGTCGACAAGTTGGCGATGCCGTGTTAGGACCCTTGCACGATTGATCGGGCCGCGGCCCCAGCTTCAGCAAGGCGACAAACATGGCAGATTCCATTTTTACTGGCTGTATTCCAGCGCTTATGACGCCCTGCAAGGCAGACCGCACCCCTGATTTCGACTCGCTCGTTAAAAAGGGTAAGGAGCTGATCGCTGCTGGCATGTCGGCGGTTGTCTACTGCGGTTCCATGGGCGACTGGCCGCTGCTGACGGATGAGCAACGGCAGGAGGGCGTGCGTCGGCTGGCTGAAGCCGGTGTTCCCGTCATCGTTGGAACGGGAGCGATCAACACGAAATCTGCTGTCAGCCATGCGGCACATGCTGCCAAGGTTGGCGCCAAGGGCTTGATGGTCATTCCGCGGGTTCTGTCTCGTGGGTCATCAACCGCTGCGCAAAAAGCACATTTTTCCGCTATTCTGGAAGCTGCCAACGGACTTCCCGCCGTTATCTACAACAGCCCCTATTATGGCTTTGCCACGCGCGCCGACCTCTTCTTCGATCTCCGCTCGCGTTACTCCAACCTGATTGGCTTCAAGGAATTCGGTGGCAAGGCCGACATGACCTATGCGGCAGAAAACATCACCTCAGGTGATGACGACCTGACCTTGATGGTGGGCGTCGATACCGGGGTTTACCACGGCTTTGTCAACTGCGGAGCGGGCGGCGCCATCACCGGCATCGGCAATGCCTTGCCGAAAGAAGTCCTGCATCTCGTCTCCCTTTGCGAAAAAGCTGCCAAGGGTGATGCAGCCGCTCGCCGCGATGCTCGTGAACTGGAAGAGGCGCTGACTGTCCTGTCCACCTATGATGAAGGCCCAGACCTCGTCTTGCACTACAAGTACCTGATGGTGCTCAAAGGTGAGAGCGAATACAGCCTGCACTTCAATGAAAGCGATGCGCTCAGCGACTCGCAGCGTCGCCAGATCGAGAACCAGTTCACGCTGTTTAAAAGCTGGTATTCCTCACGCTATCCAAACTGATCAGTTCTGTCTGGAATAGAATAGAATAGAATAGAATGGAATGGAATGGATGCGCCTTTTCGGGCGCATCTTGCCTTCCGGCGGGCCTGTTGGCGCCATCGATATTGGTCTTAGTTCGCAACAGTTCCCGTCAGATTGAAACGCGTTTCGTCCATCCGCTCACGCTTGTATACGAACTCGATATTGCCGAACGCGATGGTGAAGTCTTTTTGAGCGGCCAGCATCGCGGCTAGATCCTTGACGTGGATGCGCTCCCCAACAATTGCCTGAACCAGCTGTGCGGCCTGAGACGCCAGTTCCTGACGCGACAGGACAGAGCCAAAATTAAGCTTGAGCCTGAAATTGCTCCACACTTCGGCCTTCACACCACGGATCACCACGAAAACGGAGGGCTGGTGCGAGGTTTCCGGATAATCGATGAGGTAGCTGCACTCCCATTCGCCGCTTTCTCGCGCCAGGAAGGCTGGCCGTTCTCCCGCACCCAGATCAGCAAGGCCACGACACCTATTCTCATCGAAACGGGTTGCTGGTCGTGCACCAAGGAGTCTTCCGGATTTCAGGCTTCCAACTTTGGGCGTTTGCTGCGGCCGTGCACCATCAACGACGGTTGCGTTGGCAAGCGTCGCGTTGAGACACAGAATAAGGAGCAGTATGAATGATCTCGCCATTCGCCCCGCGCAGGCCCCTGTATGATTCATACCCATGGGTGGTCATTACAGGTGTCTGGCCAAAAAATCACTAAACTTCGCGTAAGCTGCCGCAGAGTTTGTTTGGCGAAGCGCAAGTGTTGGTGTTTGCGGACCCAAGGTCGCGCAGGCAGCATGGCCGTGCTCGTTGCAGCTCATGCTATCCGCCTTTTGTTTCACTCAGCTTTGTCAGATGCGCTTGCCTGTTTCCCTGTCGAAAAGATGCACCGAAGCCGGATCGACGGCAATGCTGACCGTATCGCCAAAACGGATATCCAGCCGCTCGCGGAACAGGCAGGCAATATCTTCGCCCATGCAGTCCAGCTTGGCGTAGATTTCGGAACCGGTGCCCTCCACCAGTTCGACGCGCCCGGAGATGCCGTTTTCGGCAACGCGGATATGCTCCGGGCGGATGCCGTAAACAAGGTCACGACCGCCAAGTTCTGCGGGGTCCGCAGTCTGTGGCAAGGGCAGGGTCAGCCCCTTGGTCGTACGGAACACGCCTTCTTCGACCCGGCCCCTGATAAAGTTCATGGCGGGGGAGCCGATGAAGCCTGCGACAAACAGGTTTGCGGGCCGGTCATAGAGTTCCAGCGGTGCGCCGATCTGCTCGATGACGCCATCATGCAGGACGACAATCTTGTCGGCCATGGTCATGGCTTCCACCTGGTCATGCGTAACGTAGATTGTTGTGGTGCCGATGCGCTGGTGCAGGGCCTTTATCTCGCCGCGCATCTGCACACGCAGCTTGGCGTCGAGGTTGGATAGCGGTTCATCGAAGAGGAAGACCTGCGGATCGCGCACCAGAGCGCGGCCCATGGCAACGCGCTGGCGTTGGCCGCCGGAAAGCTGGCGCGGGTATCGGTCTAGCAATTTGTCCAGACCCAGAATGCCAGCCGCCTTGTTGACCTTGGCGGCGGTCTCATCAGCGCTGACCTTCTTGAGCTTTAAGGCAAAGCCCATATTGTCCTTGACCGTCATATGCGGATAAAGCGCATAATTCTGGAACACCATTGCGATATCGCGATCTCGCGCAGGCAGGTTGCTGACCTCACGCGCGCCGATGTGGATTTGGCCATCGCTCACCTCTTCCAGTCCCGCGATCATCCGCAACAGGGTCGATTTCCCGCATCCCGATGGTCCGACGAGGACCACGAATTCACCATCTGCAATATCGATGTCGATGCCGTGGATGACGTTGACTGCGCCGAAGCGCTTTTGAACATTTTGAATATTGACCGTTGCCATGGTTTTGATCCCGTGATGAAAGCAATTCCGGCAAAGATGCCAAGCGGTTTTGCGTTCGGAGCTGCGTTAAGCAAAAGAGGTGGTTCAGCCGCCCTTGACGGCGCCAGCGGTAAGGCCCGCAACGATCTGTTTTTGCGCAAACATCGTCAGCAACAGAACCGGCAGGGTGACGATCAGAGCCGCCGCCGCAAGCGGCCCCCAACTGACCTGCTCGAAGGACAGCATGTTGTAGACGGCGACGGGCAGGGTGCGCGTTTCACGACTTGCCAGCACGATGCCGAAGACAAAGTTGTTCCAGGAGAAGATGACGGCGAGAATGAATGACACGACGATGCCGGGCTTTGCGATGGGCAGTGCCACAAGCCGGAAAACCTGCCACGAAGAGGCACCATCCATGCTGGCGGCTTCTTCGAGCTCCTTCGGCGTCGTCTCGAAATAGCCGATCATGATCCAGACGACGATCGGAACAGTAACGACGAGATGGATGATGATCTGTGGCCAGAGCGTGCCGAGCAGGTTCAGCCATTGGAACAGCAAAAACAGCGGAATGAGAAAGGAGAGGCCGGGCGTCATGCGTGCAATCATAATGACGATGGCTGCCTTTTCGGCCTTCAATCGCGCAATGCCGTAACCTGCGGGAACGCCGATGACGAGCGCAAGAAAGGTCGCTGCCCCCGTGACCAGAACAGAATTCCAGAAATAGAGGAAGAAGTTGTTCTCCTCGAAGACCTTCACGTAATTCGACCATGCGAAGCGTTCCGGGATGAGGATGGGCGGGTAGGCGCCGTTGTCGATCTCGTATTTCAAGGACAGTGAAATCATCCAGATGAAGAAAAGAATGACCGGCGAGATCATGACCAGTGCCACGAAAAACAGGCCGATGCGGTCGAGTGTCTTGCGTTTCATCAGCGGGACTCCATCTCGTTCCACTGTGTTCTTGCGCGCACCATTAGAAGCACGAAGGACAGGGCAATGATGACGATGAAGAAAACGACAGCCATGGCTGAGCCGTAGCCAATATCGTAATAGGCGAAGGCTGTGTTGTAGAGATAGATGTTGATGGTTTCCGAGGCCGTGCCGGGCCCGCCCTGCGTCATCGCGTAGATGATGTCGAAGCTTTTGACGGCATCGATGGAGCGGATGATGACCGCAATCATCAGAAACGGCGCAATCATAGGCATGGTCAGGTAGCGGAATTTCTGCCAGGCATTGGCGCCGTCGATTTCAGCGCTTTCGTAGGGTTCACGGGGCACAGCGGCAAGGCCGCCAAGGACGATGAGCATGACAAGCGGTGTCCACTGCCACGTTTCCACGAGGACCAGAGACGGGATCACCGTGGATTGGTTGTAGATCCACTCCAGCGGGCCGATGCCGATGAGCGAGAGCAGATAATTCAGCACACCCAGCTGCGGGTGGAACATCATGGTCCAGACCAGCGCGATGGCCACCGGAGTTGCCATCATGGGCATGACGAAGACGCCGCGCAGGAAGCCGCGCAATGGGAATTGCGCATCGAACAGAAGTGCTGCCAGCGTACCGAGAAACAGAGGCGCGACAACTGACAGCGTCGTATAGACCAGCGTGTGCCAGAGTGATTCCCAGAACCGCGCATCGCTGGCCAGACGAATATAATTGTCCAAGCCGATGAAGCTCTGCTCCTGACCCAGCGTCCAGCGCTGCGCGCTCATCCAGAGTGTGAACACCCACGGAAACACGATGACCGCTGCAATGACGACGAGTGCGGGAATGACGAAAGGCCAGTAGTTGGGAGCAAGCCGCGTGGGCTTGCTCCTTCTGCTGATTGTTTTTGCCGACGCGGCAGTTTCGATGCTGACGGACACCATTATCCCTCGCTGCGTGCCAGAACAGGTGCGAACTGCTCGGTCGCCTTCTTGAGTTCGGTTTCCGGGTCTGCCCCGCCGATCATGTTGGTGAGACCAACGCCATAGATATCGCGGAACTCGGTAACGGGAATGATGACGGGAAGGGCAAGCTTGGACACCTTGCCGGAACCGACGACGGCGTCCAGCCATTCGGCAGGCATCTTGACGCCTTCGCGAACCTTCGCGTCTTCCAAAATGGACTGGCGGAACGGTACGCCCGCACCTGCCTGCAACAGACGTGCACCCATTTCATGCGAAATGGCCCATTGGCAGAACAGGTAAGCGGCCTCTTTCTTGGTGGAGGCTTCAACGACGCCAAGTCCATCACCGAAGGTGCCTGCAGCCTGCTGGGCCGGACCCTTTGGCATGACACCGTAACCGGCCTTGCCGACGACGCGTGACTTTTCCGGGTTTTCGATGGGGGGAGCAAAGCCGACACCATCAAACCACATGCCGATCTTGCCCTGGAGGAAGGCGGATTGCGCTTCGGCCCAGTTGAAGCCGGAAACACCCGGAGGGGCCGACTTCGTCATCAGCCGCTGGTAAAGCTTTGCGGCCTCGACAGCTTCACGCGTCGTGGTGTCGATCTTGCCGTTTACGATGGGAGCTGCGCCATAGCCCAGCATCAGCGATGTCCAGACGGGCGTGTTGGCGTTCTTCAATCCGCGCGCCACGAAGCCGTAGGTGTTGGTCGACGGGTCGGTGATCGCTTCTGCGGCGGCAACAAGTTCATCGAAGGTCTGTGGATACTTCAGGCCCTTGGCTTCGAACAGTTCCTTGTTCCAGTAGAGGATCCAGTAATCCACGGAGAAGGGCAGCGAGCGGAGGACGCCATCGCTATCCTTGGCGAACTGCATTCCCGCTTCGGCAAAATCACTCTCGGTCAGCGAAGGGTCGGTGAGTGTCGGATCTTTCAGGAAGCCACTGATATCGGCCAGCCATTTGCCTTTTTCGAACTGGCGCTTCTGCACGTGGTAGCTCAGGTGGACCACATCGAAGCTCGGTCTGCCGGAAGACAGCTCGATCACGACCTTCTGGCGTTGCTGCTGTTCAGGCGTCGCCTCGGCATTGACCTTGATGCCGGTCAGTTCCTCGAATTCCTTGATGTATTTCAGCAGTGTTTCGCTGCGCGGGCTTTTGACGAGATTGACCTCGAGCGTGGTCCCGGCGTGTTTCTTCCAGTCAACCGCTGCCGAGGCGGGACGAATGCCGAATGCCGCGGTACCGGCAATGGCTGCCGTTCCAGCCATGAAGGCACGACGTGTAGGATTAAGCAGAGAGTATGTCATGTTTTCCTCCTCTTGTGTGGCCGAAAATCTCCTCACCCCCGGCCGATTGTTTTTTTAGACCGCGAGAGCCCTGTCCCTCGCATTTCTGATATGGGCGACCAGCCTTTCGGCCGCCTCCTCGGGCAAGCGTTGCTCGATGGCCTCCAGAATGGTCAGATGCTCGGCCATGACCGACTTGACGTGACCTGCAATTCGAAACCGCTCCTGGTTGATCAGCCGCATCTTGATGGAATTTACCCGGTACGCATTCGAAATGATGGAATTTCCAAGTGAATCGATAAAGGCATCATGCATTCCCCAATCGATAGCCTGCGCTCTTGCATCCAGTTCCGGCGATGTCGTTCCGCTTTGCGCGGCCTCGGCAATGTTGCGGTGATTGGAGATCATCTCTGCAATCGTGTCATCGGAAGCCGTGCGGGTAAAAATCGCAACGGCTTCCTTTTCCAGGAAGATACGAAACTGAAACGCTTCGCGGATCAGGTTGATGTCGATATGGGCGACCTGAAGACCGCGCTGGGGAACGGTCTTGATCAACCCATCCGCTTCCAGCCGTGGTATGGCCTCACGAATTGCCCCTAGCGGAAGCCCGGTCAATTCCACAAGACGACGTTGGGATATAAACTGGCCGGGGCGAACATCGCGCGCAAGCAGGTGGTGCGTAAAACTCTCATACGCCTTTTCCCGCAATGTCGTCTGTTCGCCAGTCTCGTCCATGAAACACCCTTTTCAGGCCGCCTGCCTGTTGAATAAAGTATCGAATGCGGCCTGAAGCTTCTTACAATTTTCAGCGGAAATGGAAACCAGGGGAGGGCGAACCGTGTGCCAGATTGTTTCCCCCGTGACGTGCGAAACCAGAACCTTGACCGCCGGTGTCACGGGGTTCTTGAGCAGCTCTGCAACCAGATCCACGATCCGATTGTCATCCACGCCATCCACAGCCATGGCCCGAACTTCCTGTGGCAGGAAGTTGGCGCAGCCGGAAATCGCGCCCTGTCCGCCAAGGCGAACGCCCTGTGCCAGATGCCGTTCATCGCCAATCAGAATGACGAGATCCCGATGCTCGGAAAGCAGGCGCTGCGTATAGGGCCAATCGCCGGAGGAGTCCTTTACGCCTGTGACGACGCCCGGAAAGGCGTGGCGCAGGCGGCCGATGAGCTCTACCGAAAGTCCCACCGCTGTAACGGACGGAATATTATAAACCAGAATGTCCCGGCCGGTATCGCCAAGCTGGTGGAATACGGATGAGAACCACTGAAACAGGCCTTCGTCACTAACGTTCTTGAAATAGGACGGAGGTGCAAGAAGGATGTTGCGCGCCCCGGCTTTGAGAGCTTCGCCCGCCTGGTCTGCCGCATCCTGCGCCGAATCCACCAGCACGCCTGTGACTAGCTTGTTGGCAGCAATGCCCGCATCCAGAAAAGCTGAAAGGATCTCGGTCCGCTCTCTCGTGCCGATCGAACTGCCTTCGCCAGTGGTGCCGAAAAGGGTAACGCTATCGCAGCCCGCGGCCAGCGAACGCTTGGCCTGAGCGATCATGGTCGGGATCTCGATCGCTCGATCCTGCGAAAACGGTGTCGTAAGTGCTGCCGATAGGCCGAATTTACCAGTCAATTGCCTGCTCCTCCAAAACTGACAAACGTTTGATACGACATTAACATGTTAGTTGTAAAGCCTATGGTGCTCAGTCCTGTGGAAAGATTTTGATCGTCGGACAAAATGGCGCGGGGTCTGCGTGGAAAAGGAGTGCTGAGTTGGGAAAACGCTGGCTTTAAAGGGGTTTTTCCCCAGTTAGCTCATTTTAGAAAAGCGTGTCTGACGGGACACAGCGAAGATTAAGATTGTTAAAATTGGCTTTTGGGAGGCTCTTGGCAATATGTGATTAACCTTTATTTTCTATCTCATTTGCTGTGCCAAATGTCCGTTTATGATGAGTGTACAGGCTGTGATGCGTTTTCCCCGTTCGAATTTAAATAATTCCGTCAATACGATAGAAGAGAGGGGACAGAAGCAGCCCGATGCGGAGCCGCAGGCAACGCAAAATGGGGCCAGCGGAATGATTCCGTTAACGCCAGACCAGCGTGCCGTTATGGGTCGGAACGCTGACCAGATTGCTGCGAATGCTATTGAGGGTCGCGACGAGATGCCCCTGTGGCAGAACGCCTTTGTTCTCGGGCCCAATGTGCGGTTTACGCGTACTCCGCAAAATATCGTTGCCGGAAAACAGGCGACAGCTGCCACCTCCCCCAAACCGGATGCGGATGAGGCGGTATTCGCTCCCTCGCACGCTGCCAGGCCGGAGAGCGATCGCCCTGCCGCGCCCAAGCTGACAGAGGAAGAGCGCCGCATTGCAAAACCAGCCGTGCTTCCCCAACCTCCGGGAGCAACGGGTGCGCTTGCGCTTACATATCGTTTGCGGCGCGAACTTGCCTTGAAGCAACAGCAGGAAGCCTCCGCTCCGGCTGACGCGGCGACGACAGTTGAACACGCTCCATCCTCTGCCACGTCGTCTGACGAGCAGATCGATGTTGCCTGCTTCCCCGACGCTCAAGGCGCTTCGGTTCAGGCCAGGCTTGATGTTCCCGCCTTTGCCGATGCATTGTCGGATGAAATGTTCTGGGAGGCCATGAGCCTCGATATGGGTGACGCCATTTTGCCGCCTTCGCGCCCGATGCGGCTTGCCGAACTGGCCCGCATCAAGGCCAGCAGCGTGGCGACTGCCGTGCCAGTACCGCCAGTTCCCGCCCAGGCGAAAGTCACTCCCCGGCCACAACCGGTCCAGGTCATTCGCCAGTTGCCACCAACCATCGAGAAGCCGGTCTTTGCGAGATCAGTTGATTCACCCGTTTCGCTCTACCGGCAGGTCGAGGTCCGCGCGGTTGCCGAGGCGGAGGTCACCCAGCCCGAAGCGCACCATAGCGAGACTCCTGTGGAGGATCCGGCCCAGATCGCGGCCGCTCCAGCCGAGCAGCCTCTCGTGCAGGCCGTTCAACCCGCTGCCGTAATAGAGCCGCGACGGGAAATGCGGACGGTCGCGCGCAACAACAATCAGCCGATGTTTCTGGATGCGCCGGTGTTCAGCGACGGCGAATACGAGTATCCACCAATCGATCTTCTGCAACAGCCGCAGGTTCTGCAGACGACAACAATGACGCCTGAAGCACTGGAGCAGAGCGCAGGTCTGCTGGAAAGTGTTCTGGAAGACTTTGGCATCAAGGGCGAGATCATCGATGTTCGCCCTGGCCCGGTCGTGACGCTTTACGAGTTCGAGCCTGCCCCCGGTGTCAAGTCGTCCCGCGTTATCGGCTTGTCGGATGATATTGCCCGCTCGATGTCTGCACTTTCCGCCCGCGTGGCTGTGGTGCCGGGCCGCAACGTCATCGGCATCGAATTGCCGAACCCGGTTCGGGAAACGGTCTATTTCCGTGAACTGATCGAGTCGCCTGATTACGCGGAAACGCGGATGAAGCTTGCGCTTTGCCTCGGCAAGACAATTGGTGGCGAGCCCGTTGTCGCCGAGCTGGCGAAGATGCCGCACCTTCTTGTTGCCGGTACCACGGGCTCGGGCAAATCCGTCGCGATCAACACGATGATCCTGTCTTTGCTTTACCGGCTGAAGCCGGAAGAGTGCCGGCTCATCATGGTCGATCCAAAGATGCTTGAACTGTCTGTCTATGATGGAATTCCGCATCTGCTGACGCCAGTCGTGACCGATCCCAAGAAGGCCGTCATGGCGCTGAAATGGGCGGTTCGCGAGATGGAAGACCGCTATCGCAAGATGTCGCGTCTGGGTGTGCGCAATATTGATGGCTACAATGCCCGTGCAGCATCGGCGCGCGCCAAGGGCGAAACCGTCATGTGCAACGTCCAGACCGGCTTTGATCGTGCAACGGGAGAGGCTGTCTACGAACAGGAAGAAATGGACCTGACGGCGATGCCTTATATCGTCGTGATCGTGGACGAAATGGCCGACCTCATGATGGTCGCAGGCAAGGAGATCGAGGGCGCTATCCAGCGTCTGGCCCAAATGGCGCGTGCAGCGGGTATTCACCTCATCATGGCCACACAGCGCCCATCGGTGGATGTCATCACCGGCACCATTAAGGCCAACTTCCCGACGCGCATTTCGTTTCAGGTTACATCGAAGATCGACAGCCGCACCATTCTGGGTGAACAGGGTGCCGAGCATCTTCTGGGCCAGGGCGACATGCTCCACATGGTTGGAGGCGGCCGCATAGCGCGTGTGCATGGACCGTTCGTATCGGACGAAGAGGTCGAGAAGGTCGTCGCACATCTGAAGACGCAAGGCCGTCCTGAATATCTCGGCACCGTCACGGAAGACGCGGATGAAGCCGATGACGCTGAGGAAGAGGACACGGCTGTCTTCGACAAATCAGCCATGGGTGAGGACGATACGGCCGACCTGTACGAGAAGGCGGTCAAGGTTGTGCTGCGCGACAAGAAGTGCTCGACCTCCTATATCCAGCGTCGCCTTTCGATCGGCTATAACCGCGCTGCCTCGCTGGTTGAGCGCATGGAACAGGAAGGCATTGTGGGCCCTGCCAATCACGTCGGCAAACGATCGATCATCATGGGTGAACGTGATGTGTGTGAGGTACCGGGCGCTGTCGACTAGGGTGTCTCCTCGTTATTTGGACACGCTATAGCAACACCCTGTCGTTCAAGTTGCCTGCAGAAATTCAAAAACCCGGCGAGGTCATCGCCGGGTTTTTTGCATCTGGCACTCTCTTGCCGGATTAGATCGGGCGGATGAGACCCGTGCGCGGCAGATAGGGCACCCTGTTGCGTTTCAGCTTTTCGATGGCGGCAGGACGACCTACGTAATAGCCCTGAACTTGATCGATGCGAAGTTCCTTGAGCAATTCCATCTGCTCCGCGGTTTCGACACCTTCAACGAGGATCTTGTGGCCACGGTTGCGGATCAGGTCGACAATATCGCTCAACATCGCCTTGCCGCAAGGTGTGCAGGCATCATGCAGGAACGACTTGTCGATCTTGACGGTATCGAACTCAACCAGCCGCAGCCAGGACAGCCCGGCAAAACCGGTGCCGAAATCGTCGAGCCAGATTTTTACGCCCAGTGTTTTTAGATCGCTGATGCAGCGAAGAACATCGGAGTTCATGTCGACCTCAAGGCCCTCGGTGATCTCAAGGGCCAGCCGCCCTCCAGCCACTCCCATTTCGCCGAGAATGGCGGCGACCGATGTGGCGAAGCCGGGGCATTTCAGCTGAATAGGGGACACGTTGACGCTGACGACGGAGGTTTCTTCGCAGCTTAGAACCTGCTGGCACACCGTGCGGATAGCCCACAGGCCAAGATCGGTGATCACCCCGGTCCGTTCGGCGATGGGAATGAAGATGCTGGGAGGAACAAGTGTGCCGTCCAGAAGCCGCAACCGCATGAGTGCCTCGAGCCCTGTCGCCCTGTCGGTCGAAAGTGTCTTTATCGGCTGATAAACCAGAGATACGAGGTTCTGGGCGATTGCTATATTCAGCAGCGCCGCGACATTCTCGGTGTCGTCGCTGTTATTCGGGTCGTTCGGGTCGAATAGCTTGACGGTGTTCCGGCCATTCGCCTTGGCAAGATAAAGCGCGCGGTCCGCTTCATTGATGAGGCGTTCCAGCTTCGCATCCGGGTGCGGACGCGTATAGGAGACGCCGACGCTGACGGTTATGACAGACGTCCCATCTCTTCGTCTTTCATGTGTCAGTGAAAGGTCCTGGACTGTCTGGCGCATCGTTTCGGCGATTTCTTCAATGTCTCGGGCGGTGGTGAACCGCGCCAGGGCTATGAACTCCTCGCCACCGTAGCGACCGATGACCGCGTCGAAGCGGCTCATACTGTCCTGAAGCGTTTGCGCCACCTGCATCAGGCAGCGGTCGCCTTCCTGATGGCCATAGAAGTCGTTATACTTTTTGAAGAAATCGACATCGATGAGGAAGACTGCAAAGTTCCGCTCCTTCTCGGTCCATTCGTCCCACAAATGCCGCAGGCGGCCGTCGATTGCCCTGCGATTTTCAAGGCCGGTCAAAGGATCGGTGTTGGACAGTCGCAGCAAGGCCACGCCGCGCTCTTCCGCCTGGCGTTGTTGCACCTTAGCCTCGATCGCGTTGAGGAACACGTGATAGCGTTCACGGTTCAGTCTAAAGTTCACATAGCTGGTGAAGACAAAGCACGAGAAATAGAAGGTGCCGAAGGCGATCTGATAATAGATGTCCTGATGGAAATAGCTGAGCGCCACGAAATAAGTCAGCAAGACCAGGCTGGACGTAAATATGGACAGGCTGAAATTGAAGGTAAAAAACAGGTTGGCGCCCATCATGAACATCGCGCCGAACACCATGTAATAGGACATGTTGGTGGCATAGGATGTCATCATTGCCGGCATGAGCCAACCGACATAACTGCATATCAATGCCGTGGCACAGGCAATGTCCAACTGGTTCGTTTTGGCACCGGCCCGGATTTGCATTTCCAGTGTCAGAAGGGCGCAGATACTGACGACAAACCGCGCGAACATCGTGTGTGGTGCAACATCTGGCACCAGCAAAATATCCATCAGCGAAAACATCAGGTAGATGGGGACCGCCAGCCATAAGCCTTGCCTTATGGCTTTGCGTCGCTGGACGTCAGCCTCTTCAAGGAAAAGAGTCCGCAAAGCGTCCTTGGACCGCTGCGGCGACGCTTCCTGATGCAAGTCAAGTCCTGCCGTGTCTGCTAAAGTGTGCGTCATGCACTTTTCCATAGGTTGCAATAATGTTGCAAGTTTATCGGATCGAGACTTGCAGAAGTTATTGCTAAATTCTGCTGTTTTACTCCCGGTTCTCTCATCGGTCAGACTCAAGTTCAGGTTGCAATCATGGTAACAATATAAGCATTCCTATTAAGTTTCTTTAAATCGCCAAAAAACTACAACTGACTTTAGATTTACCTTAATAAAAGGTTTTCGAAAAAAGCATGTTTTCACGGCTTTTCGTAGATTGACTCCTGCACTCGTCGCAGATGAATTAACACAAAGTTAACATAGTGTTAATCAGGAGCCATATATGTCCCAACTTGCTACTGCAAACTTTGATGGTGAAAGTCTCATTACCCCAGAGACTATCTCGGACGAAATATTCGACACAAGAGCGAGCAATTTTGAAGAGAAATTTTTGCTTGCGCAGGCGGACGTCTCGCTGGTTCTCAATTTGTCACATCAGCAATTCGTAAACGGCAGGGCGCCGCAGGATATCATCCACAACGTTGCTGGCCAGCTCCATTTTCTCAGAGAGAAATACCACTCAGGAGTGTGGCGGGAGATCATTCCTATCATTCAGGACCATGAGGTCTCGGACTACTTCCTGCAGGACCCCTTCACGCTGTGGTCTTTCGAGAAGCCTCGCGGATACTCGGGCGATGCGCAATTGCTAGATTTCATCTATGGTCACGAGAGTGTTCAGCATCGTATCGCTGCCGCATCGCCACTTGGTATGGCACTGTATGAATACACGAAAGATGCTTCATCCTCGGTGGCCGTGCGGGAGCGCCGCGACATATTGACGAAATATGTCGATCAGATCGCAGCTTCCGTCGGGAACGACGCGGAAATTCTGACCATCGCAGCCGGGCATCTGCGCGAGGCAAATCGTTCTGTTGCGCTGGCCGAGGGCAAGATCAGGCGTTGGGTTGCTCTTGATCAGGACCCTCTGAGCGTCGGCGCCATCACACGCGACTTTGCTGGCACCTGCATCGAGGCCGTCGATGGCTCGGTGCGTGGCATTCTGTCTGGTCGCCAGCAGCTTGGCACGTTCGATTTTGTCTATGCTGCAGGTCTGTATGACTATCTGGTCGACAAGGTCTCGATCAAGCTGACCCAGCGTTGCCTGGACATGCTCAAGCCCGGCGGTACTTTCCTCTTTGCCAATTTCTCGCAGGATATCGGCGTTGACGGCTACATGGAATCCTTCATGAACTGGGCTCTGTTGCTGCGCACTGAGGAAGACATGTGGCGCATCATCAATGCCAGCATCGATCCGGAAGCGTTTGAGGCCGAGGTCTTCTTCGGCGAGAACCGCAACATCGTCTATGGCGTCATTCGCAAAAAGGCGTGACGTCCTTTACGCAGACGTCGCGCCGCCTCTGATGGCGGCGTGACGGCGACCGGTTAAATCGCGATTCCCATGACGCTCGAAACACTCTAAGGAAACTTGGGAGATAGCATGGCTTTGGAGCGCGGACATGGAAAACAAGCGTTATTATTCTGACTTTGGCGGCCTTCCTGGCCAAACTGAGCTTCTATCCAGCAAGGCGACCTTTACGACCGCCTATGCCGTCATACCAAAGCGGGTCATGTCCGACATCGTGACCAGTGTTCTGCCACACTGGCGCGAAACGCGAGCCTGGATCATTTCGCGCCCGATGACCGGCTTTTCCGAGACATTTGCCCAATATGTCATGGAAGTTCTGCCCGGTGGAGGAAGTGACAGGCCGGAACCGGACGCGCGTGCGCAAGCCGCCATTTTCGTCGTCGACGGTGAGATGAGTATCGAACACGCGGGCAAGCGCCATGCGCTGCGGGCCGGTTCATTTGCCTATATTCCTGCGGGCGATGCCTGGAGCCTACGCGGCGAAGGTACGGTGCCGGCCAAGTTTCATTGGGTGCGCAAGGTTTTCGATGTCGTTGACGGCCTTGAGTTGCCCCCGGCGATCTTCACGCATGAGGATGAGCATGAATTGTCAGCCATGCCCGACACGGACGGCAAATGGGCAACGACGCGTTTCATAGACCCGGCGGATGGACGCTATGACATGCATCTCAATATCGTCACCTTCGAGCCTGGCGCGACAATCCCTTTCATGGAAACCCACGTGATGGAGCACGGGCTTTTTGTGTTGGAAGGCAAAGCGGTCTATCGTTTGAACAATGATTGGGTTGAAGTTGAAGCGGGTGACTTCATGTGGCTTCGCGCCTTCTGCCCGCAGGCTTGTTACGCAGGTGGGCCCGGCCGTTTCCGGTATCTGCTTTACAAGGATGTAAATCGTCACGTGAAATTGTGGTGACCAGGCCTCTAGACGCCCCATATTGCTGTCCACTCCGGGCGGAAGTTAGCGAAATCTTTAATTCGGGGAGTGAGGTTGTCGGCCATAGGTTTGCGCGAATAACCGCGCGCAAACAATCTTCCAGGACCGCTTAGCGGAGATCGACACTATGCCTGAAACTTTCGAAGCAGATGTTTTCAACCTCGCGCCCGTGGCAATGTGGATCGAAGATTTTTCCGGCGTGAAGCGACAGTTCGATATCTGGCGCGGACAGGGCATTACCGATATCCGAAGTTACCTGCGCGAAGACCTTTCCCGTGTGCAGGAATGTTCGCAGAAGATACGAGTTCTCAGCGTAAACGAAAAAACCCTCGAACTCTTCGCTGCCCGGGATTTTGACCATCTGCTCTCGAATATGGATCGCATATTTCGTGATGATATGCTGGAAGGCCATATCACCGAACTGGAAGCACTGTGGGAGGGTAAGGCTCGCTTTTCCAGTCATGCGGTCAACTATTCCCTAAGTGGCAAGCGCCTCGACATTCAGTTGCGCGGCGTCATCCTGCCCGGCCATGAGGAGACCTTCGAGCGTATCCTCATCACCACGGAAGATGTCACGGAACGCGAAGAGGCGAGAAGGCTTGAGCGAAGCAACCGCCGATATGCCGAGAGCATGTTCAAACATTCCCCGGTGTCGCTATGGGTCGAGGACTTCAGCCGTATCAAACGGATGATCGATGACCTGAAGGACGGTGGCATCGTCGACTTCCGGGTCTTCATGGATGTTCATCCCGAATTCGTGCACCAATGCATGAGCGAAATCCGGGTGATCGAGGTCAACAAGGCGACCCTCGATCTCTTTTGTGCTCCCGATGAGCAAACCTTGCTGCGTCGGCTGCGTGATGTGTTCCGTGATGAAATGGACAAGCCATTTCGCGAACAGCTGATCGATCTCTGGAACGGAAATCTTTTCCATCAGCGTGAGGTCATCAACTACGCGCTCGACGGGACGGAACGTCACGTCCTTTTGCAATTCTCTGTCTTTCCGGGCCACGAGCAAGACTGGTCGCTCGTGCAGGTCGCGCTAACGGACATCACGGCGCGCAAGAAGGCCGAGGCGTATCTCGAATATCTGGGCAAGCATGATGTTTTGACCAAACTTTATAACAGAGCATTTTATACCGACGAGTTGAACCGGCTTGAGCGCAAGAGCCTGCGACCCGTCTCCGCGATCATCATCGATTTGAATGGTCTGAAAGTTGCCAACGATACACTCGGCCACGATGCGGGCGACAAGTTGTTGCGGCGGCTTGGAGAGGTTCTCAACGGCGTGGTGGCCTCGCCCAACAGCGCCGCGCGGATCGGCGGCGATGAATTTGCTATATTGATGCCAGGCGCTGACAAACAGGTCGCCGCCAATCTGGTGGAAACCATCTACGAACTGTTGAAGATCAACAACCAGTTCTATTCCGCGTCACCACTCGGGATTTCTATCGGTGTGGCAACCAGTGAGCCGGGAGAAACACTGGAGGCGATGGTGCGCAGGGCGGACATGAGCATGTATGAGGTGAAAAAGGCGCACTATGCCGAAGCTTCTTTAAAAGCGATGCCCACCGGTTAGGTGGGCACCTTAGACGCAGGGGAAAGTCCTGCGCAATTGTCAGACCAGCAGGTTATCCGCAGGAGCTTGCTGGCTTAGTGCCGCGACATCCGGGTCGTTGATCGAGTAGGCATGAATGTAATCGATTTTCATTTCGGATCCATTTGGCAGCCCATTTGCAGGCGTCCCCGCTATGCCGCCTACGGCAAGGTTGACGATCATATACATGGGATCATGCATGTCGGCTGGCGTGTCGATCTGTGCTATCGCGACGTCGTCGAAATACCAGGTAATATGGTCTGCCTCCCAGAGAAGCCCGTATTTGTGGAATCCCTCAGTGCTTGAGACGTTGACGTTGTTGATGCTGGAGGTTTGCTGGCCGGTTGCGTTCGAGTGCGCCGAAAGGATCAGCGAGTTTGGATTCTGACCACGCATCTCGATGACATCGAGCTCCGGCGGCCATGTTCCATCCGTCGGCAGCAGCCAGAAGGCTGGCCAGGTGCCCTGGTCGCTGGGCATATCGGCGCGAATTTCGAAGTAGCCATAGGTCTGGGAAAAGGATGCATGCGTGGTCAGCATACCGGACGTATAGTCATAGCCATTGACGGCGTCCGAGATCGAATCCGGGGTAGGGGCAGCCTTGATGGTCAGTACGCCGTTCTGTACGGAGAACGGATTGACTGACGAGGTGGGCTGATAGGCAGGGTTTATGTACCACTGTTGTTCGGAGTTGGAATGAAGGCTACCGCCCTCGTTTCCGGCCCACCAGAACTTCGGTTCCCATACGCCGGTCTGGCCGTTGCGCAGCGACAGGGAGTTGAACTCATCCGAAAAAGTTGAGGTGAGTTGAGACCGATCGAGCGATAGCCGAAACTGATCAGCGTTCAGGTCGTCCGCCGTCGTGTTTGCCAGCACGACACTTTCGCCATTGTCGAAGTTCAGCCACAGATCAGCGCCCTTCTGGGTGGACGCAGATATCAGATTGTCAAACGACGTGACGCCATAACCATCGAGCCGAATGATGTCGTCTGAACCGAAATCCGTGACGAGATCCGTACCGTTACCCTTGGCGAAGACAAACGTGTCTGCCCCGCCCGCGCCGGTCAGCACGTCATTGCCCGCGCCGCCGTCTATCGTCTGCTTGCCGGACCCGCCGCTGATGATGTTGTCGATGGAATTTCCGAAGGCGTTTCGCCCGTCACCGGTGACGATGAGGTTCTCAAAATTGTCGGGAAGCGTGTAGCCCATCCATGTGTTGATGGTATCGACACCTTCGCCAGCCGACTCGACGGCGCGATTGATGGTCGAATATAGATAGTAAATGTCATCTCCGGTGCCGCCGCGCATAGTGACATTGACGCTGCTGTCACCCCACATGGAGTCGTTTTTGGCGGTTCCATAGAGGTTTGGTCCGGAGCCTGTTGCGGAGAAAAACCCGGTGGACGTATCGCTGTAATAAAGCGGTTTGCCGAGTGCATTCAAGATTGATCTGGCCATCGAATTTCCCCCGTTGACACTGCCATCCAAGACATTTGCTGGTGCCAATACTGTACCAGCGAAGCCCGTGATGTTTGTGTCGAAAATGAGATAAATGGGGTCGCGGCACCTGTGAAAAATCAAGGGTTAGAGCCGTGGTCAAACATTAGCCAACGGATGGTGTGGACAGTAACCACAGGCCGAAAACCGTATAGATGACCATGGCGACCGCAAGAAAAATCTGTGACCGTGCGGCCGCTTTTGAGCTGCGAAAGACGTCCGCGGCGATCGCGTGTGCGACGACAATGCCAGCGACATGTCCCATCACGATGATGAGTGTTTGTGCAGTCCAGATGATGCGAACACCTTCCAGATTCTGCAGGAAGGACGCGGTCACATGCATGTCGACGGTGCCGAAGAGGTCCCAGCCAAGCGCAAAGGGATCTGAGATCACGACCATCAGATACTGGCCGTTGATCAGGAGTTGCGTGAGATAATGCGCGCAGTGGAACGCAATGGAAATAGGCACGATGGAATAAACGAGGCGACCGGCAAGGTGCTGGAGCTCACTCCAACCCTTGCCCGCAAGGTACAAGCCGGCAGCGACGCTGAGGTAGAAGACCAGCATCAACACGATGGGAGTGATGAGCAGGCCAAATGAATTGGCAATCATCACGCCGCTTCGTCCGGGGAATTCAAGCGGGTTGACATCGATGAAACCGAGCCAGGTGAATGTCTCGGAAAATCCGTCGAATGTTGCGGTGCCAAGTGTGAGCAGAATGAAAATCGTGCCGGACAGCGGAAGCGTTTCGGCACTGAGACATCTGGCGCCGGGCCAACCGATCGAGTAGCTTTTGCGGTGCCCATCAGTCGTGATGCTAAAGACTGAGAACAAGCCAATCATCCGAAAGAAGATGGAAAACGGCTCGCCGACGCGCATCCATGCGCGCTCACCGAAAACGATCATCGCTGCAAAGTTTATCGCCCAGTAGCTCGAAACCGCCATTGCCAGCCGGGTCGGGTCCTCCGGCGCAATCGAGACGAGCTCGAACCATGCAAAACCCGAGAACTGGAGAATGGCGGGAACGTAGCCGATGGCCGATGGCAACGCCATGATCGGCTCGCGGCCCACCGCTGTTCCCGACACCCTGCGGAGTGCCGAAAGGACACCGGTCCACGGGTTGAGCCATGGCCAGAGATTGCCGAGGATTGCCTGCAGCATCGTCAACCCGACCCAGCCCACCGTCCAGATCAAAAGCGGCAACGGGTTGCTCAAGGGATCATCGACCGAGAGAAATCCGGCCACCACGCTCACCCCAAGAATGGCGAATGATAAAAGGCTGAGAGGCGCCTTTGGGACACTGAGGGCTTGCGCCACCGAGAATGTCTTTCGCGGCAGCTCGGCAAACCAGCGTGTCGGAGCGACCGTCAAAAGCAGGAAGGAGAGGAGGACCGCAAGTCCTCCACCGGTGAGATAGAACTGTGTTGGAAGGAGCATGATCAATCCACGCTCTGCGCCGTGGGCAAAGGCCTGCGTGCTACCTGCAGATGTTGCGATAAGCAACGTCAAGTATCCAAAATTGCGACGCGTGAAGCAAGGTCGCTGAAATGTCGCTTTTATGGGAAAATTTAGTGGCGTTTGCGACGTTTTCTCTCCCATTTTTGCCTGTACCCTCCAAAATTCAACAAAGAAAGCAGATCAAAAATCTTTCTATATTGAAAATTCTATAATTGTAATTTCGAGAGATGTTCGCGATCTCAATTTTAAATCACATGGTCAAAGATTTGGCCTGTAGACCAGGCTCCAATATTTTTTCGTTTTCTGTTGTTCACGTATTTACGCAAAGATCAATGCACGGCATAAAACGCCCTCTGGATTCTGACTGGCGCAGTTGGTGTCAAGGGTGCTGTGCAGCATATTTGGGCATGATGTCCATGAGTGGGGGATGAGATGGCTGATGAGACGATGACACGCAAGACTGGGCTCACGCGCCGATCGACGCTTCTGACATTGGGAGCAGCTGCGGGGGCGGGGATTGCAAGCAGTGTGGCGCCGGGCTTCGTGCGCTACTCTCAGGCCCAGACATCGCAACCCGTCAAGCTTGGACTGCAACTGCACAGGACCGGCATCGGTGCTTCTTACGGACGCTGGTACGAGCGCGTCGCCAAGGCCGCCGCCAAAATCATCAATGACGAAGGCGGCATCAATGGCCGTCCGCTGGAAATCATCGTGGAAGACGATGGGACCGATGCCAAGCGCGGTGCAGAGGTGGTGGAGAAATTCGCTGCCCAGCACAAGGTGGATGCCATCTTCGGCACGCTTTTTTCGCATGTCGTCATTGGGTCTGCCCCACGCGCGGGCGAGCTGAAAATGCCCTATGTGGTTGTTTCCGAGGGCTTCCATGTAGCCTCTGGAAAGCTGAACCGCTATTGCTTCCAGCCCTGCATCACCGATGTACGCAGCCAGGTCACCGCCATGGCGCCCTGGATTTCGCAAAATCTCGGCAAGAAGGCGACGATGATATTCCCGGATTACGCATTTGGGCATGACCACCGCGATTACTTTTCTGCGGCCTTGAAAGCCCAGGGCGGTGAGGTTCTGGAACTCATAGCCATTCCACCGACAGAAACATCCTTTACCCGTTATCTGCCGCGCATTCCCTCCGACACGGAGGTTCTCTATCACGTGATGGTCGGACCATCGGTTCTGACTTTTGTTACGGAGCTTGGTCAGTTCTACGGCTCGCAGCGCCCGCAGATTTTCGGGTTCATCGATAGTCTCGAGGCCGTTGATCTTGCGACACCACAGCTTTCCTACCTTGACGGGACATATTTCTGGGAAGGAATGCCGCGCTACGCCCAGAAAGATCAGAGCCAGTGGGACAAGATCTATCGCGCCGCCGTTGGAATTGATGAGAACGGCGCCAGTGCTGCCGATCCCAAGGATATCTCGACCTATTCGCATATGTTCGGCGTTTGGGAGAGCCTGTTCGTCATCAAACAGGCAATGGAAAAGGCCGGTTATCGAGGCCCGCAGGACACACCAGCCTTTATCGAGGCCATGGAATCCCTTGAAACATTTGCGGAAGGCCGCGATCATCCGCAAGGCGACAAGCGGTTCAACGGCAAGAACCACCAATGCTATGGTCACCAGTATATTTCCAAGGTCACCGATGGAAAGCTGGGCGTTGTCCACAAGACATCCATTGAGGATGGTGCATATGAGGTCACCGCGGATTATACGAAGATGTCGCTTTGACGTGACGACGCATGAGGCGCGGGGGTCTGATCCCAGCGCCTGAGAATATTGAAGGGAAAACGCGTGGCATTTGGCCCGTTCCTGTTACTTGCCACGCTAGAAGGGCTCTTGCAGGCGGCGGTCCTGACCTTGACCGCGCTCGGCCTGTCCCTGGTTTTCGGCGTGATGCGTGTCGTCAACGTCGCGCATGGCGAATTCTATATGCTGGGTGCGGTTCTGGCATGGTGGATTACCACCATGATCGGCCTTCATCCCGCCGCCGGTTTCTTTTTGGCATTGCTGGTTAGCCCGCTCATCGTCGGTGTTGTTGCTTTTGCGGCAGAGCGGCTGGTGCTGCGCAGGCTCTCCTATGATCCGGAGTCGACCATCGTTGCCACAATCGGCATGCTTTACATCATCCAGCAAACCGTTCTTCTGACCTATGGGCCGGACGCAAGGCCGGTTGCCGCACCCTTCTATTACCGTCTACAACTGCCCTGGTTCGGCTACTCTGCCTATAATCTCTTCGTCATTGTCGCTGCGGGCGTTCTGCTGACTGCCGTATGGTATGTTCTAACCCGGACACGCATCGGCCTCATCATGCGCGCCACCCAATATGACCGGGAAACGGCGCAGAGCTTCGGCATTCCAATCGATCGGGTCTATGGTTTTGTCTTTGCCGCAGGTGCCATGCTTGCAGCCATCGCAGCGGTGCTTATCGTGCCGATCCGTCAGGCCCATTATCTCATGGGGCTCGATCCGCTGCTGCTCTCATTCATCGTCGTCATCATTGGCGGGCTGGGCAGTATACGCGGAACTGTGGTGGCCGCTCTGGTCATTGGTTTGAGCGACGGCATCATCTCCGTTTTCTTCTCGCCGACCCTTGCAAAGATGATCTCGACGCTCCTCGTCGCACTCGTTCTGGTATTCAAACCCGAAGGCCTTTTTGGAGCAAGGCAGCGATGAAAACAGCAACGCGCTCCCGTATCTTCGCCTTGCACTGCCTCGTGCTCGCCCTGTTCTTCAGCCTGCAATATGTGCTTCCTGATTATCACCAGCTCGCGATGACGCGCATCATGGTGCTTGCGATTTTTGCCATGGGATACAATTTGCTGTTCGGCTACACCGGGCTCTTAAGCCTCGGCCACGCCCTGTTTTTCTCGAGCGGCCTCTATGGTGCCGGCCTGGCAGCCTATCATCTCGACTGGAGCGTTCCTGCCGCCTTTGCTGCCGGGATTGGTGTCGGCTTCTTCGTGTCGCTGGTCATCGGACTGATCTGCTTGCGAACGACCGGTGTCGCCTTCATGATCGTGACGCTGATGTTCTCGCAGGTGGCCTATCTCGGCAGTCTCTATTTCTCGGAATGGACACGTGGTGAGGAGGGGCTGATGTTGCCGCAGGCTGCGCGCGGCTTCGAGCTTTTCGGATATGTCGTCGATCTCACGGATGCCATTACGCGCTACAACATCGCATTTGTGCTCATGTCCCTGACCCTGTTGATGACATATCTCGTTGTTTCGAGCCCGGCGGGCCGGGTGCTGGTTGCGGTGCGCGAGAACGAGCCACGTGCGATCATGCTGGGTTACAACACATTCCGGCTGAAACTCATCGCGTTGACAATGTCCGGCACGCTTTGCGCCATGGCAGGCGCGACCTATGCGCTGCTGTTTGCCTATGTCGGATCGTCTTTCGGCTCGATCCAATACTCGATCGAAGCGCTGCTCTTCACCCTTCTGGGCGGTGCGGGAACGTTGCTCGGGCCCATTCTCGGCACCGTCTCGATGTTCTACATCATCGATATCGCAAGTGAACTCACCTCCGCCTACATGCTGGTCGCGGGTGTTGCCCTGGTCTTGCTTGTTCTTTTCTTTCCGAAAGGTATTCTCGGCTCGATCCGCGAAAGGTGGCTGCCATGGCTTCCGTGACGCTGCTGTCCACAAAGGGCTTGAGCCGCCATTTCGGCGGGCTCAGAGCGGTCGATGGCGTGGACTTCGAGATATCGGCCGGGGAAATTCATGCGCTGATTGGCCCCAATGGTGCGGGCAAGACTACATTCGTCTCACTTCTGTCCGGTCGGATAGAACCGACCGCCGGAAGCATCAGCTTCATGGGAGAGGACATCACCGCCGATGCCGCCTATCAGCGTGTGCGCAAGGGCATCGCCTATACGTTTCAGATCACCAGTATATTTCCGCGGCTCAGCGTGTTCGATAACGTCGCGCTTGCGGCCCAGAATACATTGCAACGACGGGCGGGCTGGCTCGGATGGAAATCTGTTGATCTCGCCCGCCATGCCCTGTCGGCGCTGGAGAAGGTTGGCCTGGCGGACCGGGCGGATGTCAAGGCGGGCACGCTGGCCTATGGCCACCAAAGGCTGCTTGAGGTTGCGATGGGTCTGGCACTGGCGCCGAAACTCATGATCCTCGACGAGCCGACCCAAGGGCTTTCGGACGGCGAGATCGATCGCTTCTGCCATCTTGTCGAAGCCATATCGAAGGATACGACGATCTTGCTGATCGAACACAATATGGCTGTTGTCATGCGGCTCGCGCAACGCATCACGGTGCTGAACGGTGGGCGGCTTTTGGCGACGGGTGCGCCCGAGGATATTCGCGCCAACGCGGAGGTCCAGGCCGCCTATCTCGGAGGAAGCTGAAATGCTTTCCGTTCGCAATCTTGAGGTCTATCATGGCGATGTCCGTAGCTTGAAGGATGTCTCGTTCGACATTTCGCCTGGCGAAGTGCTGTGCCTTCTGGGGCGAAACGGAGCGGGCAAGACGACGAGCTTGCGTGCAATCATGGGGCTTGCGCCGGTTCGCAGCGGTTCGGTTGTTTTCGATGGTGTCGAACTGACCTCTCTGCCGCCCCATGCAATTCCAAAAACAGGTATTGGATACGTGCCGCAGGGCAGGCGCCTGTTTGCAGAGATGACCGTGCGGGAGAATCTTGAGATAGGTCTGATGGCGCGCAATACGGATCGCGCCATTCTGGACAGCATCTTTTCGCTTTTCCCCGTTCTGAAATCGCGACTTCAGCAGGTCTCGGGCACGCTGTCCGGTGGCGAGCAGCAGATGCTGGCAATGGCCCGCGCCCTTTGCCTGGATCCGGCATTGATCCTGATGGATGAACCCACCGAGGGCCTCATGCCGTCGATGATCGCAACGATACGGGACGTCATCCTGGAACTAAGGGCGCGTGGCAAGGCGGTATTGCTGGTGGAGCAGCGCATGGAAGCCGTCTTGTCCGTTGCCGACAGGGTGTGTTTCGTAGAAAACGGCGAAACGAAAGCCACCATGGCGACGGACGTCCTGCGCGTCGATCCCGATCTCGTCAAAGCCTATGTTGGAATCGTCTGATCGGCTTAGACAGGCAGCCTTATCGTCATTTCCGGCAGATCGCCCCATCTTGCCTTCACCACGGATTGACGTGACAGGCGGATCAGGCCGCACAGGCTGCCGGTTGTCACGACCTGCCCGCGCTTCAATCCGCCAAGATGGTCGATAGGCAGGTTGGCATAGGTAACCAGCGGAGTGAGCGGGTTGCTCTGCGGATGTCTCGGTGTGGCAGCAAAAAGAACCTCGCCATCACCTTCAAGAACAAGCGCAGCAAGCGTTGGGTCTTCGTTGGTCAGGCGCTGGGCGAGCGCAATATCGATTTCTGGTCCCAGGACAAAGGAGTGATTGCCGAGGCGGTCTGCCAGAAACAGCGGCAGCGGCGCCTTGTTTTCTTCGACGAGGCGGTAGCTGCACAGTTCTGCGCCCATATGGACCGACGCGACACGCGGCAGGACATCTTCCACTGTGTACTCCCTTCCCGTTTCCGGTGCAGGCAGATCATCGGACAGCACAAAGCAGACTTCGATTTCGATTGCCACGGCCCCAGGCTTGGGAATCTCGAAGGAGGTTTCCGTCTTCATGTCGTAAAGATCCAGAAGAGGAGCCGCGATGGCACGTCCGTTGTTGATACCAAGCTTCCAGCCCGCGACTTCCTTGCCGATAGAAGCGGCTGCAATTGCCTGCACGGCCATGCCGGTTTCAATGCTGGATGGAAGCAGGCCAGCATTCTCAAGCTGGGAGACGCCAAGCGATGACTGCCGATTTTCAGCCTGGGCGAGAACAGCGCCAAGTCTTATATTCGCCTCTGTCATCGTGGTCATGTAAAGCCTCCCGTAACGTCACGTCCTTCCAATTTCATTACAGTCATTTACGATGCTGGCAAGTGAAGCGCATATTGCACTTGTGGAAATACATGGTCTTCAACACATATTCATCGATGCCGATCTCATTCACCTGTTTATCGGCTCTGGCCCTTCGTAACGGGCGCGTGGGCGAATGAGCCTGTTGTCTGAAAACTGTTCGAAAGCGTGCGCAAGCCACCCAACAGTCCGGCCGATGGCAAAAAGGCTGAGGGCTGCGCCCGGCGGAAGGTTGAGTTCACGCCGCAGGCTGACCAGCGCCACATCTATTGTCGGCAATTTTCCGGTTGTATCGGCGACGGTGTCGATCAGTGCCTGACGTGTGGGATGGGGTTTAAGGCGGGCCAGAAGTGTTGCAGCTCTCGGGTCGCCCTCAGGATAAAGCGGATGGTCGAAGCCAGGCAGACCGTCTCCTCTGCGCAGCCGGGTTTCCACCACCGTTTCAGGGTCGGCTGCTGCTTCAATTTCATCGAACAGAAGTTCGACGAGACTGGTCATGCCACCATGCAAAGGTCCGCTCAGCGCAGACAGTCCGGCGTCGATACAGGCCCCAAGGGAAGCGCCGGTTGACGCGACGACGCGGGTGGCAAAGGCGGATGCATTTAATTCATGATCCGCCAGCAATACCAGCGCAGACCGCAGAATATCCGCTCTGGCTTCATCAATTTTCCAGGCTCTGGCGAGGTGGAGGTGAGCGGGCAGGCTGCTGGGCTGGCTATTGCTCGCCGCTGCCGTCATGCTGCGTAAAAGCGTGGCTGCACCCGGCCATAGCCTGCGCTTGTTCCTTTGCCAAGCCGTCATCCGGCCAGCGTCGACAAAGCAGAGCAGCGCTTTGCACCGTTCCGTCATCGGCAGATCCGTTGTCAAGCCAAGGAGGGACGCGTCCCACGCCGGCTCTGCTGCGTCCGTGAAAGGATTTTCGTCGCCACAGTTCCAGAGCAGTCGTGCGACATCCTCAAGCGTCTTGCTCTCGGCAAGCGTCACTGCATCGTGGCCGCGATAGAATAGGTGGCCGTTATGGATGAGGGTCAGGTTGGAGGGCAGCACCGGCAGACCCCAGTCGAGTGTCGATGCGGCGACGTCTTTCGGTCTTTTGCCAAGCGATTTGTTCTTCTTCAACTGGTCGATGTCGTGACTGTTATACAAGCGGCGTCTTGGATCGTCAGGTGCCTCGATAGTGCGAATGAGGCCCCGGCTGACATAGGCATAAAGGCTGGCGCGGTTGATGCCCAGTAGGTCTGAGGCCGTCGCCGCATCGATGAAAGGGTCCTGCACGAAATTTTCTCTACATTGATCGGTTGAATCAAGATTGATTATATTGATTCAATCATGATGTCTGTGGGTGTCAACCCATGAGGCTCACCATGACCATTTCATCACACATTGCTCCTGCTCCCGAAACCACGAGCCCAGGCTTGGAAAACACCGTTGCTGCCGAAACGATTCTCAGCCATGTCGATGGCGCAGCGGGCCGGCTGATTGTCCGGGGATATGATCTCGACCAGATCTCAAGCTGGAGCTTCGAGGCACTCCTTGTCCTGCTTTGGAAAGATCTTGCGCCCGGCCAAGTCACCGAAGCCGATGTGCAATCTGCATTGGGGCAAGCCCGCGCTGCCGCGTTCCATCTCGTTGAACGTCTGCTGCCGACCATACCTCACCTTTCACAGGTGGAAGCCCTTCGCTTCCTGCTGGCGGCGCTGGCAGACTCACAAACGGTTCCACATCATGTCATGGCCATTGCTGCCGTCCCGGTCTTTGCAGCAGCCATTGCACGAAATGCAGCGGGTTCTGCGCCTGTCGCTCCCGATGCTTCACTGAGTCATGCCGAGGACTTTCTATTCATGCTCCACGGCACGCGTCCTTCGGAAGAAAATGTGAGGGCGCTGAACACCTACCTCGTCACGGTGGCGGACCATGGTCTGAATGCCTCCACTTTTGCGGCGCGCGTCATTGCATCCACCAAGGCGGGCATGTTTTCGTCCGTCATCGGCGCATTATGCGCACTCAAAGGACCGCTTCACGGCGGTGCACCGGGCCCGGTTCTGGATATGCTGGATGCAATCGGCAGCGAAGATAACATCAATGCCTGGCTATCCGCCTCGCTTGCCCGTGGTGAGCGGCTGATGGGTTTCGGCCACCGCATTTACCGCGTTCGTGACCCCCGCGCCGATGTCTTGAAGCAGGCGGTCGGCCTCCTGCGCCATGGCGGTGGCCGAATTGGTTTCGCAGAGGCTGTCGAAGCCGAAGCGCTTGCGCTGCTGGCCGAAAAGAAGCCTCTGCGTCCCTTGCAGACCAATGTCGAGTTCTACACGGCGCTTGTGCTGGAAGCTGTCGGTTTCCCGCGAGAGAGCTTTACCAATGTCTTTGCTGCTGGCCGGATGGGCGGCTGGACGGCACATGTTCTGGAGCAGGAGCGTCTCGGCAAGCTCATCCGTCCACAGTCGCGCTATGTCGGCCCGCAGCCTTCGCAGATGTGATGCCTGACGCTTCGAGCGTCGATCGTCATGCCGAAAGATCGCACCGTGGCCTGTTGACGGTGTGGTCAGATGCCGATGAATTTTCGCAAAAGAGCCAGCAGTTGCTCCCTTTCGGCTTCCGATAGCGCTGCTCCCACGCCTTGCTCATAGGCAAAGAACCATTCCGAAGCGGCTTCCGCTTCGGTCTTGCCCTTGCTGGTCAGGGTCAGTTCGACCGCGCGTCTGTCTTCGTCCGGTATGTTGCGCGAGAGCAGGTCCCGGTCCTCAAGCGCGCGGATGAGTTTCGTCATATGCGCCCGCTTTATCATGAGGCTTTGGCCCAGAATGCTTTGGCGGATGCCCGGATTGTTGCGAATAACCCAGAGGACTGAGAACTCCCCCGGCTTGAGGCCGCGCCCTCCCACCTCTGAAAAGAAGTTCTCGAACACCTTCAACTGGGCCAGTCTCAGCATGAAACCCGGCGCTTCGTTGAGGCCGCCCAGATCCACCTTTTCATGGCCGTGAACCAGCATATCCATGTCTCATCCTAAATATCGGTGCGCTGCAGATTTTTCCAGCCACGTCCCAACACATCAAGCGTCCGTTGTAGCACTCTTATCTGATGCGTTTGCACGAATGGAAGAGCGGCAGTCGCTTATCTGCGCGCCGATACTTGTTCAATTCGCTCTCACGTTTCCGCTGAGCCCTGCGTTTTTCTGCGGCGGTTGCGCTGTCTTTCGTGGGGAAACGCAAGTGTGATGTCGAGCGCCTCGTATTGATTGTTTACTTAGAGATTGTTTCCTTGTAAACAAAATTTAGAGGAGGCTGACATTCGTCCTCCTTGATATCGCGCGATTGACGTCTGGGAGGAGTCATGAACGAAAGCGAAATTCGACTTGGCACTTTTCCGTCGCCCGGCGCTTATTCGTCGGCCTCTGACGAGGTGAACTGCCCCTCGGCGTCACGACGGGTCGCACATTCCCTTTTCTGCGCCGAGGTTCTGGCGCGATGAGTGGCTTTGACCATCAAGTCGAGGCAACGCTGGCGCTCTTGCGCAACACTCCCGGCTGGCAGAAAATATGCGCCGCCAATCCCGATCTTGATGACTTCACTGTCAATTCCATTGTTTCCGAAGCGGCAACCTTCGCCGAAACCGTCCTCGCACCGCTGAACGCGATTGGCGATCGGCAGGGCTGTCGCGTTGTTGACGGTCGTGTCATCACACCGGCGGGATTTGGCGATGCTTACAGACGTTTTTGCCAGGCGGGCTGGCTGGCGCTGGATGTGCCAGAGCGCTTTGGCGGGCAGGGACTTCCTCACACATTGCAGGCGGCGTGCGCGGCGTTATTCGAGCGCGGATGTGTCGCCCTCATGATGCTGGCCGGCTCTTCAAGAGCGGCGACCTTTCTGCTGGCAGAGTCTGCGCAAACGAATGTCGCGGAAGAGTGGATCGCCAAACTCCTTGCCGGAGACTGGTCTGCGACCATTTGCATTTCAGAGCCGGATGCAGGTTCCGATGTGGGGCGCATTCGCACCCGCGCGATGACAGAAGGCTGCGAGTGGCGCGTTGACGGCACCAAGTGCTGGATTTCCTTCGGCGATCACGACATCACGGACCGCATTGGTCATTGTCTGCTTGCCCGGACCAGCGACGAAGCAGGGACCAGAGGGCTTAGCCTGTTTCTTGTGCCGGATCACCTTGACGGACATCGAAACGGTGTCTTGGTTGAGCGCATCGAAGAAAAGCTTGGACTTCACGGCTCGCCGACATGCGTTCTGCGTTTTGAAAAGTCGCGGGCAATTCTGCTTGGGCAGGAGGGGCGAGGGCTCCAGCACCTGTTTACAATGATAGAGCGGATGCGGCTTGTGACGGGTTGCCAGGGGCTTGGGATTGCCTCTGCGTCTGCAGACATTGCCGAAGCCTATGCGCAGGACAGGCGACAGGGTGGCTCACCCAGCGCGAGACCCGTGCCGATCTCTACGCATCCCGATGTGAAGCGACAACTCCGCATCTTGCGGCGGCAGACCGAAGTGCTGCGTGCAGCCACGCTGGAACTGGCGGCAACGCTTGATCTGGCGTCCCTCTCCACCGATGAGGACGACCGTTCCTTCCATCAGGATTTCGCGGCCTGGATGCTGCCACTGGTCAAGAACTTCGGAGCGGAAATCGGTTTCGATACGGCAAACCGGGCGATCCAGGTGCTCGGCGGTGCCGGTTACACGCGCGAATGGCCTCTTGAGCAATATCTGCGCGATAGCCGGGTGATGTCGATCTATGAAGGCACGACCGGAATGCAGGCGCTGGACTTTCTGACGCGACGGCTTTGGCGAGACGAAGGTCGTGGTCTGGCGGCGTTCGAAACACTTGTGATGCGCGACATTGCCGCCTCTCAAAACGCAGCGGCGAATGAGCGGGCGTTGAGCGCGCTCAGGTCCTTTCAGGATGCAAGTGAGCAAATGCGCCTTTTGTCAGCCCAGACTGAGGCGGCCTTGTTCAAGGCAGACGATTACATGCGCTGCGGCTGGGAGGCGGTTGCAGCATGGCTTTCACTGCGTTTGCCGAGGGGCGACGCCGAAACGGAACATGGCCAGTTCGAGGGCGCGGCTGCAGCGCCCCGGATGGCATGCTTTACAAATTAACGGGAGGACGACATGAAGAATTCAATGATCAGGCTCGGTGCGCTTGCCGGTGTGGCGTTCACGCTTGCCGCTTTTCCTGCCTTCGCCGATATCACGATTGGTGTGACGATACCCACCACAGGACCTGGTGCCGCGCTGGGTATCCCATTGAAAAACTCGGTAGACCTCTGGCCGACTGAAATTGCCGGCGAGAAAGTGAAGGTCATCGTGCTTGATGATGCGGGGGATCCTTCTTTGGCCACCACGAATGCGCGACGGTTCGCCAATGACGACAAGGCGGATGTGATTGTCGGTACAGCACTCGTGCCCGGGGCCATCGCGGTTGCTGGCGTCGCGGCCGAGGTGGGCGTTCCGCACCTTGCCCCATCGCCGCTGCCGCCGCCTGTGGCCAAGGGCTGGAGCTTCGTCCTGCCGCAAAATGCCGAGCTCGTGTCTCGCCACCTGTTTGCGAAGATGAAGGCAGATGGCGTGAAGACGCTGGGCTATATCGGCTTTTCTGACTCCTATGGCAATCAGTGGGTCGATCAGTTCAAGAAGCTGGGAGCGGAATACGGCCTGAAAATGGTGGCCGAGGAGCGGTTTGCGCGGCCTGATACGTCTGTTGCCGGGCAGGTGCTGAAAGTGGTTGCTGCAAGGCCAGACGCGGTTTTCATCGGTGCTTCCGGCACAGGTGCTGCGCTGCCGCAACTGGGTCTGCGTGAGCGTGGCTTTACGGGCCCCATCTATCAGACCATCGGCGCCGTCACCTTCGATTTCCTGCGCATCGCCGGAAAAAGCGCCAACAACACCGTTTTTGCTTCGGGCCCGGTAATGGTGGCAGAAGACCAGCCGGACTCATCGGAAACCAAGGCTGAGGGCCTTGCCTATGTAACCGCCTATGAAGGCAAATATGGCGCCGGCACCCGGACACAGTTCGGCTCACACATGCAGGATGCTATGATCATCCTCAAGAAGGCCGTCCCGGTGGCACTGGCAAAGGCAAAACCTGGCACCAAGGAGTTCAGGGATGCGCTGCGCGATGCCATCGAGAATGGCGGACCGTTCCCGGTAACCCATGGCGTTTTCCAATTCTCACCATCCGATCACTACGGCCTTGACGACAGGGGCATCGTGCTTCTGACCGCCAAGGACGGCAAGTTCAATTTGATTAAATAGTCGAGCTGACAAAAAGGCTGCGTTTCGCGCAAGAAACGCGGCCTTTTTCTTGTCTTGCCAGATCATGCATTCAACCGGGGAATTGGTGTGGACGCCACGATTGCAACTTTTCTAATTCAGGACGGCGTGACCAACGGCGCGATCTATGCGCTTTTGGGACTGGCGCTTGTTCTGGTTTTTGCGGTGACGCGCATCATTTTCATCCCGCAGGGAGAATTCGTCGCCTATGGCGCTCTCTCTCTGGCGCTTCTGGACGAGGGCAAGGTCCCGGGAACTGCGCCAATGTTGGTGGCCTTCGGCGCGGCAGCGTTGTTGCTTGACCTGTGGCAGATGCGTCGTGATTTCCAACTGTCATCGCTGGTTCGGGCTCTCGCGGCCAATGTCGCTGTCCCGGTTGCGATCTATGCACTTTTGGCGCTGACTGCACCGTTGGAATTGCCATCTCTGCTTCGTGCCGCGCTTGCCGTTCTGCTCATTGCGCCCATGGGTTATTATATCTACCGCATCGTCTACCGGCCTCTGGTTGACGCATCTGTGCTGGTTCTTTTGATTGCCTCGCTGGGTGTCCATCTCGTGATGATGGGGCTTGGACTTGTGTTCTTCGGACCGGAGGGACTGCGCGCGCGCCCGCTGTCGGAAGACAGCTTCATGCTGGGCCCCTTGAACGTAACGACACAAAGCCTGTGGATTTACGCGGTTACCATCATCATCATTGTCGGGCTCTACCTTTTCTTCGAGAAAACCCTGCTCGGTAAAGCGTTGCGGGCAACCGCCGTAAACCGGTTGGGTGCAAGGCTTGTTGGAGTGCGAACGCAATTGACGGGCGTCACCGCACTTGTCCTGGCGGCAATCATCGGCGCTGTTTCCGGCGTCCTGATCGCACCGGTCACCACGATCTATTACGACACAGGGTTCCTGATCGGGCTCAAAGGCTTTGTCGCGGCAATACTGGGTGGGCTGGGCAATTTTCCTGTTACTGCCATCGCCGCTATCGGCGTGGGGCTGGTCGAGGCATTCGCCTCGTTCTTTGCCAGCGCCTACAAGGAGGTCATCGTGTTCGGGCTGATTATACCTGTTCTGGTGTGGCTTTCATTCGGTGCCAGCCACCATGAGGAGGATTGATCAATGAGCAACCGCCTCCCTATACTCCCAATCATTGGCCTGCTTGTCGTGGCAGCCTTTCCGCTTTTGCCGGTGCCACCGTTCTGGCTCACTTTGGTCAACAACATCGGGCTTGCGTCGCTGGTGGCTATCGGCCTTGTGCTGCTGACCGGTGTCGGCGGGCTCACCTCTTTCGGTCAGGCCGCATTTTGCGGTTTCGGGGCCTATACAACTGCGGTCTTGACGACGGCCTATGGCGTGTCTCCGTGGCTTACCCTGCCGCTGTCCCTTCTCATGGGCGCGGTCATGGCGCTGCTGCTTGGCTTTATCACCGTGCGCCTTTCAGGCCATTTCCTGCCGCTCGGCACCATCGCCTGGGGTTTGGCGCTATACTACCTGTTCGGAAAGATCGAAATTCTGGGACAGTATGACGGCATCACCGCCATCCCGCCACTGTCGGTGGCCGGATATGCCTTCATCAGCAGCCAATCCATATTTTACGTCATCTGGGGCTTTGTCATTCTGACAGCGATCGGCGCGACGAACCTCCTGGACTCTCGCGTGGGACGCGCCATACGGGCGCTGCGTGGCGGTGCCCAGGCGGCAGAAGCCTTCGGCGTCAATATTGTCCGTGCAAAACTGACCGTTTTCGTTTTTGCCGGTGTTCTCGCAGCCCTCTCCGGTTGGCTCTATGCTCACATGCAGCGATCCGTCAATCCAACTCCATTCGGCTTGAGCATGGGCATTGAATATCTGCTGATGGCCGTTGTCGGCGGCGCGGGTCACGTCTGGGGCGCTGTCTTTGGCTCAGCGGTGCTGCTTGTTCTAAAGGAAGTTTTGCAGCGTTTCCTGCCCGATCTTGTCGGTACGACAACCAATGTCGAGATGGTCGTTTTCGGAATTCTGCTTGTCGTCATCCTCCAGGTGGCGCGTGAGGGTTTGTGGCCGCTTTTGACCCGCTGGGTTGGCGTCAAGGTTCGCGAGCGTCAAATATCGAAAAATGCGAGTGCTCTGGATCGCCGCGCCTTGCCGCAGCGAGGAGGGCCTCTGCTTTCCGTCGAGACTGCAAGGAAAGAATTTGGCGGATTGGTCGCGGTCAACGATGTCAGTTTTCGTGTCAGGGCGGGTGAGGTCGTCGGCCTGATTGGCCCCAACGGAGCCGGGAAAAGCACCACATTCAACCTCATCACCGGGCTTCTCGGCTTGACGAATGGCGCTGTGACCTATCAGGGGCAGGCGATTTCGGGGTTGAACCCGCGCGACATCGCACGTTTCGGCATTGCCCGTACCTTCCAGCATGCGAAAATCCTGCCTGACATGTCCGTGCTGGAAAACGTGGCTCTCGGCGCGCATCTGCGTGGGTCGGCAGGCGTGGTGCGCAGCATGCTGCGGCTGGAGCGTGCTGAAGAGGCCACGCTGCTTGCCGAGGCCGCAAGACAGGTCGAGCGGGTGGGTTTAGGTCCGCTGCTGCACAGACCCGCCGGGGATCTTGCCCTTGGTCAGATACGCATTCTGGAAATTGCGAGAGCTCTTGCTGCCGATCCGGCTCTGGTGCTGCTCGACGAGCCCGCAGCCGGCTTGCGGCACGCTGAAAAACAGGAGCTTTCCGCATTGCTGTCGAAACTGCGCGAGGAGGGCGTAAGCGTCTTGCTCGTTGAACACGATATGGGTTTTGTGATGGGACTGGTCGATCAACTTGTGGTCCTGGACTTCGGCACACTGATTGCAGATGGAAAACCGCAGGACGTGCGAAATCACCCGGCCGTCATCGCTGCCTATCTGGGAGGTTCGGCATGACCAGTTCTCTGTTGGACATGAAAGACATCCGCGTATCCTATGGTCACGCCGAGGTTGTACAGGGCGTTTCACTGACGATGACGAGCGGGAGTATCGTCACGGTGATCGGCGCCAATGGCGCAGGAAAGACGACCCTGCTCAACGCCGCCATGGGCGTCATCCCCAGCAGCGGCACCATCCTTTATGACGGAAAGCCGGTTCCTGGGTCAGTCGAGGCGCGCGTCGCATCGGGTTTTTGTCTGGTGCCGGAGCGTCGCGAACTTTTCTCTACAATGACTGTGGAGGACAATATCGAACTGGGCGGCTTTCTGCGCAGCCGGGCCGAGCGCGCCGAGACGAGTGCCGAACTTTACGAGCGTTTTCCAAGGCTTGCCGAACGCCGCAAACAGCTCGCCGGAACGCTTTCTGGCGGGGAGCGGCAGATGCTGGCGCTGGCCCGCGCCCTGATGAGCAGGCCGAGATTGCTCCTGCTGGATGAGCCAAGCCTTGGCCTCGCACCAAGGATCGTTGCCGATATCCTCAGGATTGTCTCAGAGTTGCGCGACAGCGGCGTTTCGATCTTGCTCGTGGAGCAGAATGCTCGCGCTGCACTGGAGATTGCCGACTTCGGCTACCTCATGGAGTTGGGTGAAGTAAAGCTGTCGGGCACCGCATCCGACTTGGCCAATAATCCGGCACTCATGGAAAGCTACCTTGGAACGGCAAATGCCGGGTGAACGGCATTTGTCATCAGCCATGATGCCGACGCGTCAGTGCTCTCAGGCGCTCACGCCCAATCGCGACCGTTTGAATGACTGGGCGGCTTGCGCTGCAACGCCAAGCGCCGCAAATGGCCTTCTCTTCACGTTTCGATATATTTCGTCATTTTAAATGACTTTCCATTCGTCGCTCCAGCGTTCATGAAGTACTCAGCAAATGTCGGGTATCTGCCCGATGCCAACTTATCTGAAGAACTGAGCACATGAAAAAACCGATCGCGCTGGAGAATATCTCCGAAAACACAGTGTTTCGAAAAGGCGATGTCTTTGTTCTGTTTGGCGAATTGTTCGGTCGCGGCTACGCAACCGGTCTTCTCGACCAGGCACGGAAAGCCGGAATGCAGATCGTGGGAATCACGGTCGGACGTCGTGATGAAAACAACGCGCTTCGTCCGCTGACTGCCGATGAGCTCTCCGAGGCAGAGCAGAGACTGGGCGGAGCCATCATCAATATCCCCGTGATGGCTGGTTTCGATCTCGATGCGCCAGCCGGTGGACCCACGCCGACGGATCTTCTTGCAGGTCTGACGCTGGAAAGCTGGGAACGCGAGAAGTTCGATTGGGATTACATCGATCAGTGTCAGGCTGTCGCAACGGACCGGTTCAAGTCCGCTGTCACCAAGGTCATGTCCGTTCTGGACGGGATGATTGAAGGCGGTCGCAATGTCTTCTTCGCCCACACCATGGCGGGCGGCATTCCCAAAGCGAAGGTTTTCCTCGTCGTTGCAAATCGCATCTACAAGGGCACCGGCGCACGCCATATGTCATCACAGGCGCTCATCGAGAGCGATATGGGGAAACTCATTCTCCGCAACTTCGATGAAGTTTCTGCAAACACGTTCCGCCACCTCATCGATTTGAGTGCCGGTATTCGTGAACGCGTGGAAGCCGCTGGTGGTCAGGTGCGCTATACGGCCTATGGCTACCACGGCACGGGCATTCTCATTGGCGGTGAATACCGCTGGCAGACTTACACCAACTATACGCAGGGCTATGCCAAGATGCGGCTGGAGGCGATTGCCGAGGACGCGTGGTCGAAGGGCGTTAAGGCGAGCGTCTATAACTGCCCTGAAATCCGGACGAACTCTTCCGATGTCTTCACCGGCATCGAGCTTCCACTCATCCCACTCCTTCTTGCCTTGAAAAAGGAAGGTGGCGGTGCCTGGGCCGATGCTCAGTGGAAGTCTTGCGAGGCTTTGCTTGGCGAAGGCCATACGCTGGATGAGGTCATGAAGAAGATCAGCACGCTGCAGGCCAGCGATGTCATGGTTCCGTTCTATGATTTCTCGGCATGGCCAATGCCGAACAGCCAGGCTCAGGCTGATCTTACCATCGGCACGTCCAATGAGATCACAGCCATGCATCGCGACAACAAGACCATGATCAGCGACCATCTGAGTGCGTTGGTGGTTGAGGCGACAGGTCGGCTTATCTTCGGTGCCTCGTCCAATCCTCAGGCTCCGGTGCAATGGCTCAACCATGATGTTGTCGCGCGTTGCCTCAACAGCGCCCATGCAGACATGCCGGCAGAAGGCGCCAATTCATCCTCTGCCCGGTTGCAGGTCGCCTGAAAAGATTTGCTGAAGTGAAAAGATGACTTTGGGAGTTGTTCGGCCTTTTAGGTCGTGCAGCTCCCAATTTGTTTTTTGCACTTGGTCAAATTCCAGGATGTTTTAGACTTTGTTTTCTATGTCGACTATTGGTTGGGCCGCTGTGCGCTTTAACTGAAGCTTTTAAAGTGTCAGTTAAGGCATCGACTTCTATGGTCTTGCAACTACGGAAAAAGGTTGCAGGCCAAAGATGGTCGATGATGCGGACAGGTTTGAGAGGGAGGCTGGCGAGCAAATTGCCGGTCAGGGTCGTCTTGTTTGGTATCATTCCCTTTTCTGGAAAATAAATGTCTTTCTCGTTTCCAGTGTCGTGCTGGCCTATGTCGTGGGCGCAACGATCGGCTGGGTCATGGTCGAGCGCGATTCTCTTGAGCAGTGGCGCAGGCAGGCGGCACAGAATGCTCAGGTCACCAGCTCTGCCATTCGTTCCATTTACACCTTCATAGCGATCGACAGCGCCGATGATGGCCAGATCACCAAGATCATCAGCGAGAGGCCCATCGGCGACGATGCGTCCATTCTGGACACGGGGTTCAACCCATCTGATGTGCTGGGCCTTGCGGCTTCGCAGACCAAGAACAACATCTGGCTGTTCCAAAAAACGCCCGGCCCTGAGGCCTTCACAAGCTCTGCAGAAGCGTTCGGTTCAAGCAATGGACTTGCACTGTCGCTTCCTGCCAGCGCAGATCCGTCTCTCTTCTTCGTTGGATTTGCTGATGTCGGTGACGTCACACATTTCGTCGCCTATGTTCCGGTGATCAATCTCATCGGTGAATTGCAAGGGGCCTTGGTCACGACAATTGGTGAGGCGGATGCCTTGCAGGAGAGCCAAAACAAGCTTCTGCGGAATTCCTTTTTGCTGCTGCTGACAATTCTCATCCTCACGGGTGTTACGGTCACGCTCATCATGCGCAAGGTCTTCAGGCCGGTCCCCGATCTCATTGGTGCGTTGAGCCGAATTGCGCGTGATGATACGCGCTCTGTCACGCCATTTCAGGATCGCCATGATGAAATCGGTCATTTTGCAGTCGCCATTGAGACGCTGCGAGAGGCTGTTGTCGAGCGCGAGCATCTGCGTCAGGTGCGGGACGTTGCAAAGCATATGGAACACCTGGCGCATCACGATGCCCTGACCGGATTGCCAAACAGGACTTTCTTCAACAAGAAGCTTGAGGAAATGATAGCGAAATCTCGGGAAACCAGCTTTCGCTTCAATCTTATGGTCCTGGATCTAGACCGTTTCAAATCCATCAATGATGGCCTGGGCCACGCGAGTGGAGACGCACTGCTCGTTTCCTTTGCGGAGCGTCTGCTTTTGCTGATGAAGCCGGGCGATATCGCGGCGCGATTGGGCGGGGATGAGTTCGCGATTCTGCAGATCGTTCGCAAGGATTCGTTGGTTGAAGCAAGCAAGCTTGCTTCGGCGATTATCCGATCCGTCGGCAGACCTTTCATCTTGCTGGGACGTGAGGTCACTGTCGGAACGAGTCTGGGCATCTGCACGGAAACATCATTTGATCTGGATATTTCGGAACCGTTGAAACGGGCGGATATTGCGCTTTACGCAGCTAAGTCCGAAGGGCGGGGAACATTCCGGTTTTTCAAACAGGGCATGGAGATGTCCGGCGAGCGTGGCCATGTTTTGCAGCATGATCTGGACGCAGCCTTGCGAGATGGGCAATTCGAACTGCACTATCAACCGATTTTCTCGGTTGATAGCCTCGCGCCTGCGGGTTTTGAAGCGCTGTTGAGATGGCGTCACCCGCAACTTGGCTGGGTTTCTCCGGCAGACTTCGTTCCTGTCGCCGAAAAAACCGGCCAGATCGTTCAGATTGGCGAATGGGTTTTGAACAAAGCCTGCTCAGATATTGCGCGGCTACCGACAGATACGTTTCTGGCGGTCAATGTTTCCCCCCTCCAACTGCAGCAGGGCGATTTTCCCAGGAAATTAAAATCCATTCTGACCACTCATGGGGTGCCGCCAAGCCGCCTTGAACTGGAATTGACCGAAAGCGAGAGAATTTGCGCTGGCGAATGCGAAGAAACCCTTGAAGCGCTTTATTCCATGGGTGTCGGCTTTGCACTGGATGATTTCGGGACGGGCTATTCGGGCATCAGTTACCTGCTTTCACTGCCCGTTACCAAGATCAAGATTGATCGCAGCTTCGTCATGGATGTGGAATATCGAGCCGACAGCCGGATCGTGATCCAAAATCTTCTGAGGCTTGCGAACGGACTAGGTCTGAAGACCACTGCTGAGGGTATCGAAACTGAAAACCAGCTCGAATTCCTGAAGGAATCAGGTTGCGGGTTGGCTCAGGGTTATCTCCTCGGTCGTCCGTCCAAAATAGAAGACATTCAGAATACTTATAGCAATCTTTATCCCCGGAAGGTGTCATAACGAGGAGCATTTAACGTGCATTATCTTCCACTTAGGCGTCTCAAATCAATTTCTTCGAATCTCGCATATGGCAGCTTGCTGTCCGCTTTTTTTCTCACCGCTTTTACGACGGTCTCATCTGCCCAAGATACGGACACGTTGGCCAAGATCGCCCGCACCAAAACGATAACCATTGGATATCGGGAAGACGAAGTTCCCTTCGCTTACAAGTCGTCTGACGGTTCGGCTGTCGGCTACTCGGTAGACCTGTGCAATCTGATAGCGGAGCACGTGCGCGCGCAACTCAAGCTCGATACGTTGAACACCAACTATGTCGTCGCTTCGCCAGCGACCCGCTTTCTGCTTGTGAAGTCAGGAAAGATCGATCTGGAATGCAGCGCTACCACCAACAACGCCGAGCGACGTGAGCAGGTGTCCTTTTCCTACCCACATTTCATCACGGCCACACGTTTCGTCGCGAAAAAGGCAAGCGGCCTGCAAAGCATCAAGGATCTTGCAGGCAGAACCGTGGCATCAACGACAGGCACTGTTAATGTCGAGCAACTGCAGGATCTCAATCGGGCGGACAAGCTCAATATTTCCGTTTTGCTTGCACGCCAGAATTCGGATGGTTTTGCTTTCGTGGAGAATGACAAGGCATCTGCATTCGTGATGGACGGCGTCCTCCTGGCGGCACAGGTGGCCTTCTCCAAAGCACCGGATGCTTACGTCATTTCAGCAGATACATTCGGGCCTCCAGAGCCTTATGGAATTCTGATGCGCAAGGACGATGCTGCGTTCAAATCAGTCGTCAATGACGCATTGAAGACCATATTCGTGAGCGGGCAGATCGATCAGATCTATGAAAAATGGTTCATGTCGCCCTTGCCGCAGGATGGTCGCAACTTCAATTTGCCGATGTCGGCAGAACTCAAGGCTGCCTTTCGCGAGCCTGCGGAGTATCTGCAATGAGACAGGCACTCTCCATATTTCTTATGGTCTGCGCCTTGGGCCTGGCTGTCTCAGTTGAGGCCATCGCTGCGGATTTCACGACGCCAACCTTGCAACGTATCAAGGAAACGGGGAAAATCAGGATCGGATATGGACAGACCGCGCCATTCTCCTTTCCCTCAGACAATGGCGAGGTGATGGGTTATTCGATTGATCTGTGTCGTCGCGTTGCGGAGAAATTGCGTGCGCGGTTGAACATGGATTCGATCGAGATCGAGTTTCTACCAAGAACCCCCAGCAATCGCATACAATTGTTGAAAGAGGGCACGATCGACATCGAGTGCAACTCCAGCACAAATACTGCCGAGCGGCGCAAAAGCGTCATCTTTGCCGTCAGCCACTTCTACGGTGCCACGCGCTATGTTTCGCTGGCGAAGAACAACCTCAAAACGCTTGCAGACTTGAAGGGCCGCTCTGTCAGTGTGGCGCTTGGAACTGTCAATGTCAGTGAGATCAACGAGGCAAATCGTTCCAAAAGGCTCAATATCTCGGTCGTGCCGGTAGAATCGCTACAGGCCGCCTTTGACATGGTAGCCGATGGTCAGGTCTCTGCCTTTGCGATGGATGAAGTCCTGCTGAGCACAATGATCGCGCGATCAGCACATCCGGACGACTACGCTATCTCGGATGAGTTCGTGACAGAGCTGCAGCCCATTGGTTTCATGATGCGACTGGGTGATACTGAATTCGCCGCTGCGGTCAACGAAGCCCTCGGTGAGATCTACAGAAGCCCGGAGATGGTTGATATCTACAACAAGTGGTTCGAGCAACCTGTTCCAGCGCTCGGAGTAAAGCTTGGAATTCCAATGAGCGACGTTCTCAAGCAGGCATTGGCAGATCCAAAGCCAATTGAGTAAGGGCGGGATTTACATGGTGATGCATTTGGGAAGCAGCCGAAGCGGCCTCCCAAATGCGGCGGCGTGAAACTCAGGCCTTTTCAAGCGCAATGGCGATGCCTTGACCAACGCCAATGCACATGGTGGCCAGAGCCTTGCTTTTGCCGGTCAGAGACAGCTCCAGAGCTGCGGTGCCTGCTATGCGGGCCCCGCTCATTCCAAGCGGATGACCAAGCGCGATTGCACCGCCATTGATGTTGGCGCGTGCGTCGTCGTCGGCAATACCGAGTTGGCGAAGCGTCGCCAACCCTTGCGAGGCGAAAGCTTCGTTCAACTCGATGATGTCGAGTGCGTCTGCGGTCCAACCCAGACGGTCCAGAAGTTTCTGCGAAGCCGGAGCAGGACCGATGCCCATGACGCGCGGTGGTACGCCAGCCGTCGCGCCGCCGGAAATTCTGGCAAGCGGCGTTAGGCCATATTTCTTCACCGCTGCTGCGGACGCAATGATCAGGGCGGCGGCACCGTCGTTTACTCCGGACGCATTACCCGCCGTAACCGTGGCTCCATCCATGCGGTTGACGGGCTTCAATTTCGCCAACGCCTCGACGCTGGTTTCGCGCGGATGCTCATCCTTTGAAACAATGACCGGCTCGCCTTTGCGCTGCGGAATGGTGACAGGGGTGATTTCCTTTGCCAATCGTCCATTGGCCTGCGCTGCGGCTGCCTTCTGCTGGCTCCTGACCGCAAAGGCATCCTGATCTTCACGGGAGACTGCGTAGTCAATGGCAACATTGTCACCCGTTTCCGGCATAGAATCGACGCCGTAGAGGGCCTTCATGGCCGGATTGACGAAGCGCCAACCGATCGTGGTGTCGTAAATTTCGGCATTCCGGGAAAAGGCGGTTTCTGCCTTCGGCATGACGAAGGGTGCCCGGCTCATGCTTTCCACGCCCCCGGCAATCATAAGCTCGGCTTCACCGGACTTGATGGCGCGGGCGGCGGTGATGACGGCGTCCATTCCAGAGCCGCAAAGCCGGTTCATCGTTGTGCCGGTGATGCCGACGGGAAGCCCGGCGAGTAGGAGGGACATGCGGGCCACATTTCGATTGTCCTCTCCCGCCTGGTTGGCACAACCGAAGATGACATCGTCGATGGCGTCCCAGTCGATGGAGGCGTTGCGTTCCATCAGCGCCTTTAGCGGAACCGCGCCGAGGTCATCCGCCCGAACGGAGGAGAGGGCGCCGCCGAAACGGCCGATGGGAGTGCGAATGTAGTCGCAGATAAAAACGTCGGTCATGTATTTACGCCTCAGAGTTCGGGAGCGATAAGATCGGCGACAGCGCCATCGGTGTGGAGCTTTGCACCGGTCATTGCCTGCAAATCCTCAAATGTCATGCCCGGCAATTTCTCCCTCAGCACGAAGTGTCCGTCTTTTACATCAACCACGGCATGGCTGGTGTAGATCCGCGTGATGCAGGCAACACCGGTCAGAGGAAAGGCGCATTTTTCAACCAGCTTCGGCTCGCCTTTCTTCGTCACATGCTCGGTAATGACGAAGACCTGCTTGGCGCCGTGAACCAGATCCATTGCGCCGCCAACGGCGGGCACGCCTTTCGATCCGACGCGCCAATTGGCGAGATCGCCATTCTGCGCAACCTGATAGGCGCCGAGGATGGCAACATCCAGATGACCGCCGCGAACCATCGCAAAACTGTCGGCATGATGGAAGAAAGCTGCACCGGGTTTCAGGGTGACGGCTTTCTTGCCGGCATTGATGAGGTCCCAGTCTTCCTCGCCTTCCGGCGGCGCCTCTCCAAAATTCAGAACGCCGTTTTCGGTATGGAAAATCGCTTCGCGGCCGGGTGGCTGATAACGGGCAACCATTTCCGGAAAGCCGATCCCCAGATTGACATAGGCACCATCGGCAATGTCCTGCGCTGCGCGCCATGCGATCTGTGCGTTGGAAAGCTTGATGTCTTCAAAGGTGTTGAGAGCGATTGTATCGGTCATACGTAGGCCACTCCTGCGCGGATCAGGACTTCTTCCTGCTGTGGATCTGCTATCTCGACGACGCCATCGACGAATATGCCGGGCGTAACCACCTGTTCCGGATCGATTTCGCCGGCGGGCAGAAGCCGGGAAACCTGCGCTATCGTGGTCTTGGCGGCCATGCACATCAGCGGATTGAAGTTGCGACCGGCCTTTCGGTAGGTCAGGTTGCCGTGCGTGTCGCCCAGATGCGCCTTTACGATCGCAAAATCCGCTTTCAGCCAGCGCTCCTGCACGTAAGGCCGACCATCGAATTCGGCAATCGGCTTGCCTTCGGCAAGCTCGGTACCATAGGCGGTTGGCGTGTAGAAAGCGGGAATTCCAGCGCCGCCTGCACGGATGCGCTCTGCCAGCGTGCCCTGCGGCACTAGTTCCAGTTCGATCTGGCCGGCGAGATAGCGGTCGGTAAAGGCACGTGGATCGGATGAGCGCGGGAAGGAGCAAATCATCTTGGCGACCATGCCGGCATCGATCATCGCGGCAATGCCGATACGACCGTTGCCCGCATTGTTGTTGATGACGGTGAGGTTCTTTGATCCCTTGTCGATCAGCGCATGGATGAGTTCGATTGGTGCACCGGAGCCCCCGAAGCCACCAATCATCACCGTTGCGCCGTCACCGATCGCAGAGACAGCATCCGCTGCGCTCTTGATTGTCTTGTCCATGAAGCCCTCCTCGACGGCCCTCTGTCTGCTCAGCATTGGCAAAGAGGTAAAGCCGAACAGCGCTCGACTGCAACTGGTTTGTGCGTTATATAAACTTTGTTCGTATATCGCACATTTGAGAGGCTGGAAATGGTGAGTGAACGCGACCTGATGGGTGGACTTGCCAAGGGGCTGAAAGTGATTGAAGCGTTCAGCGCCGAACATCCGCGCCTTTCGATTTCACAGGCGGCTGAAATTGCAGCTCTTGATCGGGCCACCACCCGCCGATGTCTCTTAACCTTGGCGGAGCTTGGCTATGCCGCTTACGACGGCAAATATTTCACCGTCACGCCCAAGGTGCTGCGGCTTGGAACAGGCTGCCTGGCAACCATGCCACTTCCGCGCATCGTCCAGCCCCTGCTGGACGATTTGTCGATACGGATCGAACAGAGCACCTCGGTATCCATCCTCGACGAAACGGAAATCGTCTATGTCGCCCGAGCGGCGCAGCGCAGGGTCATGTCCATTGCCCTTATGCCCGGCTCCCGCCTTCCTGCCTATTGTACCTCCATGGGCCGTGTGGCGCTTGCCGCGCTGGATGCTGAAAAACGCAGAGTCTTGCTGGAAAAGTCTCATCTGGATGCACGGACGGAAAGAACGATCACGGATATTGATGCGCTGATGGCCGAGCTTGAGGCGACGAGTGCACGGGGCTACGCCATTATCGATCAGGAAGTCGAGATCGGCCTGCGTTCGATTGCCGTTCCGTTGCAAAACCTGCGTGGGCAAACCGTTGCAGCGTTGAATGTCGGCTTGTCGGTGACCTCGGCCAGCATGGAAGATCTGGTAAACACCTATCTGCCGCCGCTTCTGGACGTTCAGGCGGATCTGCGCAGAATGCTGGTTTAAGCCTCGGTCGAAGGCGTGGCCGCGAACTTCGATTGCTCCGCGCTGCGCCATGCACCCGGCGTCATGCCTGTTTCCCTGACAAAAAACCTTGAGAAATAGGACGGGTCGACAAATCCCAAACCCGTTGCCACCATCTGCACCGTCGAGACCGTGAAAAGCAGCTCTTGCTGGGCGATTTCCAGCTGTCTTCGGGCGATGAGGCGTTGGAGGCTTGTTCCGCATTGCTGCCTGACGAGGCGGTTGAGGTGCGTCTGAGACATGCCGAGTTGCTGCGCGTAAAAGGCAGCACTCTTGTGGTCCCGAATATGACGTTCGATGAGGTTGAGCAGCATCTCGAACCGATTGCCGTTTCGGTCCGTTCCCGTTTGCTGAGCGGATGCCCTGTCGATCCGACAGAGATGCGCGATGAGGCTTGCAATCTGTCCCTCGATCATGGCGTCCCGGGCCAGGCGATTGCCTGCAAATTCCTGGGAGATCAATTCACAAGCCTTGACGACCTCTCCAAGTGCATCATGGCCTTCAAGCGGGATGAGAACCGGGCGCGCCAGATGCTGGCGCGTGACCGTCTGCAACAGTGTCGATAGCGCAGAGGGAATAAGCGTGATGATGAGCCCCGCTATGTCCTTGGAAAAGCGGAACCCATGTTCGAAGCCCGGCGGCACGATGATGACGGCTGGCGGCTGAATGGGCGTTACTGCGCCTTCCAGCGTGGCATCACCGTCGCCACCCGAAATATAGAGTATCTGGAGGAAGCTCTCATGCCTGTGCAGGCCGATTTCGAAGCGGTGCAGACTGCTGCGTGAGAACAGGGTTTCGCAGTGAAAACGGAACAGGCTCTGTGGTCCGGTGCTCTCACCATAGAGCTTGTCTCTGGACATTTGCGCTACCCTGCACTTCAAATCATGGTCGGATAGTGCAATTTCTGCTCTGAAATGTCCATTGAAACCACGCTCCGTGGCCGTCATTTCTGCTCCTGGGAGTGTTGTGCAGGAGGGTTTAATGCGCACGAAAGTCGTTATCATCGGTTCCGGCCCGTCGGGTCTGCTGTTGGGTCAGATCCTGACCCGCGCCGGAGTGAGCAACGTCATCATTGATCGCGTTGGCAAGGAATACATTCTCGGGAGAGTTCGCGCCGGGGTGCTGGAAGAGGGGCTGGTAAAGCTTCTTGAAAATGCCGGCGTCGCAGACAGACTCCATAAGGAAGGCCTGCCGCATGACGGCTTCTCGCTTGCCTTTGACGGTCGCGATCACCGCATCGATCTCTTTGATCTGACAGGTGGACAGCGTGTCATGGTTTACGGCCAGACGGAAGTGACCCACGACCTGATGGACGCCCGTGAGCGTGATGGTTCGTTGACCATCTATGATGCGGAAAACGTTCAGCCGCATGATTTTTCCGGCAAGAAGCCCTATGTCACCTATCAGAAGGACAGCGTAACGCATCGCATCGATTGTGATTTCATCGCGGGCTGCGATGGCTTCCACGGTGTCAGCCGGAAAGCTGTCCCACAGGGTGCCATTCGTGAATATGAGCGTGTCTATCCCTTCGGTTGGCTGGGTATTCTGGCAGAGGTGCCGCCGGTCAATCATGAACTGATCTATGCGAACCATCCGCGCGGATTTGCTCTGTGTTCCATGCGCTCCAACACGCGCAGCCGCTATTACGTGCAGTGCCCGCTGGATGACAAGATCGAGGACTGGAGCGACGACCGCTTCTGGGACGAGATCCGGCGTCGCCTGCCAGCCCATCACGCAGAAGCAATGAAGACTGCGCCATCCTTTGAAAAGTCGATCGCGCCTCTGCGTTCCTTCGTTGCAGAACCCATGCGATTCGGCAGCCTGTTCCTGGCTGGAGATGCAGCGCATATCGTACCGCCCACCGGTGCAAAGGGTCTCAACCTCGCCGCCAGTGACGTTCACTACCTCAGCCAGGGCTTGATCGAATATTACAATGAAGGCTCGCAGGCCGGACTTGATGCCTATTCGGGACGCGCATTGGACAGAGTGTGGAAAGCGGTTCGCTTCTCCTGGTGGATGACGACAATGATGCACCGTTTCCCGGATACGGGCGACTTCGGCCAGAAGATCCAGGAAGCCGAACTCGATTACCTCGTGCATTCCCGTGCCGCAGCGACGTCGCTGGCCGAAAACTACGTGGGTCTGCCCTACTAGGTTTTTGCGGATGCAAGCGATTCCGCGGTTTCGCGGATCGTTTGCATCAACAGAAGAAGCGGAAGCGATGGTTGCGTATCGGCGCGCATGGTCAGGCCGACTGGGCCGCTTGTGTCGCCCGTGTCGAGCGGTAGAACCACCAGCGTGCCATCGGCAATATCCGCAGCCACGACGCCTTCTGAAATAATCCAGATGGCGTCGCTGTTTCGCAAGAACGCCCTGCCAAACGCATCGGATACGGTTTCAATACGTTTGGGCAAGGCGCCCACGCCGCGGGCGATCAGAAATTGCTCGACGACCGGGCCGATGACGGAGTTGCGCGTCGGCGTCAAAATCGGAAACTCGCTTAGCCTTTCGTAGATAGCTGTTCCTTCGCGCAACAGTGGATGGTTGGCGCGGACGACGAAGCGTACTTTTTCGGAATAGAGATGTTCGAAGGAAAAGCCGGTCATTTTCTCGGGCGCGGCCAGACGTCCGACAACGAGGTCGAGTTCTCCCACCCGCAATTGTTCGAGCAAAACCGCGTTTTCGCCCGTGACAATCTTGACCGTGCTGCCCGTATCTTCCCGCAGGAAAGTGCTCATCACGTCAGGCATGATCCTGACGGATACGGTCGGGAGCGCGCCTATCCGGACGGGTGTCCCGGTATTTGCGGCATCTTGCGACACGGAATCGACCGCCTGCCTCAAGGCGGTCATCGTCGCACCGGCGTGCTTGAGAAAGATTTCGCCGTAACGGCTCAGCTTGATACCCCGACCGTCGCGCTCGAAAAGTGCCACTCCAAGCACGTCTTCCAATTCCCTGATGGTCTTCGTCACCGCCGGTTGGCTTATATGCAAGGAGGCAGCGGCCCTGACGACGCTTTTCTGTCGTGCGATCTCGACGAAAGTCTGGATATGACGAAATTTGACCCGGGTATCGACCATATTTTATAATCTGTGAGTTATGGATGATTGCAATAATCTCATTTTACTTAACCGGATCGACATTGCAATATCGTTGTCAGGAGGAAGCGCCATGCAATTTCTGATGTCTGGCTCTCAGACTATTCATTACAAGACAGTCGGCCTTGATGGCAAAAGACCCGTCATTGTCTTCATCAATTCGCTCGGTACGGATTTCCGCATCTGGGAGCAGGTGATGGCGGAACTTGGCGATTCATACGCCTATGTCCTGCACGACAAGCGCGGGCATGGCCTGTCGGATACCGAAAATACGCCTTACAGCATCGATGATCATGTTGATGATATCGAAGCCTTGCTGGCGCATCTGTCCGTGCGACGTGCCATCATATGGGGCCTGTCCATCGGAGGGTTGATCGCGCAGCGGCTATGCGACCGTCGATCCGACCTGGTAAGCGCGCTCGTGCTCAGCAATACCGCGCACAAGATTGGGACTCCTGCGATGTGGAATGACCGTATCGCCAAGGTGGAGCAGGACGGACTCTTCGCCATGGTCGATGGTGTCATGGAGCGGTGGTTCACTCCGGCTTTCCGCTCGCCAGACAATGCCGCCTATCTGGGCGCGAAAAACATGCTCGCCCGTCAGGATGCCCGGGGTTATGCGGGAAGCTGTGCTGCCATACGCGACGCCGACTATACGCAGGTCGTCGCGACATTCGATGTGCCGACCCTTTGCGTTGCCGGTGATGGCGACGGGTCTACGCCCCCGGAGCTTGTTGCAACGCTTTCCTCGCTCATTCCCGGCAGTCGGTTGGAGGTCATCAAGGGCTGCGGTCACATTCCCTGTGTCGAGCAGCCTTCCGCCTACGCGGCTGCTGTCGATACATTCCTGAAATCATTGCCGGAGCTTTGACCCATGGCCGATGCCAACAAGACAAACAGGTTCGAGGGCGGGATGAAGACCCGTCGTGAGGTCCTTGGAAATGCCCATGTGGATCGCGCGCAGGCTGCCTCGACACCCTTCGACCAACCGTTTCAAACGCTGATCACCGAGTCCGCATGGGGTACAGTCTGGGCAGGGAGCCACTGGACCAAGCGAGAGCGTTCGATGGTCACCATCGCACTGCTTGCCGCGCTCGGACATGATGAGGAGGTGGCCATGCATGTTCGTGCCACCGCAAACACCGGCGCGACCGAAGAAGATATTCGCGAAGCTTTGATGCATGTCGCGATATATGCGGGTGTTCCCGCAGCCAACCACGCTTTCAAGATTGCGAAGAACGCACTTGCCGAGATGCGAGCCGCCTCTTCGCGTGAGGAGGAGAAGAAATGACCAACAGACCGCCAGAAACCGGACCATTTTTTGCCAGAGATCGCAGCATTCACCCGCCAGCCTATGCCCCGGCGTATAAAACCTCGATCCTGCGGTCGCCGCAGCGGGCGCTGATCTCGCTGGAAGGTACCAAAAGCGAAATTACCGGCCCAGTCTTCGGCCACAATATGCTCAATCCGTTGGATAACGACCTTATCCTCAATTACGCCCGTCCGGGTGAAATGCCGATCGGACCCAGAATCCTCGTGCACGGACGTGTTCTGGACGAACGGGGCAGGGGTGTCGATGGGGCGCTGGTAGAGTTCTGGCAGGCAAATGCCGGCGGACGCTACCGTCACAAAAAGGAAACCTACCTGGCTGCCGTCGATCCGAATTTCGGCGGTGTCGGTCGCACGATCACTGACGCCGATGGCAATTACTGGTTCAAGACGATTTTGCCTGGTGCCTATCCATGGCCCAATGGTGTCAACGACTGGCGCCCGGCGCATATTCACTTTTCCATTTTTGGTCACGGTTTTGCCCAGCGTCTGATCACGCAGATGTATTTCGAGGGTGACCCGATGATCTGGCAGTGTCCAATTGTGAAAACGATCCCGGACAAGGCGGCCATTGAGCGGCTTGTCGCTGCTCTCGACATGAACGCGGCCCTTCCGATGGACATGCGCGCCTACAAATTCGACATTGTTCTAAGAGGACGCCGTTCCACCCTGTTTGAAAATCGCATGGAGGGCAACTGAGATGGTTCAACCGCTTCACTACCTTAAGGAAAGCGCTTCCCAGACCGCTGGTCCCTATGTCCACATCGGTTGCACGCCGAATTTCGTGGGTATCGAAGGCATCTTCTCGGAAGATCTGGGTTCCGGCGCGCTCTACAATGCCAATGCAAAGGGCGAGCGGATCTCCATCCGTGGCACAGTTTACGATGGCGGCGGCAATCCTCTCAAGGACGCTTTGATCGAAATCTGGCAATCGGACGCGCAGGGTCTCTACAACAGCCCTAGCGAAACGCGTGGCGCTGCCGATCCAAATTTCAGGGGCTGGGGCCGCTCGCCGGGCAACATGGAGACCGGTGAGTTCATCTTCGAGACGATCAAGCCTGGAAAAGTGCCGTTCAATAATGGCGAGTGGATGGCTCCGCACATCACCTTCTGGGTCGTGGCACGTGGCATCAATATCGGCCTTCAGACCCGCATGTATTTTCCGGAAGAGGCAGACGCAAATGCTGTCGATCCGGTTCTGGCCCGGGTGGAGCATAAACCAAGGCTTGCAACCTTGATCGCGAAGAAGGAAGAAGGAAACATCTATCGCTTCGACATCCATCTTCAAGGTGATGCCGAAACAGTCTTCTTCGATATTTGAGATCACAATGAGCTTTTCCCCTTTTGAACATCCGGTGCTGCGCGGCCTTTTCGGTGATGCGGAGATCGCAGAACTGTTCTCTGCAGAGGCCGACGTTGCGGCAATGCTGCGGTTTGAAACCGCACTTGCCGCCGCGCAGGCCTCAGCCGGCATCATTTCAGAAGGGGAGGCCGCCAGTATTTCTCAAGGACTGGCCAAGGTTGATATCGATTACGCCGCGCTTCGGAATGGCGTAGCGAAAGATGGTGTCGTCATTCCCGAGCTAGTTCGTCAGTTGCGGGCAGCCGTCGAAAAAACTGTCGCACCAAAGGTGCATTTCGGCGCAACCAGTCAGGATGTCATCGATACGAGCCTGATGCTGCGCCTCAAGGCTGCCGCGTTCATCCTCGGCACACGGCTGTCGTCCTGCATCGCCGGCATGGAGGGGCTGATCAAACGCGACGGCTCCAAGCCCTTGATGGGCTATACAAGAATGCAGGCAGCAATACCGATTACGGTTGCGGACAGGGTCGTCAGCTGGCAGGCGCCGCTGTGCCGACATGAAGAGCGGCTGCATCTGCTCCTCGAAAAGAACTTCGCAATCCAGCTGGGTGGCGCTGCAGGAACACTGGATTCCCTGGGTGATAAAGCCGCAGATGTTCGCGCGGAACTCGCCAGAAGGCTTGACCTGGCAGAAAGCGTCCAGTGGCATAGCCAGCGCGATGGCATTGCTGATTTCGCCCATTTTCTGACGCTTGTTACCGGCACGCTTGGCAAGTTCGGCCAGGACATTGCGCTACTTGCTCAAACCGGCTCCGGCATTCGCCTTTCGGGCGGTGGTGGTTCGTCGGCCATGCCGCACAAGCAAAATCCCGTTGTGGCGGAAACGCTGGTGGCGCTTGCTCGCTTCAACGCGGTGCAGGTTTCTGCAATACATCAAGCCATGGTGCATGAGCAGGAAAGATCCGGTGCGGCGTGGATGCTGGAATGGCTGGTCTTACCGCAAATGGTGGCCGCTACGGGTAGCGCGCTTCTGTCGGCGGAGCGCCTCATATTGCAGATTGAAGCCCTGGGCAGCTGATCGGCTTCCTCCCACATCTGCAGATTTTTTAGGAACCATTCTCCAAAGGGCACGTTCATTTGGCAGGAGAGCCACCGTGTCAAACGGACATGATGGCGCTGGAGAACATCAGGATTTTTCCGTTTTCTTCTGATGGCCAACGAAATGGCAGACGAGCTTCTTACCCATCCGGTGCGCTCTCCGACACAAGTTCCTTCCGCCCAAGGAGACCACGATGGAAAAGACCGAAACGCGCAAGCTTGCGGAAGAATATATGCTGCTTGGCGGTACGCGTCAGGTGATGATCGACGATAACAAGACCTTCATCCGCCAATACGAAAACGAGCCCGACGAAGCCGAGCGCTTCTGGCAGGAACGCATAGCCAGCCTTGAGCAGGCACGCAGGGAGGATGTCGAATTCTTCCTTCCATCCGTCAATTCAGACGAAGCGAATTGATATTCCAGACAATCAAGCAAAGGAGAAAGCCATGACAGCTATCAACGCTGCTAAAATCGTGATTCTTGCAACAGACGGTTACGAACGTTCCGAACTTCGGGTGCCCTACGAGGAACTGAAGAAGAAGGGCGCTGACGTGAAGATCGCGTCGCTCGAAAACGGCGAAATCAAGAGCTGGGACGAGAAGGACTGGGGCGACAGCATTAAGGTCGATATGTTGGCAAAGGACGTCAACATCGAAGATTTCGATGCTCTGGTACTGCCCGGCGGCCAGATCAACCCCGACGTTTTGCGTGCCAGCGATGACGCCATGCGCGTCGTTCGCCAGTTCGTCAAATCCGGCAAGGTCGTCGCAGCCATCTGCCACGCACCTTGGTTGCTGATTGAAGCTGATGCCGTCAAGGGCCGTCAGGTCACATCCTACGGCTCCATCAAGACGGACGTCATGAACGCCGGCGGTCTGTGGAAGGACGAGAAGGTGGTTACCGACAAGGGCATCATCACTTCGCGCTCGCCAGATGACCTCGATGCATTCGTTGCAAAAATTGTCGAAGAGGTTGAAGAGGGCCGCCACGAGCGCCACGCAGCCTGATCCGGCACAAGAGTTAGAAAGGCCGCCATCCTCTGGCGGCCTTTTTTATGCGTTGGTGGGGGCCATCATGGTGCCTGTTGTTCCATGAGTTCGCGTCCGATCAGCATTCTGCGAATTTCCGATGTGCCCGCGCCAATCTCCATCAGCTTGGCGTCGCGGAACATTCGGCTGACCGGCGTTTCATTCATAAACCCCGTTCCACCCATGGCCTGCACGGCCTGATGCGCGACGACCATCGCCTGTTCCGATGCGTAGAGTACGCAGGCTGCAGCATCCTGTCTGGTTACCCTGCCTGCGTCGCAGGCGCGGGCGACTTCATACATATAGGCACGCGCGGTATTGAGCGCGGTATACATGTCCGCGATCTTGCCCTGCATGAGCTGAAAACTGCCGATGCTCTGCCCAAACTGTTTCCTGCTTTTAAGATAGGGCATGATTTCGTCCAGACAGGCCGCCATGATCCCTGTGCCGATGCCGGAAAGAACGACGCGCTCGTAATCCAGCCCTGACATCAAGACGCGAACGCCCTTGCCCTCTTGGCCAAGGACATTTTCGATGGGGACTTCGACATTGTCGAAAACCAGCTCGGCGGTATTCGACCCGCGCATTCCAAGCTTGTCGAAATGCGGACTGGTCGAAAAACCCTTCATGGTCCTTTCAACGATAAAGGCGGTGATGCCGCGGCTGCCTGCGCCGGGGTCGGTTTTTGCGTAGACCACCAGCGTGTCGGCATCCGGCCCGTTTGTAATCCAGTATTTCGTCCCATTCAGCCGGAAATAATCCCCGTGTTTCTCGGCGCGCAAAGCCATTGAAACCACGTCGGAGCCCGAACCCGCTTCCGACATTGCCAAAGCACCCACATGAGCGCCTGAAACAAGCTTGGGAAGATATCGTTGCCTCTGGTTGTCGTTACCGTTGAGTTTGATCTGGTTGACGCAAAGATTTGAGTGCGCGCCATAACTCAGGCTTACGGATGCCGAGGCGCGGGCAATCTCTTCGACAGCGACCGTGTGGGCCAGATACCCCATGTCAGCTCCGCCATAGGCCTCCGGCACCGTTATGCCCAAAAGCCCGAGCTCGCCCATCTCTTCCCAAAGCTCGTGCGGGAAGAGATTTGCCTTGTCTATGCCAGCCGCAAGTGGCTTGACGCGGTCCTGCGCGAAGCGGTGCACGACATCGCGCAATGCGCCGATGTCTTCACCCAAGTCAAAGCTCATCGCGTTGACGAACATGCATGGTTCCTCCCAGTTTATCGAGCCTGCCGATCACTCTCCCCAGTGATCGAAAGGCCAGTCGTTGGCAAAAGCGCTCCTGCGGTCCGCCTGCTCTACGCTATCCGAAGTGAGTATGATCTCGAGGTGCCCATTTGTCGCCACCGCCGGGATATATCTAACGTCAGAGCTTACGCGGAATCACGCAAACGTCACTGTTTGAATCGATTATATTCGCCTATCAGAATTCGTTGAACATAATTAGGAGCTATGCAAAAGCGTTTTGCCACTATTTCGCCTTATTTGCGTCACGATTGCGTCCATTTTCTCCCGTCAATCGACCTAATTTACAGACGAGATTAATTTTTCTTCATAAAAATACAGACATTCCTTGTCATTTTGAGTGTGCGTCGCCGCAATTTTATTGCGGTGCACAATGGTCCAATATGCTTAAAATGCGTCCCTTATGTCGTCTAAGCACTGCAAATATGCATGGCTCTATAGAATGCTATAAGATTAAATGAGTTTTAATTGAGCATCGAATACATGCCAAAACCTAAACAAGGTGTGAGGGTTTCGCTAGAACCACGGTGTTGTTCTTCAGTAGATCGGTTTTTATACTGAATTCACTTCTTTTGTGAGTATTTCTGGTTGCCTCACCCAAAAGAACTAAGGCGGCACGCCTCACAAAAAATTCAAAAGCACCAAATTGTCGTCACAGCATTGCTATCTGATGATACTCGAAATGACGCGCCCAACGGGTACCGACCATCGCAAAACATAAATGGAGTCCTCTCTATGAAGTCCGCGACTCGATCGGCTGTTTCGCCGCTTAGTAGCTCAGATGAATTCGATGTGAGCTTTCCGATCGGAGGAATCGCTAAACGCAGCTTTGACGTTTCGTCAGCACTGCTAGCACTCCTCGTACTTAGCCCGATCTTCTTGATGATCATGGCTTTGGTTAAATTCACCGACCGCGGTCCGGCCTTCTATGGTCATCGCCGCGTCGGGCACAACGGACGTATGTTCCATTGCCTCAAGTTCCGCACCATGGTGATGAACGGCGATGAAGTCCTGCGACACTATCTTGCTGCCAATCCAGAAGCAGCGGAAGAGTGGAAGACGACACGCAAGCTCAAGAACGATCCTCGGGTAACATCGATCGGATCTGTCTTGCGCAAGCTGAGCCTGGACGAGTTGCCACAGCTCATCAACATCATTCGTGGTGAGATGAGTGTCGTGGGTCCTCGTCCTGTCGTTGATGAAGAGCTGAACTATTACGAAAGTGCAGCTTCTTATTATCTCAGCACCCGTCCGGGCCTGACCGGCCTGTGGCAGATCAGTGGTCGTAACGACGTGTCCTACAAGGAACGCGTGGACTTCGATACGCAATATGTGCGCAACTGGTCCATGATGCAGGACGTGTCCATCATCGTTAAAACCATTCCGGCTGTGTGCATGTCACGCGGCAGCTATTGAACCAAATTCATAGTTCGGCGTTTTGTGGCATTAAGTTATTGCGGCCGCCATTGGGTGGCATTTGCGACCAGCCTTAAAAGCTGGTCGTAAATCGGCTGTAACGACAGCTGTAATTATGGAGTTCAATATGGTTGGCGTTGCCACCGGTTTTTCATTGAATCTTGCCCTGCGCAAAATTCCTGCGCTTGTTATCGCGGCCACGCTGGTCGCAACCTCACCCTTGAGTGCCTTTGCTCAGCAGGACAAGCAATACAGGCTGGGCACCGCAGACAAGCTGCGTATCCGTGTTGCAGAATGGCAGCCTGCAGATGGTACCATCCGCAACTGGGAAGCCATCAACGGCGATTATTCTGTTGGCGCTTCCGGGTCCCTTTCGCTACCTTTCATCGGCGAGCTCGATGTCGCTGGCAAAACGGCCGGTGAAGTCGGCTCCGAAATCGGGGCACAGCTTCAGAGCAAGTTTGCCCTTCGCAATCTTCCCTCAGCCTCCGTCGAGGTCTCACAATTCCGACCCGTCTTCCTGACCGGCGATGTCCAGACGCCGGGCGAATATCCCTATGCGCCTAATCTCACGGTATTGAAGGCAGTCAGCCTTTCTGGTGGCCTGCGCCGTTCCGAGGCTGGGCAGCGTTTTGCTCGCGATTTCATCAATGCCCGTGGCGACGCTGTTGTCTACGATGACCAGCGCGGGCGTCTTCTTGCACGCCAAGCCCGTCTGCGCGCCGAGGTCAGGGGTGACAAGGAAATCACCAAGACACCTGAACTGGAAAAGATTCTCAACATTGATGCGCTTCTTGAGAGCGAAACTGCTCTCATGAAATCCCGGACGGAGCGCTATACGCTTCAGTTGAAAGCCTTGACGGATCTCCGGCAGCTTCTGGAAACAGAAGTCGAATCCCTTCAGAAAAAGGCCGAAACTCAAAACAGACAGTTGCAGCTGGCCAATGAGGACCGCGAAAAGGTCAACCGGCTGAATGAACAGGGTCTCGCGCTCGCACAACGTCGGATTTCAGCCGAGGAACGTGCCGCAGAAGTTGAATCCACACTCCTCGATATCGATACGTCGGCGCTGCGCGCCAAGCAGGATATAAACAAGGCGACCCAGGACGAAATCAACCTGCGCAACGATTGGGACGCCCAGCGTTCCAAGGAATTGCAGGACACTGAGGCGGAACTGCAGAAGTTGAACCTTCAGCTGGGCACCAGCCGGGAGCTGATGTCTGAAGCTCTGGCGCAATCTGCCGAGGCGCTACGCTTCGATCCTTCGGGCAAGTCTGCCAGCATCAGCTATGTCATCGTGCGTGAAGAAGATGGCAAGGCGAAGGAAATCAAGGCTGATGAAAACACGCCGATTCAGCCTGGCGACGTAATCAAGGTGTCATCAGATGTTCTGATGCAGTGAGGCCAAGATGCGGATTGCCAAATCGGCCTTGATCGATCCGGATAAAAACGGCCTCTACGGAACGGCGGCAGTCGCGCTGTCGTTCTTCGTCTTTGCCTATTCGTCCAAATTTGGTCAGGTTTCCATTCTTGCCTATTACGCCATGTGGTTTCCGCTCGTCGTGGTGGATTACCGTCGGGTACTTGGCAACTACACCAGATATCTCTGGATTTTCGCTTTCGGCATCCTGGCCGTTCTGTCCAGTTTCTGGTCGGATGCCATGTCCGTTACAATGCGTGCGTCCATTCAGTACCTGACGCATATTGTTTGCGCCCTGATCGCCATGAGAGTGATCTCGATTACGACTCTCACACGCGGCGCGCTGATCGGCATCGTACTGGTGCTTCTCTATTCCCTGCTTTTCGGACTCTATCTCTTTGATGCTTTGGACGGGACTGTCAGCTTTGTCGGCGCCTTCTCCTCCAAAAACCAGCTTGGCTTCTTTGCGTCACTGGGCGTGATCTTTGCAGTGTCGTCCGTGCTTGTGCTGCGCCAGCGCGACATTCTCTGGCTGGGCGTTGCGGGTGTCGCCGGTCTCATCTCGGCCTATTGCCTGCTGGCATCGCAATCGGCGACGTCGGTTATCACCACAGTTGCAGTGGTGGCCCTCATCATAGGCTTCATGCCCATGGGCATGTTGTCTCCTGCCAATCGCAAGATGATATTTCTAGCGCTCGTCGGTGTGGGGGCTCTTCTCGTTGTGGCGTCGCTGCAATTTGGTCTGCTCGATGCTGTGCTTGGCATATTTGGCAAGGATTCCACGCTGACAGGGCGTACCTATCTTTGGCAGCAGGGCATCGAAGCGGCCAAAGACGCACCCATTCTCGGCGTGGGATATCAAGGCTTCTGGGTCGTCGGCTTTTTTGATGCCGAACGCCTGTGGGATGATTTCTTCATCACCACTCGCAGCGGATTCCACTTCCACAATACCTATATCGAAACGGTGGTGGAGAACGGCTTTGTTGGACTGATACTACTGTTGATCCTGCTTTATGGGACCCTCCTGGGGCATCTGCGATCCATTCTCGTCAAGAAGAACGATCCTCAAGGATTGGTCCTCTTTGCTCTCTGCGCACTGTTTGTGGTGCGGTCTTTCGTTGAGATCGATGTCACATATCCCTATCAGGTCGGTACATTCCTCTTATACTACGCCGCAGGCAAGCTGACCCTGCCGCGAAGGGCACCGGCAAGGGCAGGGCTATTATCGCAGGTCGAAATGCGGCCCGTGGCCGGTCCGTAATTCCCCATTCCAGTTCCTCCACAGACTCTTCCATGACTCTTGTTGACTCTTTGCTGAAATTGGAACAAAAAGTGAACAGTTATATCTTTTAGCGTGAATGTCTTGAAAAGTTTTGTGTCATGCATAAACGCGCCGAACAGCTTGTTGTTGAGGAATTGCGGGAAAGGCTGGAGCGGATCACGCACGGTCCGGCCCGCCATCATGAAACCCTGCCCTTTGGCATCCCCCCGATCGATAATCATTTGCCGGGTGGGGGCCTGAAGCTCGGTAGCCTGCATGAGGTGAGCGGTGGTGGAAACGGTGCGGTAGATGGTGCTGCTTCAGCCCTGTTTTCAGCCGGCATCGCGGCACGTGTCAAAGGCAAGATCCTGTGGTGTGTGACAAGGCCTGATCTGTTCATGCCAGCGCTGGCTCAGGCCGGGCTGTCGCAAAACCGGCTGATCATCGTGGAATGCCGCGATGAGAAAGGCGTGCTGGATTGTTTTGAAGAGGGGCTGCGTTGCAACGGCTTCGGCGCGGTCATTGGCGAGATGTCGAAACTGCCGATGAACATGTCGCGGCGTCTGCAACTGGCCGCAGAAAGCTCCGGCGTAGTCGGCCTTGCGATCCGCCGCTGGCGGCATCCCTCCGGTGCGGCGGAATTCGGACAACCAACGGCCGCGGTTACGCGCTGGCGTGTTTCTGTTCGCCCATCCACACCGCTGCCCGTGCGGGGGGTTGGGAGGGCGCGCTGGTTTCTGGAGCTTGTGCGCTGTCGTGGCGGTGAATGTGCCGATTTTGAAGTGGAAGCCTGTGATGCAAAGGGTCGTCTCGCTTTACCTGCCGACATGGTCGACGGATCGATACCGCAGGGCGCTTGGCAAGCAGGCGCCACCGGTTGACCAGCCCGTCGTCATGATTGGCCGCCAGGGCAACCGCCGTGTCGTGCTGGCGCAGGATGCGGCGGCCTCTGCTGCTGGCCTGCGTCTCGGCATGCCGGCCAGCAAAGCGCAGGCTATCGTTTCCGGCCTGATCGTGGAGGAACTGAAGGCAGCCGAAGATGCAAGAGCACTGCGTGATCTTGCCCTGTGGTTCCTGCGAATTTACGCGCCCATTGTTTCGCCTGATCCACCTGCCGGCCTTGTGCTGGATACGACGGGTGCAGACCATCTGCATGGCAATGAACACCTCATGCTGACGGGCATGATAAACCGTCTGCACGGCATCGGCTTTGCCGCGCGTGCAGCCATTGCCGACAGTTGGGGTGCCGCCCATGCCCTTGCCCGCTTCGGGCGGGATCAGATCACCATCGTGCCGGAACATGGTGCCGGTCAAGCAATCGCACATCTTCCTTTGGCTGCACTTCGCCTTGAAGACAGGATAATAAGAGATTTGAAAGTGCTTGGTTTTCGCACGGTCACGGAACTGATGACGACCGCGCGCGCGCCGCTGACCCTGCGGTTCGGGCCGGAAGTGGGGCGCAGGCTGGATCAGGCCCATGGGTTTCTGTCGGAACCGATAGAGCCTGTGCGCGTGCCGGAACTTGTCGAAGCATTCCGCTTCTTTGCAGAGCCCATTTCTGCTGCCGAAACCATTGCCCGCTATATCGAAAAACTGGTCCGCCAGCTCTGTCAGGATCTGGAAAAGCGTGGGCTGGGTGCGCGCCGTGTGGATCTTTTGCTGCATCGTGTGGATAGCGGCTTGCAAGCCATTCGCGCCGGAACGTCCAGGCCAGTTCGTGATGTCAAGCAGTTGACGCGCCTGTTGGCGGACCGGATCGATACCATCAATCCCGGCTTCGGCATCGAGAAGATGGTTCTGACGGCAACCCATGCGGAAGCGCTTTTGGTGGGGCAGACCCGCTCCACGCTGCTGGATGACGCAAGGGCCGATATCGGAGAAACGGTCGATGTCATCATCAATCGCGGCCACAGGGTCTATCGTTACGCCGCCGTGGCGAGCGACGTGCCGGAGCGTTCCATCCAGAAAGTTTCCGTTCAGGCTGCCGATGATTGTCTTGGCTGGCCGGATCACTGGCCGCGACCGGTACGGCTCCTTGCCAGGCCTGAGCCAATCCAGACCATGGCGCTCCTGCCGGATCATCCGCCCAGAAGCTTCACATGGCGCGGTGTCCGGCGTGTTGTGAAACGGGCCGATGGGCCGGAGCGCGTCTTTGGTGAATGGTGGAAGCGGGACCGCGAACAGGCTGCGGTTCGCGATTATTTCACGGTGGAGGATGAGGTCGGCGAAAGGTTCTGGATCTTTCGCTCCGGCGATGGTGAGCACGCCAATACCGGCTCGCAAGGCTGGTTCATGCATGGGCTGTTCGGATGAGCAACGATCTTCGTTATGCCGAGCTTCAGGTCACCACGCATTTTTCTTTTCTGCGTGGCGTCAGTTCCTGCGAGGATCTGTTCGCCCAAGCCAAGGCTCTCGGCATTGAAGCGCTGGGCGTGGTGGATCGCAATACGCTTACCGGCATTCCCCGGGCCTTTGAAGCTTCGGAAAAATTCGGCGTGCGGCTGGTCATCGGCTGCAGGCTTGACCTGGAAGACGATATCTCGGTCTTGGTCTATCCAACCGATCGGGCGGCCTATGGTCGGCTATGCCGCTTGCTGACCCATGGGAAGAAAGAGGCAGCAAAGGGAAAGTGCGATCTGAAATGGCGCGATCTGGTCACCTACGGGGAGGGGCTGCTCGTTATTCTGCTGCCTGATCTTGCGGATGAAGGGCTGTCCGGGCGGTTGCGACGCCTGAAAGCGGATTTCGGGGATCGGGCCTATGTGGCAATGAGCCTGCGCCGTCGCCCCAATGACCACATGCGGCTCCACGAGCTTTCCCTTATGGCGCAGCGTGCAGGCGTTGCGACCGTCGTGACCAATGACGTGTTGTTTCATGAGCCGGAACGCCGCATGTTGCAGGATGTGGTGACCTGCATCCGCCATAACTGCACCATTGATGATGCCGGTTTCCGGCGGGAGCGCCACGCAGACCGTTATCTGAAGCCACCACAGGAAATGCATCGGCTGTTTTCGGCCTATCCGGATGCCTTGAAACGCACGCTGGAAATTGTGCGACGCTGCAATTTTTCGCTGAAAGAACTGAAATATCAATATCCGGAAGAAAATATCCTGCCGGGAATGGGCGCACAGGAAGCGCTTGAGAAATATGTCTGGGATGAGGTGCCGGGGCGCTATCCCGATGGCGTGCCTGAAAAGGTGGAGAAGAGCCTCAGACATGAATTGGCGATCATCGCACGAAAGAAATACGCTCCCTATTTCCTGACGGTCAATGCAATCGTCCGTCAGGCACGCAAGATGAATATTCTGTGCCAGGGGCGTGGATCTGCCGCCAATTCCGCCGTGTGCTATGTCCTTGGCATCACTGCCATCGATCCGAAGGAAAGCGATCTTCTGTTTGAACGTTTCGTCTCGGAAGACCGCAATGAGCCGCCGGATATCGACGTCGATTTCGAGCATCAGAGACGCGAAGAGATCATTCAATGGATCTACAATCACTACGGCCACGACAAGGCAGCGCTGTGCTCCGTCATCAGCCGCTACCGCGGCAAGGGTGCAATTCGTGATGTCGGCAAGGTGTTGGGCCTGCCGGAAGACCTGACCAAGCTCATGTCCTCGCAAATCTGGTGGTGGACCGAGGATGCGGGTGAGAAGGAAGCCAAGGACCTCAACATCAATCTCGATGACCGCCGGGTAAAGCTGGCCTTCGACCTTGCCCGCCAACTCATCGGCACGCCTCGCCACCACAGCCAGCATCCGGGCGGCTTCGTGCTGACCCATGACAGGCTGGATGAGCTCGTTCCCATCCTGCCAGCCGCCATGGACAATCGCCGCATCATCGAATGGGATAAGGATGATATCGATGTCGTCGATTTCATGAAGATGGATTGTCTGGCGCTCGGCATGTTGTCGTGTATGCGCCGTGCCTTTGATATGCTGGAGGAGCGGGAGGGCAAGCGATACGAGCTTGTCACGGTGCCGCAGAACGATCAGAAAACCTACGACATGATCTGCAAGGCCGATACGATCGGCACGTTCCAGATCGAAAGCCGGGCGCAAATGTCCATGCTGCCAAGGCTGAGGCCTCGGGAACTCTACGACCTCGTTATCCAGGTGGCGATCGTTCGGCCCGGTCCCATTCAGGGTAACATGGTGCATCCCTACCTCAAGCGCAGACAGGAAAGAGCACAAGGCAAGCAAATCATCTATGAGCATCCAAAACTTGAAAAAGTCCTGTGGAAGACACTTGGCGTTCCGCTGTTTCAGGAACATGCCATGCGGCTTGCCATCGATTGCGCCGGGTTTACACCCAATGATGCGGATCAGCTCAGAAGAGCGATGGCGACATTCAAGAATGTCGGGACGATTGCCAATTTCGAAAAGCAGCTGGTCAGCGGGCTCATCGAAAACGGCTTTCCTGAAGAGTTCGCAAAACGACTTTTCGAACAGATCAAAGGTTTCGGCAGCTACGGCTTTCCCGAAAGCCACGCAGCGTCGTTTGCGCTGATCGCTTACGCATCCGCCTGGGTGAAATGCCATCACCCGGATATCTTTTGCGTCGCTCTCCTGAATTCCCAGCCCATGGGTTTCTATGCACCTGCGCAGCTTGTGCGCGATGCACGTGACCACGGTGTCGTCGTGCGCCCTGTCTGCATCAACCACAGCCGGTGGGATTGCAGGCTTGAGGAAGAGATGGGTCACAACCGCAATGCCGTGCGGCTGGGTATGCGGCTGGTCAAGGGCCTGTCCAACGCTCACGCTGCCGCCATCGTTGCGTGCCGGGAGGACCGACCTTTCGTTTCCATTGACGATCTATGGCGCAGGGCCGGCATTCCCGCCAGCGCCTTGGTCTGTCTTGCGGAAGCGGATGCGTTCCTGCCATCCCTTGGGCTGTCTCGCCGTCAGGCGCTCTGGGCCATCAAAGCGTTGCGGGACGAGCCACTGCCCCTGTTTGCCGCCGCTGCCGCCAGCCGCAACAGCGTCATTGCGGAACTGAACGAGCCTGACGTTGCGTTGCGCCCCATGACGGCTGGGGGAGAGGTGGTGCAGGATTACGGCCATATGGGGCTTAGCCTGCGCCAGCATCCACTGTCTTTTCTGCGGGAAGATCTTTCCCGGCGGCGCATAGCCACCTGCGAGCAAGCGGCCAACGCGCGCGATGGAACATGGCTGGAAGTGGCGGGTCTTGTTCTGGTGCGTCAAAGGCCGGGCTCGGCAAAGGGTGTCATCTTCATGACGCTGGAAGACGAGACGGGCATTGCCAATGCCGTGGTCTGGGTCAAGACCTTCGAGAAATACCGTCCCGTCATCCTGTCTGCGGGAATGGTCGGAATTTATGGAAAGATCCAGCGTGAAGGAGAGGTCGTGCATCTGGTGGCGCGTCGGGTGACCGATCTTTCGGAGGCGCTGAGAAGCGTGGGCGAAAGGGAAGGGCCATTTCCGCTGCCGCACGGGCGCGGCGATGAGTTCCATCGTGGAAGCCCGTCTCCTGACCGGCGTGGCCTACCGCGAAGGTCGGAGATTTTGGCAGATGGGGACGCGCATATCACGGTCAAAGGCCGCAATTTTCATTGAGGCTCATTGGCGCAATCGCGTTAGACTAACCCAAAATCGCGTTCTTGATCCGGTCCTTGCCCACTAGAATAACCTGCCGCATGGCCTTGATGGCGGCAGCTTCATCGCGAGCAGCGATGGCGTGGACGATCCGCAGGTGGTTGGATGCAATCTCCGAAATCGTCTCCGGCGAGGAGGCGGGTGACGACAGCTGGAACGAGATGGCAAGGGCCGCTTCGATCAGGCCACTGGCAGAGCGCATGAACGGATTGCCGGAAATGCGCGCCACGGCCAGGTGAAACTCCAGATCGACCTTGGCGATGCTTTCCGGCGTATGGTTCACATTGTCAAACCGCGCAGCAATCGCATAAAGCGAGACGATATCCTCGCTCGAAGCATGGCGCGCAGCGGCAGCGGCTGCCGCCGGCTCCAGTGCCAGCCTGATGTCAGCCAGATGCGTGATGAATTCCGGGTCCAGCCCCGCATCGCACCGCCAGCCCAGAACGTCGGGATCGAAGAAATTCCAGCTGGATTTCTCAAGCACGCGGGTGCCGACCTTGGCCTTTGCTTCAACCAGCCGCTTGGCCGCCAGCGTCTTCATGGTTTCGCGCAGAACGGTGCGTGATACGCCAAAGCGCAGCGAAAGCTCCGCATCATTGGGCAGAAGCGACCCCTCAGGGATGCGGCCCGAAACGATGGCGCTGCCAAGCTCCGCGACGACATGCGCGTGGCTGCTGCGTCGCTTACGTCCCGTGATCGTCGTTTCCAGCAGCCCCAACAAATGCCTCCGCTCGGTTTACGCCGGATGTCCCCCGGCAAGCCTTCTGTTTGAATACCAGATGATTGTGCGTTGCAACACGATGAATATGAACAATAGTACGCCGATGACGATTTTCGTCCACCAGGATGAAAGCGTTCCTTCAAAAACGATATAGGTCTGGATCAGACCCTGGATCAGCAGGCCGATGAAGGTGCCAGCCACAAGGCCTGTTCCACCCGTCAGAAGCGTTCCGCCGATTACGACGGCGGCGATTGCGTCAAGCTCCATGCCGACGGTCGCCAGCGAATAGCCGGACGAGGTGTAGAGCGTGTAGACAATACCTGCCAGTCCGGAAAGGAAGCCGGAAAGGGCATAAATGCCGATGATCGTCTTTCCAATGGGAACGCCCATCAATTCCGCCGATTGCTGGTTTCCGCCAAGGGCGTAGATATTGGCGCCAAATCGGGTGCGGCTTGCCAGGAATATCCCGACCGCAAACACGATCAGCATCACAATGGCCAGCGCCGTTAGCCGTCCACCGCCTGGAAAACGGAAATAGAAACCCTGTATCGCATCGATGACCGGATGAGAGATTGGGACTGACTCCGTCGAGATAAGGTAGGCGGCGCCACGGGCGAGAAACATGCCGGCCAGCGTCACCACGAAAGGCGGTATGGACAGGAACCGGATCATTGCGCCCATCAGGCAGCCAAAGAGAGTGGAAATGACGAGCACAGCGGCAAAGGCCACCAGCGGATGCACATTATACGTTCCCACCAGTACGGCCACGAAAACGCTGGCGAAGGCAATGACGGAGCCAATCGAGAGATCGATGCCGCCGGACAGAATGACGAAGGTCATGCCGACAGAGGCTATGCCGAGAAAGGCGTTGTCTGTAAGGAGATTGCCAACAACCCGTGTTGAAAACATGCCGGGATATTGCATGACGCACAGGGCATAGGCGACGATAAAGACGGCAAGCGTTGTCAGAAACGGAAGATTGCGGGTGTCTATCATCGCGCGGCTTCCTTGTTGTTGGCGGCCTTGGTTGCGGGCGCGGTGTTGTGTGGCTTGCGCGATCTGGCAAAGCCGATGACGGTGCCGATTGCAGGCGACTGAAGTGTCAGCACGACGATGATGATGCCCGCCTTGATGATGAGGTTAAACTCCGGTGGAAACCCGGAAACCAGAATACCGGTATTGATGGTCTGGATGATGAGTGCGCCGATCAGCGAAGCGGTAATGGAAAAACGCCCGCCATTCAGCGATGTCCCGCCAATGACGACAGCGAGAATGGCGTCGAGTTCCAGCCACAGCCCGGCATTATTGGCGTCCGCACCGCGTATGTCTGCTGTCACGATCATGCCGGCAACGGCAGCACACAGCCCCGATACCGCATAGACGAAGAACAGCAGGAAACGGGCTCGCACGCCAGCCAGGGCAGCGGCACGGCGGTTTACACCCGTCGCTTCGATGAGAAAGCCGAGTGCCGATTTTCGCACCAGTGTGCCGATCAGAAGTGCTGTCAGAACCCAGATGACGATTGGCATCGGTATGCCCGCCAAAGAGCCGGAGCCGAGCGCGGAAAAGCTGTCATTGTTGAATGTCAGGATGACGCCTTCGGTAATCAGCTGCGCAATGCCGCGCCCCGCCACCATAAGGATCAGCGTTGCGATAATGGGCTGAATATCCAGTATGGCAACCAGAATGCCGTTCCAGATGCCGCAGGCAATGCCGACCGCCAGCGATATGGCTATGACCGTTGGAATGGAATGACCGCCGCTGATCAAGGTCGCGGCAACCGCGCCGCATATGGCGATGACGGCACCGATGGAAAGGTCGATGCCCTTGGTGGCAATCACCAGCGTCATGCCGATTGTCAGCAGTGCCACCGGTGCTGCCCGCACCAGAATATCGATGATACTGCCATAGAGCCTACCGTTCTGGAACGACAGGTTCAGGAAACCGGGCGAGATCGCCGCGATTGCGGCAAGAATGATGATCAGCGCGGCAAGCTGGGGCGCCAGCCTCTTCAGGCGGTGAGTGATGGTCTTCATCACGCTGCCTCCGTTCTGGCTGCGCTGGCAATGGCCTGCATGATGTTATCGGCCGTCACATCGTCTCCCTTGAGTTCCGCCACATGCTTGCGGTCCGAAAGTACGATGACGCGGTGCGCGACAGCCGTCAGCTCTTCCAGCTCCGAGGAAATGACGATCAGAGACATGCCCTGCGAACAGAGCCGCTCGATCATTTTCAGAATTTCCGCATGGGCACCGATATCGATGCCGCGTGTCGGCTCGTCCAGAATGAGGAGCCTTGGGTCGGTCGCCAGCCAACGCGCCAGAATTGCCTTCTGCTGGTTGCCGCCGGACAGGAACTTGATGGGTCTTTCACGGTCGGCCGGGCGGATATCGAGCGATTTGATGAAGCCGTCCGCCAGTGCAGCCTTCTGCTTATGGGACAAGGGCCGCATCCAGCCCTGGCGGGCCTGCAGGGCAAGGGCGATGTTATCAGCCACCGAAAAATCGCCGATGATGCCGTCCGTCTTGCGCTCTTCGGGGCAAAAGCCGAAGCCGTTTTCGATCGCTGCTTCCGGCGAGGTAATGGCCACCGTTTTGCCGTCGATACTAGCCTGTCCGCCATCCGGTCTGTCGATCCCAAACAGCAGGAACGCCGTCTCGCTGCGTCCGGAGCCGAGCAACCCTGCGATCCCAACGACTTCGCCGGGCCGCACATCGAGATCGAAGGGCTCGACACTGCCGCGCTTTCCATAACCTTGAAAGCGTATGGGTGCTTCCCCTTCCACGACCGTTGCTTCCGGGGCATGGCGATCATGGGTGACACTTTGAAGCTCACGGCCCAGCATCATCGATATGAGCTCACCTCTGGGCAATTCGGAAATTTTGCGCGTGCCGACTAGCTTGCCGTTGCGCAAAACCGTTACGCGGTCGGCGATATCGTACACTTGATTGAGGAAGTGCGTGATGATGACAATGCCAAGCCCTTCGGCGCGCAACTGCCGCAACACGGTAAACAGCATTTCCACTTCATGATTGTCGAGGCTGGCCGTCGGCTCATCGAGGACGAGCACCTTGCCGGAGAGATCGACGGCACGCGCAATCGCGATGATCTGACGGATCGCAACCGAATAGCTGGAGAGAAGAGCATCGACATTGATGCTGAGTCCATAACGCGCAAGCAGCGCCTGAGACCGGACGCGCATTTCGCGTCTATCGATCAGGCCGAAGCGGCGTGGCTGCCTGCCCAAAAACAGGTTTTCGGCAACCGTAAGGTTCTCGAGAAGATTGACCTCCTGATAGACGGTGCCGATGCCGAGATCTTGGGCCTCTGCCACCGTTGTCGGAGAGATTTCCGCGCCGTCGAGGCGGATCGTGCCCCGGTCGCGGTGGTACACACCGGTCAGTATCTTGATGAGGGTCGATTTTCCCGCGCCGTTTTCACCGAGAAGCGCGTGAACTTCGCCACGGTTGAGGGATATGTCGACATTGTCCAGAGCGGGTATGCCAAGGAAGGATTTTCCAATGGCGCGCGCTTCCAGAAGTGGGCTGGTTTCGGACATGGTTGTTTCCTGCACGGTATGTTGGTGGGAACGACGCTTGCGCGCCGTTCCCGAAGCCGGAAAATGGCTTAGTAGCCAAGTCCCTTCTTCTCCTCGTAAACCTTCATCGGATTATCGGAGGCCGTGTAGAGTTTGGATTCCGTCTGGATCCACTTTGGTGGCTCTTTTTTGTCCTTCAGATACGCGTCCAGCGCGTCGAAGGCAGGGCCGGCCATGTTCGGTGTCAGTTCCACGGTCGCATTGGCTTCGCCAGCGGCCATGGCCTTGAAGATATCCGGAACGGCATCGATGGAAACGACCTTGATGTCAGTGCCGGGCTTCAGGCCCGCTTCCTTGATGGCCTGGATTGCGCCGACAGCCATGTCATCATTATGGGCATAAACCGCGCAGATGTCCTTGCCGCCGCCTTCTGCCTTGATGAAGCTTTCCATGACTTCCTTGCCCTTGGTGCGGGTAAAGTCGCCGGTCTGCGAGCGAACGATCTTGATATTTGCGTGGGAGGCAATGCCTTCCTCAAAACCCTTCTTGCGGTTGATGGCAGGCGAAGAACCGGTCGTTCCCTGCAGCTCTACAACCTTGCAATCCTTGGAGCCTACATCCTTGGCCAGCCATTCCCCGGCAACCTTGCCTTCGTGAACCTGATCCGAGGTGACTGCGGTCAGGTAAAGGCTGTCTGGAGCCTCAATCTGGCGGTCGAGAAGAATGACGGGGATCTTCTCTTCCTTGGCTTCTTTCAGCACCGCATCCCAGCCGGTTGCGACAACCGGTGCAATGAAGATTGCATCCACGCCCTGCGCGATGAAGCCGCGAACAGCCTTGATCTGGTTTTCCTGCTTCTGCTGAGCGTCCGCGAACTTCAGGGTTACGCCGCGCTTTTCAGCCTGCTGTCTGGTGACCGTGGTTTCAGCCGCGCGCCAACCGGATTCGGAGCCGATCTGCGAGAAGCCGACGGTCAGAGATTGAGCGGAAACGCCTGATGCCAGACACACGGAAAATGCGACGGTAACCGCCGCGAGTGCTTTTTTCATCTTATATCCTCCCAGAGATGAATTCGGCTATGACGGGGCGATATGAGCATATAGTATGATATTTGAAAAGAGACTTTTGAGCGATTTCTTAAGTTGATACGCGCATTACGCCTTAGGAAACGGGAATTTCTTGTGAATTAACAATAAAAATAACGACTAAAATAAATTTATCTGACCGGACGGATCGCTCTGAGGCTTTACTTGACAAGCCATTCCCCGGCAAAATAGTAATATGAATACCGCGCGATGCCGAAGCAGGGATGATCAGGGTCTGATGTTTCGGAGGAAGCGGAACGAGAAGATTCAGGGTGGAAATTCGTGACAGTAGTCATCGACTTTGTTGAAGGGGCAGGTTCCGTGTCGGACTGTCCTCGGGTTTGGCTGCCGCGCGCTGCCGACCGCCAGAATTTTTTCTCTGCCGCTCACCACAAGGTCGTCGCAATCCTGTTGTCGTACCCATTCGCCACTTTCGGCTGGAGACCAAAATCATGAAAGACCAGAACAATCTTCCCGCAACACAGGCAAAGGGCGGTAAGCTGCGTTCGCGCGCCTGGTTCGATAATCCTGCCAACGCGGATATGACGGCGCTCTATCTCGAGCGCTACATGAACTTCGGCCTCAGCCAGGCGGAATTGCAGTCCGACCGTCCGATCATCGGCATTGCACAGACCGGCTCCGATCTTTCTCCCTGCAACCGTCACCATCTTGAGCTTGCCAATCGCCTGCGTGAAGGCATTCGCGAAGCCGGTGGTATCGCCATCGAATTCCCGGTTCACCCTATCCAGGAAACCGGCAAGCGCCCGACTGCTGGTCTCGACCGTAACCTCGCCTATCTCGGTCTCGTAGAAGTTCTCTACGGCTACCCGCTCGATGGCGTCGTTCTGACCATCGGCTGTGACAAGACGACGCCTGCCTGTCTTATGGCGGCGGCCACCGTCAACATTCCGTCCATCGCCCTGTCTGTCGGCCCCATGCTGAACGGCTGGTTCCGCGGCGAACGCACCGGCTCCGGCACAATCGTCTGGAAGGCGCGCGAACTGCTGGCGAAGGGCGAGATCGACTATCAGGGCTTCGTCAAGCTGGTCGCCTCCTCGGCGCCGTCGACAGGCTATTGCAACACCATGGGTACGGCTACCACCATGAACTCGCTTGCCGAGGCTCTTGGTATGCAGCTGCCGGGCTCGGCCGCCATTCCTGCTCCATACCGCGATCGTCAGGAAATCTCCTACCTGACCGGCCTTCGCATCGTTGAAATGGTCCGCGAAGACCTCAAGCCTTCCGACATCATGACAAAGGATGCGTTCATCAACGCCATCCGCGTCAACTCGGCAATCGGCGGTTCGACAAATGCGCCGATCCACCTGAATGGTCTGGCGCGCCACCTCGACGTCGAACTGACGGTCGATGACTGGCAGACCTACGGCGAAGAGGTGCCATTGCTGGTCAACCTTCAGCCAGCCGGTGAATATCTCGGTGAAGACTATTATCACGCGGGCGGTGTTCCGGCCGTCGTCAACCAGTTGATGACCCAGGGTCTCATCATGGAAGACGCCATGACGGTGAACGGCAAGACGATTGGCGAAAACTGCCGTGGCGCGATCATCGAGGACGAGAAGGTTATCCGTCCATTCGATCAGCCGCTCAAGGAGCGTGCAGGTTTCCGCGTTCTGCGTGGCAACCTCTTCTCTTCCGCCATCATGAAGACAAGCGTGATCTCGCCGGAATTCCGTGAGCGTTACCTTTCCAACCCCAACGACCCGGAAGCCTTCGAAGGCAAGGCCGTCGTATTTGATGGTCCCGAGGATTATCACCACCGCATCGATGATCCATCGCTCGGCATCGACGCCAATACGGTTCTGTTCATGCGTGGCGCCGGTCCAATCGGTTATCCGGGTGCGGCGGAAGTCGTCAACATGCGCGCGCCGGACTACCTCTTGAAGCAGGGCATCACATCGCTGCCATGCATTGGCGACGGTCGCCAGTCCGGCACGTCAGGCAGCCCGTCCATCCTGAATGCATCGCCCGAGGCGGCAGCTGGTGGCGGTCTGGCAATCCTCCAGACCGGCGACAAGGTTCGTATCGATGTTGGCAAGGGCAAGGCGGACATCCTGATTTCCGCCGAGGAACTGGCGAAGCGTTACGAAGCGCTTGCGGCTGAAGGCGGATACAAATTCCCGGATCACCAGACGCCATGGCAGGAAATCCAGCGCAGCCTCGTCGGCCAGATGGAGACCGGTGCGGTTCTGGAATCTGCGGTCAAGTATCAGCGCATTGCCCAGACAAAGGGCCTGCCGCGCGACAACCACTAAACATGGCCATATGAACGAGAAACCACCGTCTGTTTATCAGGCGGTGGTTTTGTTTTCGCGCGACGTTTCATTTCGCGATCCGTATGACACGGAGCAAGTGAGGCTGTATCTACTCGGCGTGCATTACGGTTATCTCGCCGCTTCGGGTAATCTTCGCCGCAGACAATCGCCCCGTCATGAAGGCACCTGTGTCGACATTCAGCCTGTTGTCGCTCAACGATACGGTACGGACCGGCGTGTGTCCGTGCACGGTCAGAAACAGGTTTTCACTCCCGGGCCTGGTCTGTTCCTTGGGGCGGATCCAGAGAAGATGCCGGTCATCCTGTCGCTGAAGCGGCACGCCATTGACGACGCCGGCGTGAACGAAACAGAAGCCGGGTACCGCAAGCAGCGATGGCAGGGATGCCATGAAGGATATGTGCTCGCCCGGTATCTTTTCCGCAAGCAGCGCTTTACGCGCCTTCATCTCTTCGGGAAGCTGCCCGATGCCATAGGATTGCAGGGTTTCGATACCGCCAAATTGAAGCCAGACGTGGTCGCTGCGCGGTTCATCGAGAAAATCGAGCATGATCTGCTCATGGTTCCCGGCCAGGCAATATCGCTCGAAATCCCCCGACATTGGCGTCATCAGCTCATTTATGACCTCGCAGGACTTTGGCCCGCGGTCCACATAGTCCCCGAGCATCACAATCCATTTGGAACCGTGATGACTGGCCGCGTCGCTCAAGATCTTTTGTTGAAGCGACAGGAGAAGATCGTAGCAGCCATGCACGTCGCCGATCGCGTAAATGATGTCGGGTCTTTCGCGAGAAAACAACTTACGGCGCATTTCCAGCGTGTTCATCGTTTGGGCGAACCTCCTTGAATGTTGAGGGCGTGGCGACGGCTCAAGACAGGATATGGAGCATTGGACTTAACGCGGTATTTACGATGGACCATGTCGGACGCTTTCCCTAAAATCGTCTTTATTCCCATGTGTTCTGGTTACCTGTTCAGGGCTGGGAGGAAAAATGCCGCTGCAAAACCGTGTTGATCCGTTTGGCGATATTCTCGACCTCCCATTGCGCGGCATGTTCACCGGCAATCGTGGAATTCTTCATGACCCTCACACCAGAACGCTGACGGCTAAACGCTGGACATCAAAGGCATGGCTTGTCTGCAGTTGCAATTACAAGAATGTGCGTCGAGAAGTGATGGCGACGAGAAGCTGGACGGAGCTTTTCTTCTTCGACGAGGCAACGGCACTGGCCGCTGGACATCGCCCATGTTTCCTCTGCCGCAAGCCGGATGCAGACCGTTTTCGTGCCTGCTGGGCTGCCGGTAACGCTGTGCCTTTGCCGAGTGCCGGGGATATTGATACTGTCTTGCACAGGGAGCGGCTGCAGGCGCGCCGCAAGCGGGTCAACATGCTTCTGTCTCCCTTGGATGACCTGCCCGACGGAACGATGATTGCAGCGGCAGGCACAGCCTTTCTCGTTGCCCGAGGCCAGGCTTTTCGCTGGACTGCCAAGGGATATGAGCGGACCGCAACGCTGCCTTTCGTAGATGGCCTGCTAACGCCACCATCCGTGTTGCGCACTTTGCAGGCGGGTTATCGGCCGCTCATTCATTCATCACTTTCCTCTTTCTTGGAGCTGCAGGCATGATGGACGACCTTTTTGGTGGCCTCGACACCACCAACGAAGAGATGGCCGATGGTGCGGTGTTGCTTCGCCGGTTTGCGCTCGACAAAGCCGATGACCTGCTTTCTGACATCGGCACCGTCATGTCTGCCGCACCCTTGCGTCACATGGTAACGCCCGGTGGATTCACGATGTCTGTCGGTATGACGAATTGCGGGCAATTCGGCTGGGTAACGGACAGGCGGGGATACCGCTACCAAAACACCGATCCCTTGAGCGGGCAGCCATGGCCAGCCATGCCGGAGGTGATGGTATCGTTAGCGGTCGACGCGGCGAAACAAGCCGGATATCCGGATTTCAAGCCGGATGCCTGCCTCATCAACCGCTACGAGCCGGGCGCGAAAATGTCGCTCCATCAGGACAAGGACGAGAAGGATTTCAGCAATCCCATCGTGTCGGTTTCGCTCGGCCTGCCCGCAACGTTCCAGTTCGGCGGGTTGAGCCGTAAGGATGCGGTGCGCAAATACCCGCTTGTTCACGGCGATGTCGTGGTCTGGGGTGGCCCGTCGCGGCTGTTTTACCACGGAATTTTGCCATTGAAGGAAGGCACCCACGAAAAGACAGGTCGTGCCCGCTTTAACCTGACATTCCGGCGCGCCGTCCTATAGTGCGCCAGAAACGTATTTGCTCTCCTTGATGAAGATCCACATGTCCTTGCTGATATCAGCGATTTCAGCGATGGATTGTTCGAGCATCGATATTTCGGCAGCATCTACGGGCTCGACCTTGCCGTAACGCACCCGCTTGTCGTCTTCCACCAGCCGCATCAACTGGGTGCTGGAAATGTCGCCATTTTCATCGAAGGCATAAATGCAGTGATTGTATTTGTTGCGCATTCTGGACTGTTTTTTGAGGCGCGCCATGGTGCCGAGTATCGTCTTGCGATCAGCCGTTGGCGTCGAGCGAAGCTTCGCCAGACGCTCCACCAGATCTATGCGCGCGCGGGTGGTGTTCAACGTAAGAAAGACGATGACGGCTGCTTCTTTCTCTACCCTTAAAAGATGGGCGATGATGTAGATGAGAAGGCTTTCCGTATTCGTCCAGACATAGTTCAGACGGCCAACCAGCAACAAGACGTCAGACATGGCTGCCATTCGATCCTCCACCCAAACCCTGACGTCATCATACAATGCCGGACCTAAAGACCATAAGCTTTTCTGATCCTCTTGCCAATCGGGCGGAGAATGCGGCCGTATGTGTCCGTCAACGCTCCTTGAAGGCGCGCGACATGCTGTCTGCAATTGGCTTGGTCAGATACTCGAAAAAGGTGCGCTCGGATGTCTGGATCAGCACATCGGCGGGCATTCCGGGAACAGGGTGAAAGCCGTGAACCTTGGCAATTTCCGCATCTGAAATCTGCACCCGGACGATGTAGACATCCTTGACCTGCATCCCGGCATTTTCCTCGATACTGTCTGCCGAGACATAGAACACCTTGCCCTCCAGCACCGGGGTCGTGCGTCGGTCCAATGCGGAGAGGCGTATGGCTGCGGTCTGCCCCTCATGCAGTTGGTCGATGGATGTCTTGAGTACTTGAGCTTCCAGTATCAGCGGCACATGGGCGGGCAGAATTTCCATGATGGGTTTGCCTGTCGTGATGACCCCGCCTGCCGTGTGATAATAGGAGCGAATAACGGTGCCGTTGACGGGCGAGCGGATGACCGTTCGCTCCAGCACCTGCGATGCCTCGCGCAATTGCTGCCGCACACCGTCCAGATCGGCTTCAGCCGTTTCCAGGGCGTCCAGGGCGGCCTGCTTGCTGGAATTGATGGCAATGATCGCTTCCTGGCGGAACTTTGCAATTTCGGCTTCGCTCTGGTTCATCTCGCCGTCCAGCCGGGAAATATCGCCCATTGCGTCGGCTATGGCGCGTTCAAGCGCCAGCATGTCCGTCTTGCGGATCACCCCGTCCTGCGCAAGCTTGGCCTTGGAGTTGCGTTCCTGCTCCAGCAAAGATTGCTGGCGTTCGAAGGATGCTTTCTGCCCCTGATAACCGGTGAAGCGGAAACCGAGCGACTTGATATTCTTTTCGACGAGATTGAGCTGTTCCTCAAGCTTGATCTGCTTGCTGTGAAACACGACATTCTGGCTCTGGATGATGGCGTTGACATCAGGGTCGCTGGCTTCCGCCATCACGATTTCAGGCACCTTGAACGTCTTTTCGCCCTGCGCCTCTGCCCGCAAACGTGAAACGATGGTTTCAAGCCGAAGTCGCTTGAGATTGATCATCCGTTGATTGGAAAGCGCTGCCGTCTTGTCGAGCACCACAAGAACATCGCCCTCTTTTACGACCTCACCTTCGCTGACCATCATTTCCTTGATGATGCCGCCTTCCAGATGCTGGACGATCTTGTTGTTTCCTGTCGCCACGAAGCTGCCCTGGGCGATGATGGCCGAGGCCAGCGGCGCCGTTCCGGCCCAGTAACCAAATCCACCGAAGGAGGCGAAGAGAACGGTGAGCCCCGTCAGGCTATAGGTGCGGATGGAGCGGGGCACATCGCTGTACCACTCCAGCTGACCGGTTTCGGGCTGTTTCTTTTTGCTACCGAAAATCATTGCCTTATCCCTCTATCTGCGAAGATTGGCCGTTCTGGGGACCGCGATTGCCAGAAAGGGCCTTCAAGACCTCCATCCGCTCGCCGAACATCGCAACCGATCCGTCTTTCAAAATCATGATCTTGTCGACGCACTGAAGCAGGGCAGGGCGCTGGGTAATCGTTACGGTGGTAATGCCTTGCGTCTTGGCGTGCAGCAGGGCTTTCGCAAGGGCTTGCTCACCCTGTGTGTCGAGGTTGGAGTTAGGCTCATCCAGCACCACGAATTTGGGGTCGCCGAAGAATGCGCGGGCCAACGCTATGCGCTGCTTTTGCCCGCCGGATAGCGGTGCTCCGTCAGCTGCCACGACGGTCTCGTAGCCTTGCGGAAAACCTGCGATCAGTTCATGCACATCGGCCAACACAGCGGCTTCGTAAATCTGGCGGTCTTCGACATCGTCGCGCATCCGGCAGATATTGGCCTTGATGGTGCCGGGAAACAGTTGAACATCCTGTGGCAGATATCCGATGCTTTCCCCGAATTGCCGCTGGTCCCAGTTGCGCAGATCCATCAGGTCCAGGCGGACATTTCCCGATGTGGGAAGAATGGAGCCGACCAGCATCTTGCCAAGCGTTGTCTTGCCGGATCCCGAATTGCCGATGATAGCCAGAGACTCGCCCTTCTTGAGTGAGAAGGAGATACCGTTGAGGATCACCTTTTTCTGTGGGGGAGGCACGAAGAGGATGCGCTCCACATCCAGACGTCCTTCCGGATTGGGCAGCCGCAGACGCGGAAAATTCAAGGGAGAATTGATGAGGAGTTGCTTGATGCGGCCATAGGCGGAGGCGGATTTGTTGAACTGATGCCAGCCTTCGATAGCGCCCTCAATCGGCGCAAGCGCTCGACCCGAGACAATGGAGGCCGCAATCACCATGCCGCCCGTCAGTTCTCCGGCGAGCGAAAGATGCGCTCCCCATCCCAGAAGGGCGATCTGGGTAATCATGCGGCAGGCTTTGGAAACGCCTGAGAACATGATGTTACGGTCCTGTGCCGAAACATGGGAGCGTAGCGAGCCTGCGGTTTCGCGCCCCCACATCTTTACGGCTTCCGGTATCATGGCGAGTGCATTGATGATCTGCGAATTGCGTGACATGGAGTCGAGGTGAAAATTCGCGCGGCTGACGAAGCCATTGGCTTCCGCGAAGTGCTTTGCGGTAAACCTCTGGTTCAACCACGCAATGATGAAGAGCACCGCGCAGCACGCCATGATGATGATGCCCAAATGAGGATGGACGAGATAGACGACCAGCACGAATAAAGGCATCAGCGGCGCATCAAGGAACGCGATCAGCGTTCCCGAGGTTAGGAATGAGCGAAGCTGCTGCAGGTCCTGCAGCGTCTGGTAGTCCTTGCCGCTGCCGTGCAGGGATGCCCGTGCTGCGGCGCTGAGAATGGGTGCGCCCAGTTGGACCTCAAGCTCCACGGCAGTCCGCATCAGAATGAAGCGACGGATGGAATCCATGAAGGCCTGCAGCAAAACCGCGCCTATGACGGCGATGGTCAGCATGACAAGCGTGTCCATGGACCGGCTGGTCAAAACGCGGTCGGAAATCTGGAAGAGATAAAGCGGGATCGCGAGCAGCAGAATATTGATGGCGATCGTAAACAACATGACGATGACCATGTTGCGCCGAACAGCGGCGATGCCCTTTGCCAGACTGGCTGCAAAATTTACCGGTTCGCTGCGTTTGTGAAAGCCGTGCCTGTTTCCACCGCCGCCACCGCCACCTCCACCGCCGAGATCGGGTTCCTTGCCGTTGCCGCCCCCACCGGTGGTCGGCCTTCGTTCGTTTTCGCGGATCGGCCCATTGTCGTTTTCAATGGTTTTGATGAAAGGCAGGTCCGGGCTGGATTTGAGATCGACTTTTTCGGCGGGTGCATCGCGCATCGTCGGTTCACTGACGGCGGGCGTCGTCTCGGCAGCAGAGGCTTTCGGTTCATCTCCTGCTTCGTGCTTTGCCGTCGCTGCTGAAAGCTGGCGCAGATTATCGACTGCTTCGTTGATCGCTGCGATGCAGGCGTCGGTCAGGTCGCTTTCGACATCACCTTCCCGTTTGCCGGAAAGGTCGAGAATGCGCCCGTTCTCGATCTTGTTTCTTGAGATATGATCCATGTTTCAGTCCCCCAGAGCCTGTCAGGCGACAGCTGTTTGCATGACGTCGACGGGATGGGCCTGCGACCAGGAAAGGTCGTGCCCCGCATTGATGACGGTCTCTGCAGGTTGATCTGTTGCGCTATCGTCGTGCAGAAAGGCGATGACTTCATTGGCCAGGGCTGCCGGTTGCTGCGGCGTCCCTTCGTTGTCGATGAGTCCGCCCTGTATCAGCACCGCGTCCGAATAGAGTTGCCCACCAACATAGGTCGAGCCGCCGAAACTGTCGTAGTCGGTGATCTGGGCGATGTTGATAACGGCATTGCTTCCGGTGTCGATACTGATGGAAGCGCCCTCATTGTCGGCGAGTAATTTGGCCGCAGCCTGTGTCACATCGTCGGAGTCCCCCAGCACGCTGACCTGTTTGACATAGGTGACGTCATAGAGATTGCCGCTGATATAGAGGACGTTCAGTCCGGCATAACCGGCGAAATTGACATCGGTCGCCAGCCCGTCCGGCATGTTCGGGTCTCGCTCGTTGATCGCCTTGGCCGTCTCGACCATATAGTCCGGCATGTCCTCGAAACGATCATTGGCGCCGACATTGTGGATGGTCGCCTCGTTCCACAGCAGGTTGTTGCTCGACTGGACCGTTGCGCCTTCCGCGGCGCCGGACAGTGCCCGTACCGTGTCATTGTCATAGAGGATCGCTATCTGCGCGATCATATTCATGTCGAGGACGTTGCCGCCGACAATCACGAGGTCATATTGGAGACCGATGCCGAGGAAACTTACGAGGTCTATTGCCGCGTTGCCGCCGGTCAGCACACTGATGTCGACACCGGAAGTGGTCACGGTGATGGTGTCGTTGTCGGATACGAAATGATATTGCTCGATCCAGTGGACGAAGGAGACATCTCCCTCGACATAGCTTACGCGCCATGCTGTCGGGAAGATCGGTTCGCCTTCAGCGCTCTCTGTCTCACTTGTGTCGGAATCCGCGCCGAGATCGGTGCGCTGGAAGTCTGCAATATTGTTCGCGACGGTTTGCGCATGATTTTCCTGGGTGAAAGATGCGTCTATGTCGTCATTGTCGCTGTAAACATATGACTGGGTGATGGCGTCGATCTGATGGTAGTCGCCCATCACGGCAAGGACCGGGGTCATGACACCCGTATTCACCACCGACACGATATTCGCGACGACATTGGCCCCGGCCTCCACTTCCAGGCTGTTTCCCGCTTCGGCCTCGCTGTGCTGCGGTGTGTCGCTTTCGTCAGGCTCCACTGCCGGTTTGGCAAGGCCGCGATCAGGCATGTAATCGTCGACGTCAGGCAGCTCATCCACCAGCTGTCCGTTGACATAGGTTCCGGTCAGGGAATGGTCGGCGATGACGACGTCCTGGTCTGCGCCTGTTTCCATGGAGGAGACATGATTGTCTCTGGCATGGGTAATGAAGTCGTGCGCATCCTTCGCAATGGCCTGCAATCCTTCATAGGTGTCGGTGCGGTGATGGTCTGCGAAAGGCGTAAAGCGACCCGCATCAACGTAAAATTCCATCGTCCGCTCTGTCACGAATGTCGTGTCGCGTGGGGCGCGAGGCGTATCGGTCATGTTGAGATCGTCATCGTCTTCAAGCAGCGTCATCTGGGAGACGTGCGCGATGACGGAGCCCGGCCCCGTGTAAACGACGAGCCTTGGCTGCTCTTCCAGTTCGTCGAGCTGGCCAGGCATCTGGTAATGGCTGCCGACAAGGTCCTGATCGCCATTGCGCGAGAGCATGCGCATCGCGTCATCAAAGGACGTGGCGTGTCGGGCGCGGCCGCCCATGAAATCAAAATCGCCAGCGCGATATTTCACGCCCGGATCGAAATCCTGGAGCTTTGTGTCATCGATTAGAAAACCGGCCGCGACATCGTCAGACTGCGGAAGCACCGCATCTGGACGCAGGCCAGTGCCTTGCGTGTAGTGCGCCCTCATGCGTGCTTCATCGATTTCCATGTCGAAAAAGCCGATGAAATGGGCGATCATGTCGGAAATCTTGTCGGTATACATGCTGTGTCCCTCCTCTTCAGCCCCGGAGCGACAATGCCATCACCGTGTGCGCCGGTTTGGCGTAAGGGGGTGTTGTCATCTGCGGGTATTGCCGGCTGTCCAAACCGGAAACTGCACCGGCGCCAGCCGGTGCAGTTCTTGCCATCCAGAGAGTAGGGGCTCAGGAGCCCGCGTCTTCGCCTACACTGTCCGAGTTGCCCCCGATGACGCTGCCTTCGAAGGAGTTGGTAAGAAGGTTTGCACCCTGTACCAGTTCCAGATGGTAGCCGGAGTTTGCCAGGATCGAGGAAGCGTTTGCGGTGCTGCTGCCTGCAGCATCATCGCCGGCCTTGAGATCCCAACCCTTGCCGTCCATGTCCATACCTTCGGCGCCGTGCGCTGTGCCGCCGGTGGTAGTCAGGTCGTTCATGGCGTCCTGGTTGTTCATCTGCACGTTGTAGGCCGAGTCCTGGTCAGCAAGGTGGCTGGCCTGCACAAGGCTGAATGCCGAGTCGTTTCCATCGCCGTTCAGCGAGTTGTTGAGGATGTTGTCGACATTGAGCGAGAAGGAGAAGTCATCGCCAAGATTGAACGCGATGTCACCGCCCGCAACGCCAAGATTGCCGATGTCCTTGACGTCTTCGATGGTGGCGAAATCATCATCAGACTTCGAGAAGCTTTCGTTGAAGCTGTCCGTCGTCGTCTTGGTGTCGGTATCGGCACTCGAATAGCTGGACGTCTTGGTGTCCGTGTCTGTGTGCGTAATGACGGTCGTGTCGTTGTCGCTATAGGACTTGCTGTCATAGCTCCAGTCGTAGTCGGTCTTCACATTCGTGTCGGCGTCGTTGATGTTGGTCGTCTTGTTGTTCGAATTCGTATCGTTGTCGCTGTAGGTATTTGTCTTGCTGTCGTAGTCCCAGTCGTAGCTGTTGTCGCGATTGTCGCCATTGTCGGTGGCGACCTGGATCTTGGCATCGACGTCGAGGCTCTGGCTGTTGTCCGTGTAGGTGTTGTCCCGGTTGCCGCCGTTGCCAACGCCGACATTGCTGTCGTCCACGTCACTGTCGTTGGTGGATGTGTTGGCAAAGCCTTCGGAAAGTGCGCCGATCTTGGTGATGTCGTCGCCAGCTGGCTGTGGATAGTTTCCCATTTCAATTCCCTCCGAGAAAGTTCGGAGCAGCTTTCGAAATCCCTCTCATCTCAAACGGGATTTTATTCGCGCTTACTCCGAGTGTTCATCCAATGCAGACGTACTTCCAACATTTCGTCTGCGGTGAGCGGCCCGCTTGCCAGGCCGTGGTTTTTTGGGAGATGCACAAGACGCGGTTACGAACATGCGCATATCCAGTTCCGCAGTCGGCAAGACTGCAGAGTGTCAGGTCTGTCTGTTTGAGTACGTTGTCTTCGGCCTGCCATCCGGACGCAAACACAAGGGATGATCGGGTCGAACCGGTTGCTGTCAGTTGCAACGGCGCTGAATGTGTCCGAGATGCGGAAAGGTTTCCAGTTGCTAAATGGGATTAAGCAGAGAGGGATGCGGCTGCGTGCATCGGGGATGCTAATTAAATTGCGTAGGTTGTTGCACGTTGGTTGAAGGTTTCCCGCACAGGCTCGACAAACGTCAACCTGGCGGGTTAAAAAAGGAAATGAGGTAACCAGAAACCGCAAAAATTTTCAGAATAAAATTCAACCATCGTTGGTTGATGACGTCACACGCGAAATCGATGGCTGTATAAAAACCCATATTTATTTGCGTTTTGCCAGAAAAAGCGAGTAAATCCATGCGTCATATTCGTCCGGATATGTTGCTTCCGGTTCACTAATCCGTTTGGGCAATTTATTTTAGTGTTTTTTTGTATTAGTTCTTATGATTAATAAATAACTAACGCATAATAGCTTAGCTCGGAGAAGTGGAAACGCTCATTCAGCAAGGTATTCCACACTCTCGGCGCGCTTGTGAAAGAACACAGTATCTGCGTAACGCTCGAGGGAGGCGTATATGTTCATGGTCGCATCACGCGTACTAGACGGAAAGAGCAGCAACAGTGCATTGGGGGTTGGCGGGAAGATCATCGTCGTTGCGAATGCGGATCTTTTTTCCGAATGTCTCGTCGAGGCATTAGCCAAGAAGTTTCCCGCCTGCAACGTCATGTCCTCGCCTTTTTCGGCGCCTTTGCCGGACATACCCATTGGCGATGTCAAGCTTGTTCTCATCTACAAGCTCTCGGGAACACAGTTGGAACGAATGCTGACGGAGGTTCGCACCAAGCACCCCGATGCACAGATCGCCCTGGTGATCGATGCGATCGAGATGATCGAGGGATACCTCAAGCAACTGGTGGGCACGCGCATCATAGACGGTGTTCTTCCCCTCAATCTGCGGCTTGATGTCTTCATGGCGGCGGTCGACCTTCTGATAAAAGGCGGTGAGCACTTCCCATCGGCTTTGCTGGGGAAACTCACCTCAGGCCCGGAAATATCAAGCCGTACCGTGCAGGATACACCATCGATCGTTGCCAACCGTGCGGATGCGTTGGCGGCCCGCAATAATGAGTTCTGCGCTTTGACGACGAGGGAGGTGCAGATACTCGACCTGCTCTGCAAGGGAACGCAGAATAAGATCATCGCCGACCGGCTGCATCTTTCCGAAAATACCGTGAAGGTTCATGTCCGTAATATCTACAAGAAGATGAATGTGAGAAACCGGACTGAAGCTGCTTCACGATTCTTCAACAAAGAAGCAACGCAAGGCAGTGGAGATCGATGGAAAAACTAAGGGCATAAAGTAGCCACGCAGCGTGGGTGTATCGTTAACTATCGTCTTGTAAGAAATATTAACTCTGTTTCGGATTTCAGCTTTGACGCGAACTTAGATTTACCTGTCGTTTTATAAATCCGTCTAGCTTTTCCGCACAACACAAGATCGGAAAACGACGATGAATACCATGCTGCGGCAAAAAGAGACCTTCAAGATCGATCGGCAGGCCGAATTCAGTGCCAAGCTTTCTGCCGCGCACGCGAAAATCGAGAAGAAATTTCTTGATGGCGGAGCGGTTCTTGTCTCGGTGATGGACATTCTCGGCAATCTTATCGGCATTCTCGACGGGATGACGGGGACGATCGACGGAAAGATGGCCCGCGACACGCTTGAAGGCCTGCGTCAGACCATCAACGATCTGGCCCAGCTGCCAAAAACGGAAGAAGAACGCCAGGCGGCGTTCAACAATCTTGCCGATATGTGTTCCCTGACCGGAGAACATATTGATGAGATCCATGAGACGATCAGATATCTGAAGACCTTCGCTGTTACGGTTAAGATCACCGGTGCTGGCCTTACGGAATTTGCCGGATTTGCTGATGAGATCCGCGAACGTATACAATCCGGTTCGGACGAAGTCGGTCGCTTTGCCAAAAATCTCGAAGAAATGCGTCAACAGTTGATAAAGGCGCGGTCCTTTTCAACAGACACGCTTTCCGATTTCCAGTCGACCATTCCGCAGATCATCGAAAGCCTCAATGAGAATTCAGGGCTGATCGAAAAGCAGCATCGCGAAATGGCCGATATCGCGGCACAGGCCAAAAAGATTGCACAGACAGTCCAGGGCAAAATAGGATCTGTCCTGTCCTCGCTGCAGATTGGCGACATTACGCGTCAGCGCATCGAGCACATTCAAAGCACACTAGAGATGCTCGAGGAATTCGCCTCTTCCAGTGAAGGTAAAGCGCTTGACGCAGCAGAGCTTGCGGTTCTGCAGGAAGCCGTCCTGCAGCTTGCAGGTGCCCAGATGGATGAGACCGCCGCTGATTTTCACCGGGATTGTTCCAAGATTTTTGCCAGCATTTCCAGCTTCGCGGATGATGCTGCCCGGATTTTGTCCTTGCGTGACGAGCTGATCGACAAGACCCGCAACGGTGACAGCAACATTCTGGCTCTGATGGAGAAGGGCATTGTGGACGCCACCAATCTTGTCGGTCGCGTCCAGGGCAGCAGCGCTGATGCAGACGATGTCGTCATGTCGGTCACCAATAGCGCCAAGGAACTGTCGCGCGGCATCGAGATATTGCGGTCCATCAAGATCGACATTCACTATATGGCGCTGAACTCCAACCTGCGCTGTTCCAAGCTTGGCGATGCAGGGCGGTCTGTCAACGTTGTCAGCGGTGAGATGCGCATCTTCGCAGCAAAGCTTGAAACGCCCGCAGATGCGATCGTGGAAGAGCTCGAAAAGGTTGAGACAGCCACGGCGCAGCTCGCAAAAGGCGGAGTGACGACGGATATGGCATCGCCTCTGAATGAGGCTTTGCAGACCATCCGCCACGCCAAGTCACAGATGGACTCCGGCGTGGAAGCGCTGGCGCAAGAAGGGCAGGCGGTTTTCAGCCGTATCAGCGCCGCGGTCGTCACGCTTGATTTCGAAAGCGAGCTCGGCTCCACCTTCAATGAATGCTGCCAGATTGCCGCGCAGCTCTCGGAAGGTTTTGAGGCAGACGTTTCCCGGTTCTCGGACAAGATCGAAGGCTTTAGCCACCGCGTCTACAAGCTTTACACGATGTCGCAGGAGCGGGACATTCACGCGCGCTTCCTGCCGTCTCATGTTTCGAATTCCTCTTCCAGCGCATCGGCCGTCTCGAATAGCCAGTCATCGGCGTCTGATGACGATGATCTTTTTGCCGACGCCCTTTTCTAGGCGACGGTGATCCTGCCGGACTAAGTCTTCGCGCGAAAAAACTGGAACGAAAACCGGGCATTTCCATTTCCTCCTCGCAAGTTGAAAAACACACAGGAGGAAACAGAAATGATTTCTGGTGACAAAATTCGCGAGCATATGGAAGTCCGTTCGGCTGATGGCAGCCACGTCGGCACTGTTGACCACATGGAAGGTCAGAACCGTATCAAGCTGACCAAGACCGACGCTGACGATGGCAAGCATCACCTCATCCCGCTTGATTGGGTCGACCACGTCGACGCCCACGTTCACCTCAGCAAATCTGCTGCGGATGTGCGCAGCGGCTGGGAAACAATGAACTAGTCTTGCCAGTTCTACCCCAAAATGCGGTCTTTCAGACCGCATTTTTTATGCGCGGAATTGAGAGAACCTCGCCTCATTTGACGCGTTCCAGAATTGAAACGTAGTTGGCCACCGCCGTTCCACCCATGTTGAATACCCCTGCAAGGCTTGCATCGGGAATCTGCATATCACCCGCTTGCCCGGCCAGTTGCATTGCAGCCATAATGTGCATGGATACCCCGGTTGCCCCGATGGGGTGGCCCTTTGCCTTCAGCCCCCCAGACGGGTTAACGGGAAGGCGACCGTCCTTTCGCGTAATCCCTTCACGGACAACACGGTGACCTTCACCGGGCTTGGCTAAGCCCATGGCTTCATATTCGATGAGTTCGGCAATAGTGAAACAATCATGTGTTTCCACCAGAGAGAGATCGAATATATCCAATCCCGCTTTTTCCAGCGAGGCCATCCATGCGCGCCGGGCTCCCTCGAAGGCAAGGGGGTCTCGATGGCTGAGTGCAATGATGTCATTGACCTGGGTGCGCGCCTTGAAACCTATGGCGCGCTGCAGGGTGGCCGCTACTTCCTCATCCGCCAGAATGATTGCGGCTGCCCCATCTGAAATCAAGGAGCAGTCGGTACGACGAAGCGGGGCGGCTACATAGGGGTTCTTTTCCGAAACCGTATTGCAAAACGCGAACCCGAAATCCTTTTGCATATGGGCGAAGGGATTGCTGACGCCATTGGCGTGGTTCTTCGCCGCAATCATTGCCAGCTCTTCGGAGCGGTCGCCGTAGCGTTGAAAGTAGGTCTGGGCGATACGCCCGAACTGGCCCGCAAACCCGCCGGGTATATCGTCTTCCTCTGCGCGGTAGCTGGCGGAAAGCAGGATATCTCCAACCTGATCGGTCGGGAGCGCGGTCATTTTTTCCGCACCGACCACCAAGGCGATGCGGCCACGACCGGCTTCGATGAAATCCATGGCACTGTAGATGGCAGCGGAGCCTGTGGCGCAGGCATTTTCAAAGCGCACGGCAGGCGTATGCGCCAGTCTTTCGTCGCTCATGGCGACAAGAGCGGCCTGAAAATCCTGCCGGGAGAAGCCGTTGTTCATGACCCCGACAAAGATGCCATCGATATCGGTGACCTCGATGCCCGCATGGGCTACAGCCGGTGCCACAACGGAGGCCATGAGCTGCTCCGTATTCTCCAGCGGGGACTTGCCGAACTGTCCATGCGCCCAGCCGACGATCTGCGCCTTACCCATTCTTCTCTCCTCCCGAACCCTGCCACTCTCTCCAGAACAGGGCTTAGCGTTGAAAGCATGGGTCAGTTATAACAGCCCAGGAGCCTCCGCGCCTGTTCTTTCGACATATTCCGTGTAGCCGCCGCCATATTGGTGAATGCCATCCGGCGTCAGTTCCAGCACGCGGTTTGAAAGGGCTGCCAGAAAATGGCGGTCGTGCGAGACGAAGAGCATGGTGCCTTCGTATTCTGCGAGCGCCTTGATCAGCATTTCCTTGGTGTCGAGATCGAGGTGGTTCGTCGGCTCGTCCAGCACGAGGAAATTTGGCGGGTCGAACAGCATGGCAGCCATGACGAGGCGCGCCTTTTCGCCGCCCGAGAGAACTCGACATTTCTTGTCGACATCGTCACCTGAAAAGCCGAAGCAACCGCACAGCGCCCGCAACGGGGCCTGCCCCGCCTTCGGAAACCGCTGCTCCAGCCACTGCAGGATTGTGGCTTCACCATCAAGAAGATCCATCGAGTGCTGGGCAAAATAGCCAAGCTTCACGCTTGCGCCGACATTGACGCTGCCGACATCGGGTTCGGCTGTTCCGGCAATCAGCTTCAACAGCGTGGACTTACCCGCACCGTTGACGCCCATGATGCACCACCGCTCCTTGCGGCGGATCATGAAGTCCAGACCTTCGTAAATCGTCCGTTGGCCATAGGCCTTATGCACCTGCTTCAGCGAAACGACATCTTCGCCCGACCGCGGTGGAGTCTGGAATTCGAAGGCAACGGTCTGTCTGCGCTTTGGGGGCTCTACGCGGTCGATCTTCTCCAGTTTCTTGACCCGGCTCTGCACCTGCGAGGCATGGGAAGCGCGGGCCTTGAAACGTTCGATGAACTTGATTTCCTTGGCAAGCATGGCCTGCTGGCGCTCGAACTGTGCCTGCTGCTGCTTTTCGTTCTGGGCGCGCTGCTGTTCGTAAAAACCATAGTCGCCAGTATAGCTTGTCAGCGATCCTGCATCGATTTCAATGATCTTGTTGACGATACGGTTCATGAACTCGCGGTCATGCGAGGTCATCAGAAGCGCGCCGTCATAGGTCTTGAGGAAGTTTTCAAGCCAGATGAGGCTCTCGATGTCCAGATGGTTGCTCGGTTCGTCCAGCAGCATGACGTCGGGCCGCATCAGGAGAATGCGGGCCAGCGCCACACGCATCTTCCAGCCGCCGGAGAGCTTTCCGACATCGCCATCCATCATCTCCTGCGTGAAGCTGAGGCCAGCAAGCACTTCGCGCGCGCGGCCTTCCAGCGAATAGCCGTCCAGTTCCTCGTAGCGGGCCTGAACTTCGCCGTACCGCTCAATGATCTCATCCATCTGGTCCAGTTGGTCGGGATCGACCATCCGCGCTTCAAGCTCACGAAGCTCCGTGGCGACGGCGCTGACCGGGCCTGCCCCTTCCATGGCTTCGGCAACCGCGCTGCGCCCCGCCATTTCGCCGACGTCCTGATTGAAGTAGCCGATGGAAACATGCTTTTCCGCAGCAACCTGACCTTCGTCCGGCATCTCCTCTCCGGTGATCATGCGAAACAGCGTTGTCTTGCCAGCGCCGTTGGGACCGACGAGGCCGACCTTCTCACCCTTGTTGAGTGCTGCCGACGCCTCGATGAAGAGGATGCGATGGCTGGCGGATTTGCTGATGTTTTCGATGCGGATCATGGAGGAGTAACCGATAAGCTGGAGGTTTGGCGTCCCTATGCCATGCCGTGCCAATGCTGTCATCAGGTGAATCATCATGGAATGCTTGTGAAATATTTTGGAATGGATATTCCATATTGGCAGCAGTTCGGGTGAATGAGGGAGATGACATGAGCGCAAACGCGATTCCGGCCACGGTAGAAGCCTTTCAGGAACGTTTGTTGGAGGTGACGGACAGCCTGCCGAAACGTTTGCGTCAGTGCGCCGACTATGTCGCCGCTCATGCCGACCGCATTGCCGTTTCCACCGTTGCCGAGCTGGCTGAGAGTGCAGGCGTGCAGCCATCCGCCATCATGCGCTTCAGCCAGATCATGGGCTTTTCCGGCTATTCGGAGATGCAGCGCCTGTTTCGCGAGCATTATACCGGCGGTTGGCCGGACTATACGACGCGGCTCAGCAACCTGCGTGACAATGGAGAGGATGGCGGCGCCCTGTTGCTGGCTGAATTCGTGGATGCTGGCCGGGCATCGCTTGAAAATGTGCTGAAAACAGTCGATCCGCAGGAGTTCGAGACCGCGATCCGGGTTCTTTCAGAGGCAAATACCATCCATGTCGTCGGTCTTCGCCGGTCCTTTCCCGTAGCAAGCTATCTCGCCTATGCCTTTGAGAAGATGGGTGTTCCGGCCATGCTCCACGCATCGGTCGGACAGTTGCACAATCAAAGCGCGATCCGTTACGGCGACGTGGTGCTGGCGATTACCTTCTCGCCCTACTCGGTGGAAACGATGGATCTCGTCTCGTCCAGCCTTGCCCGGAGAATTCCCGTCGTTGCGATTACGGATACAGCCGTAAGCCCGATGCGTAAGCTGGGTGCGACCATCCTTGCGGTGTCAGAGGTGGATTTCGGCGCGTTCCGCTCCCTTTCGGCAACATTATGCGTTGCGATCGCGCTGGCTGTCGGTGTGGGTACGCACCGCCAAAATTGAATATTTATGTTGAAACCGAAAAAAATGGAATTTATAGTCCAAAAATAAACTGAACGGAAACGACTGAGGAGCGTCGTTTCCAGTTCGGAACCCGCGTCAGCGCGATTGGAGGACGATCGTGAAAAAGCTCGATCTCATTACGATAGGCCGCTCGTCGGTCGATCTCTACGGCGCGCAGGTTGGCGGCCGGCTGGAGGATATGTCCTCCTTCAACAAATATATCGGTGGTTCCCCCACCAACATTGCGGCAGGCGGTGCCCGCCTGGGACTGAAAACGGCCGTCATCACCCGCGTGGGCGATGAGCATATGGGTCGCTTCATTCGAGAGCAGCTGATACGCGAAGGTGTCGACACCACAGGCGTGAAGACCGACCCGGAACGCCTGACCGCGCTCGTCCTTCTCGGCATCCGCGACCAGTCGCAATTTCCGCTGATTTTCTACCGCGAGAATTGCGCAGACATGGCGCTCTGCGAGGACGACATCGATCCTGCATTCATTGCGGATGCGGCTTGCGTCTGCGCAACGGGGACGCATCTTTCGCACCCGCGCACAGAAGCCGCCGTTCTCAAGGCTCTGCGTCTGGCACGTGAAGGCGGGGCAAGAACGGCGCTCGATATCGATTATCGTCCGAACCTCTGGGGCGTGGCCGGTCACGGCGACGGCGAGAGCCGTTTCGTGGAATCGCAGAAGGTTACGGCAAAGCTCCAATCAACCCTGCATCTGTTCGATCTCATCGTCGGGACGGAGGAAGAGTTTCATATTGCCGGTGGCTCTACGGATACGCTGGAGGCCCTGAAGGCCGTCCGCAAGGTTTCGAAAGCCACGCTTGTGTGCAAACGCGGACCAATGGGCGCTGTGGTGTTTCCCGACGAAATTCCAGCCAGTCTTGATGATGGCGAGTCCGGGGAAGGCTTTCCGATTGAGGTTTTCAACGTGCTTGGCGCCGGTGACGGCTTTATGGCTGGCCTCTTTCGCGGCTGGCTGCGGGGCGAGGACTGGCCGACAACGCTGAAATACGCCAATGCCTGTGGCGCCTTTGCCGTGTCTCGTCATGGCTGCACGCCCGCCTATCCAAGCTGGGAAGAGCTTCAATACTTCTTCCGCACCGGCATTAAAAACAAGGCGCTGCGCAAGGATGAGGCGCTGGAGCAGGTGCATTGGGCCACCAACCGCAAGGGTGACTGGAACACCATGCGCGTGTTCGCCTTCGATCACCGGATGCAGCTGGAAGCCCTGGCGGATGAGGCGGGTGTCGAACATGCCAGAATTGGTGAGTTCAAGAAGCTGTGCCTGAAAGCAGCACTCAATGTTTCCGGTAACGAGGCGGGCTACGGCATTCTGTGTGATAGCCGTCTGGGCCGTGATGCGCTTTATGAAGCCAACGGCACAGGTCTTTGGGTTGGGAGGCCCGTCGAATGGCCGGGCTCCCGACCGTTGACGCTTGAGCCGGAGCTTGGCCTCGATTTTGGCGGCTTGGGCGAGTGGCCGGCGACCAATGTCGTGAAGGTCCTGTGTTTCTATCATCCGCAAGACGCGCAAGAACTGCGCAAGCAGCAGGAAGACACCGTGCTGCGCCTGTTTCAGGCCGCACGCCGCAACAGGCTGGAGCTTCTTCTAGAGGTCATACCGTCAAAGGTCGCGGTGGTTGACGATCAAACAACGGCGAGCATCATCGACCGTTTCTATGAGATCGGAGTGTATCCGGACTGGTGGAAGCTTGAGCCGATGAAAACCGAAGCCGCATGGAAAAATGCAGTCGACGCGGTCAAGCGCAATGACCCCTATACGCGAGGGATCGTTGTGCTGGGGCTGGATGCACCACAGGCGGAGCTGGAGGAAAGTTTCAAGCTTGCGGCGGGCTTTGATCTGGTCAAGGGTTTTGCGGTCGGGCGAACGATTTTTGCGGATGCGGCGCGGGCGTGGCTTTCGGGCAGCATCAATGACGGGGAGGCGGTAAGCCAAATGGCCGACCGTTACAACGCGCTATGCCAGATCTGGGATAAGGCGCGGGCCGCCGGGAAAAAGGGAGAGGCAGCGTGACGACAATACGTTTGACGGCAGCGCAGGCGATGGTCCGGTATCTCGCCGCGCAGATGAATGAGCATGGCGAGACATTTATCGCAGGTGTCTGGGCAATTTTCGGCCATGGCAATGTCGCTGGGATGGGCGAGGCACTTTATGGCATCCGCGATGAGCTGATGACCTATCGAGGCCAGAACGAGCAATCCATGGCTCACGCGGCAATTGCCTATGCAAAGCAGCTCGGGCGTCGCCGGGCCATGGCGGTAACATCCTCCATCGGTCCGGGTGCAACCAATATGGTGACGGCTGCTGCGCTTGCGCATGTCAATCGCCTGCCGGTCCTGTTCATTCCCGGAGATGTGTTTGCCAATCGCGGGCCAGACCCAGTGTTGCAACAGATCGAGGATTTCGGTGACGGCACGATTTCGGCCAATGATTGCTTCAAGCCGGTCAGCCGATACTTTGATCGCATCATGCGGCCCGAGCAGCTTTTGACGGCCTTGCCGCGCGCCATGCGCACCATGACAGACCCTGCCGATTGCGGCCCTGTCACGCTTGCCTTCTGCCAGGACGTGCAGGCGGAAGCCTTTGATTATCCCGTCAGCTTCTTCGAAAAGAAAATCTGGCGTCAGCGTCGCCCCGAGCCGGATCTTGGCGAATTCGAAGCAGCCGTTGCAGCCTTGAAATCCGCATCCCATCCGGTCATCGTTGCCGGTGGCGGCGTGCATTTTTCCGGGGCAACCGAGGCGCTGAAAGGCTTTGCCGAACGTCACCGCATTCCTGTGGTGGAAACGCAGGCTGGTAAATCTGCTCTTGCCTGGGACCATGATCTGAACTTCGGTCCGGTCGGCGTGACCGGTGCCGATAGCGCCAATGCCATTGCCGAGAAGGCCGATCTTGTCTTCGGCGTCGGAACCCGGTTCCAGGATTTCACGACTGGATCCTGGGCGCTGTTCAAGAACCCTTCCGCCAGGCTTCTGGCACTCAACGTTCAGCCCTATGACAGCGCCAAGCACAATGCCATCAGCCTGACTGCAGATGCCAGAGTTGGGCTTGAGAAGCTTTCCAAAGCCTTGGGCGGCCACAGCTTTGAAGCGCCAGAGGCCGGTCTGAAGCAGGCATGGTTTGCCAAGGCTGACGCCGTGACGGCGGCGCCCAAGGATGGCAACAGCCTGCCGACCGATATGCAGGTTATCGGCGCTGTGCAGCGTGCATCGCGGGAAAATACGGTTGTCATGTGTGCTGCGGGCACCATGCCCGGAGAGTTGCACCAGCTGTGGAAGGCCAAGCTGCCACTATCCTACCACATGGAATACGGTTTTTCCTGCATGGGCTATGAAATTGCCGGTGGTCTTGGAATCAAGATGGCCGAGCCCGAGCGTGATGTTGTCGTTATGGTGGGCGACGGCTCCTACATGATGATGAATTCCGAGCTTGCGACGTCTGTCGCAATGGGCGTGAAGATCACCGTCGTCATCACTGATAACAGGGGCTATGGCTGCATCAACCGGCTGCAGATGGGCACGGGCGGGGCTGAGTTCAACAATCTCTATGCCCACACCACCCATGCCAACCCCATTGCCATTGATTTTGCCGCTCACGCTGCCAGCATGGGGGCGGATGCCCGCAAGGTATCGTCGATTGCGGAACTGGAAGCGGCACTGGCTGCTGCCCGCGAGGCCACGGCAACAACCGTCATCGTCATCGATACGGACCCGTACCCGACGCCCGACGCTGGCGGTTACTGGTGGGATGTTGCGGTGCCGGAAGTCTCCGCCCGCAGTGAGGTTAATGATGCACGCGCTGCCTATGAGGCGGCATTGAAGGAAAGACAATAAGATGATCCTCTACGGCACCAACCCTATCGCCTGGAGCAATGATGACGACCGCACGCTCGGCGCGCATATCAGCCTCGACCAATGCCTGGACGAAACATCGAAAATCGGTTTCGACGGCATTGAAAAGGGCCACAAATTTCCGCAGGAGCCGGATGCGTTGAAGAAGGTACTGGAGCCGCGCGGCTTGCGCTATGTTTCCGGGTGGCATTCGCTGAACCTTCTCACAAACTCTGTCGAAGACGAAAAAGCGGCGATGCAGCCTGCGCTCGATCTGCTGAAAGCAATGGGTTCCAAGGTCATCATCGTCTGCGAAACATCCAACGCAATCCATGGCGATGACGCAAAGCCCGTCAACGACCGCCCCCAGCTTGCCGATGCGGACTGGAAGGCATTTGGTGAAGGCGTGGAAGCGCTGGCAAAGTTTGCCGCCGAACAGGGCATTGCACTCGTCTATCACCATCACATGGGCACGATCATCGAAAGTGAAGATGAGATTGACCGTCTGATGGACAATACGGGACCCCACACCAAGCTGCTGCTCGACACCGGCCATTGCCTGTTTGGCGGGGGCAATCCTGAAAGGCTGGCGAAGAAATACATGGCGCGCGTCGGGCATATCCACGCGAAGAATGTTCGCCCAGCCATCGCGCGTCAGGTGCGTGACGAGAAACTCTCCTTCCTTGAAGGCGTGCGACGCGGTGTCTTCACCGTTCCCGGCGATACGGAAGGCGGTGTCGACTTCCTGCCGGTGCTGAAGATTGCTGCGGAACACGACTATAGCGGTTGGCTCGTCATCGAGGCCGAGCAAGACCCCGATGTGCGCAATCCATATCAATATCAAAGCCTTGGCCTTAAATCCCTTCGGGAATTCGCCAGGCAGGCCGGGCTAGACAAGGCCTGAGCAAAGGAGATGACCCATGGCTAATCTGTTGCGCAAACCTGTCGGCACCCATGGCAAGGTTCACGACATCACGCCTGAAAGCGCCGAATGGGGCTATGTTGGTTTTGGCCTCTATCGGCTGAAGCCGGGCGAAACGGCAGCTGAGGAAACGGGCGAGACGGAGGTTATTCTGGTTCTCGTCGAAGGCAAGGCTGAGGTTTCCGCCGGCGGCAAAGATTTCGGCGAACTTGGAGACCGGATGAATGTCTTTGAGCGCAAGCCACCGCATTGCGTTTACATTCCAGCAGGCTCATCCTGGTCGCTCAAGGCGACAAGCGATTGCACGATTGGCGTCTGCACGGCCCCGGCGAAGCCCGGCAGGGAGGCGCAGGTCATCGGTCCGGCAGGCATTTCGCTGAGTGAACGCGGCAAGGGCGCAAACACCCGCTACATCTTCCCGATTGCGATGGAAGACCGGGATGTGGCCGAGAGCCTTCTCGTTACCGAGGTGTTTACACCCTCCGGCCACTGGTCGTCCTATCCTCCGCACCGGCATGACGAGGATAATTTCCCGGATATGACCTATCTGGAAGAAACCTATTACCACCGGCTCAATCCCGCCCAGGGTTTCGGCTTCCAGCGGGTGTTTACCGAAGATGGCACGCTGGACGAAACCATGGCGGTTTCCGATGGCGACGTTGTGCTGGTACCGAAGGGGCACCATCCCTGCGGCGCGCCCTATGGCTATGAGATGTATTATCTGAACGTCATGGCTGGCCCCATGCGCAAATGGCGGTTCCAGAACCACCCGGATCATGACTGGATCTTCAAGCGCGACAATGGCTGAGCACAAGCCGCGCTCATCCGTCTGAACTGTTCATGACGGCGCAGGCCCGGTATTTTCCGGGCTTGCAACGGACTTCCGGCAGTTTTTGTGATCCATCGTAACCGATGCGAACTGTGGCAGCTTTGCCGCAGCTAGAGGTTTAGTTCCCGAAACCTAAAAATTCGGGTTGGCTTTTTAAGGCGCCTGCCTATTATGCCAGCTTCAACCTGAGCGAGGGAGGTTTCAAATGGCATATTTTTCCAACTCCCCGGTGGCCTCCGCAGCGCCAGCGCCCGCGGGTTCTCTGATCTGATCGAGAAACTCCGCCGTTAACACCGGTAATCCGGTCGTTTCTTTCAAGTTTTCCCCATTGTTTCGCGCCGTAAGCTCGCGCGGATTCCACACTAGATTCTTTCATGGGACCGGCCGCGTGCCGGATGCTATTCATGTCTTTTGGTTTGAAAATACGCCGGAGCAAGGCGTTTAGCACTGTTTTTCGTTTCTGTTGGTCGCATTGGCGCCAGCAGCCGGGCCGTGCCGGCTTCATGCTGTGCGCGGTGCTCATGTCCACACTTGCCGATGTGTTGACGCCCATGTTTGCCGGGCGGCTGGTGGATGCGGTCGTGTCCGGTTCCGGCAGTGATCCCGCTGCGTGGAGCAACGCAATCAACGCTTTCTATTGGCTGATCGGGCTTGCGCTTCTGGCTGTCATTTTGCGGCACGTCACCTTCATGACCATTATCAGCTTCACGTTGCAGTCCATGGCGGATATTGCCGCGAATTCCTTCCACCGCATCCAGCGTTTCTCTTCGGACTGGCACGCCAACAGCTTTGCCGGCTCGACAGTGCGCAAGGTCACGCGCGGTATGTGGGCGCTGGATTTGCTGAACGACACTGTTTTCGTGGCACTGTTTCCATCCGTCGTCATGCTCATCGGCTCCACGGTGCTGATGACGTGGTACTGGCCGATGATGGGCCTGCTCGTGGGGCTTGGCTCGTTGCTGTTTGTCTGCATCACGGCCAGCATGTCGTTGGGCTTTGTCGCGCCCATGGCAAGTCTTGCCAATGCCTGGGACACACGCCTTGGCGGGTCTCTTGCCGATGCGGTGACGTGCAATGCTGTCGTCAAGGCATTTGGTGCAGAGGACCGTGAGGACAAGCGATTGGCGCGTGTCATGGGCAAATGGGAAGACCGGACCCGGCGCACCTGGACGCGCGGAACGATCAACGGCACGCTTCAAGCAGGTCTGCTCGGCATCATGCGGGCGGGTGTGGTTGGCCTTGCGCTGTTGCTCTGGGCCGCTGGCAAAGCCAATGCGGGCGATATCACTTTCGTTTTGACATCGTTCTTCATCCTGCAGGGCTATCTGCGTGAAATCGGGATGCATATCCGCAACCTGCAGCGTTCGGTGAACGACATGGAGGAACTTGTCGAAATCCATGCGCAACCGCTCGGCATCGACGATGTAGCAAAGGCAAAAGCACTTGTCATCAATGAAGGACGGATCGAGTTTGATGGGGTGAGCTTCCATTATGGAAGGCATCTGGCACCGCTCTACAAGGACTTTTCGGTGACGATCAAGCCGGGCGAACGCGTCGGTCTGGTTGGGCATTCGGGCTCAGGCAAAACGACGTTCATCAAGCTTATCCAACGGCTGCATGACGTGAGCCATGGTGCGATCCGCATCGACGGGCAGGATATTTCGCAGGTGTCGCAGATGTCGTTGCGCCAGCAGATTGCCATCGTCCAGCAGGAGCCGATCCTGTTTCACCGGACGCTGGCGGAAAACATTGCCTATGCAAGGCCAAGCGCCACGCAGAAGGAAATCGAAAATGCTGCAAGGCTTGCAAGCGCCCATGGCTTCATCTCGGCTCTGCCCAAGGGGTACGGCACACTGGTGGGCGAACGCGGCGTCAAGCTTTCCGGTGGGGAGCGGCAGCGGATCGCGATTGCACGGGCGTTTCTCGCCGATGCACCGATACTCATTCTGGATGAGGCAACATCCAGTCTGGATTCGGAATCGGAAATGCTGATCCAGACCGCGATGGAGCGTTTGATGCTGGGGCGCACGACCCTTGTGGTGGCACACCGGCTTTCAACCGTGCGATCGCTGGATCGGTTGCTCGTCTTCGATCACGGGAAAATTGCGGAAGAGGGTACCCATGTCAGCCTCATCCAGAAAAAGGGCGGTATCTATCGCGGGCTTTTTGAGCGGCAGGCGCTGGAGTTGACGAAGGGTCTGGTGATGGATGTTGCCGAATGACGAAAAGCTGCACGGCACCGATCAATGCCGTGCAGCCTGCAATCAACGCCAGCCGAGTTCCGGCGCGACGTATTTGAGAATGGAGTCGAGGACGTGGACGTTGTATTCGACACCCAGCTGGTTCGGGATCGTCAGAAGCAGCGTATCGGCTTCGGCAATCGCTTCATCCTGCGCAAGCTCCTTGACGAGCGTTTCTGGATCAGCCGCATAGGAACGTCCGAAGATGGCGCGCGTGCTGGCGTCGAGATATCCGATGCTGTCGCTTTCCTTGCTGCCGCGACCGAAATAGGCGCGGTCACGGTCATCCACCAGCGCAAAGATGCTGCGGCTGACGGATACACGCGGCTCGCGGCTGTGGCCCGCTTCCTTCCAGGCCTGGCGATAGGCACGGATCTGCGCTGCTTGCTGAACGTGGAAAGGCTCGCCGGTCTCGTCGTTCTTCAGCGTCGAGCTTTGCAGGTTCATGCCAAGCTTTGCGGCCCATATTGCTGTCGCGTTGGAGCCGGCACCCCACCAGATACGGTCGCGAAGGCCTTCGGAGTGCGGTTCAAGCCTTAGCATTCCCGGCGGGTTAGGGAACATCGGCTGCGGGTTGGGCTCGGCAAAACCTTCGCCCTTCAGCACTTCCAGAAACACCTCGGCGCTGTGCCGTCCCATTTCCGCATCATCGGAACCTTCTTTCGGCTGGTAACCGAAATAGCGCCAGCCATCGATGACCTGTTCGGGAGAGCCTCGGCTGATGCCCAGTTGCAGACGTCCATCCGAAATAAGGTCGGCCGCACCCGCATCTTCCGCCATGTAGAGCGGGTTCTCATACCGCATGTCGATGACGCCGGTGCCAATTTCGATCGTCTTCGTTCGCGCGCCCACGGCTGCCAGCAGCGGAAAGGGAGAGGCCAGCTGGCGGGCAAAGTGGTGCACGCGGAAATAGGCTCCGTCGACGCCGATCTCTTCGGCTGCAACGGAAAGCTCGATGGATTGCTTCAGCACATCCTTTGCCGTACGGGCCTCCGAGTGCGGGCCGGGGCTCCAGTGACCGAAGGACAAAAAGCCGATCTTCTTCATGTGTTTTCACCTGTAACGCATATGTTTCGTTGCCGAACATATAGTGCGCTACGCGGTGAATGTATCGGCAGGATTGTGAACAGTCTGTTCAGGCCTTGACGCCGCAGTGCCATCCGTCCGGCTTTTGGTCCCCATATCCGTAACGCCAGCGTTGACAATCGCGCTGGCAAGCTGGCGGAAACTGACCGTTCCAACAACTTCGCCAGAGGCTGCAGTAACCGCCACATCGTCCTCTCCGCTGATCGACAATGTGCGCATGGCGTCTTCGACGCTGGTTTCCGCTGGAATGGACTGACCATGATGGCCGCCGCCCACCCTGGCGGGCGACATGATGGCTTCGACGGTGATGACGCGTCCGCGGTTCACTTCCTTGACGAAGGTCGCGATGTAATCATCTGCCGGGCGAAGCACGATGTCCTGGCTGGTGCCCTGCTGAATGACCTCGCCATCCCGCAGGATTGCAATCTGGTCTCCAAGCCTCAGGGCCTCATCGAGATCGTGGGTGATGAAAACTATGGTCTTCTTGATCTCCTTCTGGATGTCGAGAAGCACTGTCTGCATGTCGGTGCGGATGAGAGGGTCAAGCGCGGAATAGGCTTCATCCATCAACAGCACCGGTGCGTCGTTGGAAAGGGCGCGCGCAAGACCTACGCGCTGCTGCATCCCGCCCGACAACTGGTTGGGAAAACGGGTTTCATAGCCCTTCAATCCGACACGCTCCAGCCAGCCCATCGCCACTTCCACGCTTCGGGCCCGGGATATGCCCTGCACCTCCAGGCCGTAGACCGTGTTATCCAGCACGTTGCGGTGTGGCAGGAGGGCAAACTTCTGGAAGACCATGGCCGTCTGGTGGCGGCGGAAATTGCGCAGCTCCTGCACGTTCATTTTTACAACGTCCACGCCGTCCACCAGCACCTCGCCCGCCGTGGGGTCAATCAGTCGGTTGATGTGTCTGATCAGCGTGGATTTTCCGGAGCCCGAAAGCCCCATGATGACCTGGATGCAGCCCGAGGGAATATCGATATTGATATTCCGCAGACCGAGGACGTGACCATGTTTTTCATTCAGCTCCGTCTTGCTCATGCCGTTCCTCACGGCATCGACAAAGGTCTGAGCATTGCTGCCGAAAATCTTGTAGAGATTTCGGATTTTAATGCCGCCGAATGCGCCTTCAGCCATGGGTCATCTCCTGATGTTTCTGGAGCCTCTTGCCATAAGCCTGGCTGATGCGATCAAAGATGATGGCGATGCCGACAATGGCAAGACCGTTGAAGATGCCGAGCGTGAAATACTGGTTGGCAATTGCCTTGAGGACAGGCTGACCAAGGCCCTGCACCCCGATCATCGAGGCGATGACGACCATGGCCAGCGCCATCATGATGGTTTGGTTGATGCCGGCCATGATGGTGGGAAGGGCGAGCGGCAGCTGAACCTTGAAGAGCTTCTGCCAGCCGGAAGAGCCGAAGGCATCGGCGGCTTCCAGCACATCGCGGTCTACCAGGCGGATGCCGAGATTGGTGAGCCGTATCATGGGGGGAATGGCGTAGATCACCACGGCGATCAGGCCCGGAACCCTGCCAATACCCAGAAGCATGACCACCGGGATGAGGTAGACGAAGCTTGGCATCGTCTGCATCACATCGAGAATGGGATTGACGACCCGCTGGAAGCGATTGGAATGGGACATGGCAATGCCAATGGGCAGGCCGATGACGATGGAGAGAACCGTGCAGACAAAGATCATCGAGATCGTCCGCATCGTATCCGTCCACATGTCGAAATAGCCGATGGCCAGCAGCGTGAACATGCAGCCTGCGACGATCTTGGCGCTGCGGCTGGCAAACCAGGCAATGACCATGATGATCAGAATGATGATCGGCCATGGCGTCTGTGTCATGAAACGTTCTGCGGCAATCAGGAACTGCTGCAGGGGTGAGAAGAAACCTTCAATCGTGCCGCCCCAGGCACGGGTAAATTCACGAAAGCCATCATCGATCATCTTTTTCAGATTGCGAAGGCCATCGTCGTTCATGTGCGGAAACGCGTAAAACCAGTCCATGAAATTCCCCAGAGTTCGCGACGACGGGCGACTGGCAATGGCCAGCCGCCTGTTCTCTTGCGTGGTTGCAGGCGCAAGCGCCGGCAGCAGGATGCGCGTCAGAGCGAAGCCTTGATTTTCTCGGCAGCCTCGGCAGAGACCCATTTGGTCCAGATATCGGGGTTTTCTTTCAGGAAGTGCTTGGCGCTGTCTTCACCCGTCGCCTGATTATCCGTCATCCATGCCATCAGCTTGTTGACGGTGTTGTTGCTCCAGGACCGCTTGTTGAGATAGTCCATCACGGCAGGTCCGGCCTTTTCCGAGAAAGGCTTTGCAACGAGCGTCACGACCTTGTCGACAGGCCATGCATTCGGCTTGGGATCCGGACAATCCGCAACGGTATTGCAGCGTTTCCATTCGGCGGGATCGGCGGCGACACCCGGCTCCAGCTTGACCATCTCATATTTACCGAGAAGTGCCGTTGGCGACCAGTAGTACCCGACCCATGGCTGCTTGCGTTCATATGCCTTGGCAATGGAGCCGTCGAGACCGGCAGACGAACCGCTGTCGATGAGGTTGAAGCCTGCCTTTTCAGCGCCGAATGCCTTGTAGAGCTGCGCCGTGACAACGGTGCCGCCCCAACCCTGCGGGCCGTTCACGATGGCGCCCTTGTCAGGGTTTTCTGCATCGGGAAACAGCTTGGGGTTTTTCATCAAGTCGCCGATCGTCTTGATCTCCGGGTGGGCTTCAGCCACGTATTTGGGTATCCACCAACCCTGAATGCCGCCATCCGGCAAGGCCGTTGCGGCAACGACAAGTTTGCCTTCGTCGACGCCGCGCTTGACGACTTCTGGCAATGTATCGGCCCATGCCTCAGGCGCGATATCCGGTTGCCCTTTTTCCACCATGGAGGTGATGGTGGGGACGGTATCGCCGACGGTAATATCGGCGCTGCAGCCATAGCCTTCGTTGAGAATGATCTTGTCGATATTGGAGAGCACTTCCGCGCTCTGCCAGTTCATGCTGGCGATTGTCGGGCTACCGCAATCTGCGGCGCTGGATGCGGAGGCGCCAGCCAACAGGCCGAACACCAGACAGGTTGATGCAAGCAGTTTATTCATCGCTGTTCCCTTTATTGGCGGCGCTTATAAGAGAGCAGACCTGCCGCTGGGCCTGCCACTGTTCTTGTCTTTTGCAAGGTTGCAGGGATGATGGCGCGAAGGCCGCCCGCAACCTGCACAAAATGCGACGGTGATCTGCCAAACCACGACAGCCGCCCGATTTTAATCTTCTGTCAAGATTTTCGGCTGGAAGCACCAAAATGCCTCTCGCAAGCCTGAAACGGCCAGAGAAACTGCGCGAAAAGGCCCAATCTTTGCTGATAGCTGTCAAAAAAAGCTGGATAGTTCCTATTCCCGGGGCAATAGTACACATCCGTTCCTTGGTGGATGGGTGAAAAAAGCATCTCGTTTTCAAATCAGATTGTTTAAGGGGAAATACCTTGGCTCGAATAACGCTCCGACAGTTGCTCGATCACGCGGCAGAACACGGCTATGGCGTACCTGCCTTCAACATCAACAATATGGAGCAGGCGCTGGCCATCATGGATGCGGCGGATGCGACCAATTCGCCCGTCATCATGCAGGCATCGCGTGGTGCGCGCGCCTATGCCAATGATATTATGCTCAAACACATGATGGACGCGGTTGTGGAAATTTATCCGCATATTCCGGTCTGTGTTCATCTCGACCACGGCAATGAACCGGCCAGCTGTATGACCGCCATTCAGGCCGGTTTTACATCCGTCATGATGGACGGCTCGCTGAAGGCCGATGGCAAGACGCCGGGTGACTGGGATTACAATGTCGGCGTCACGCGTCAGGTGACCGACATGGCCCATTACGGCGGCATCTCCGTGGAAGGTGAACTCGGTGTGCTCGGTTCGCTCGAAAGCGGCATGGGCGAGGCTGAAGATGGCCACGGCGCCGAAGGCGTTCTGTCCCACGACCAGTTGCTGACAGACCCGGACGAGGCCGTGAAATTCGTTCGCGAAACCAAGGTGGACGCGCTGGCCGTTGCCATGGGCACCAGCCACGGCGCCTACAAGTTCACCCGCCGCCCCGATGGCACCGTGCTTGCCATGAATGTCATCGAGGAAATCCATAACAAGCTGCCAAACACGCACCTTGTCATGCATGGTTCTTCCACCGTGCCGCAGGACCTGCAGGATATCATCAATTCCTATGGCGGCGCGATCAAGCCGACCTGGGGCGTTCCAATCGAGGAAATCCAGCGCGGCATCAAGAACGGTGTGCGCAAGATCAACATCGACACTGACTGCCGCATGGCCATCACCGGCCAGATCCGCAAGGTGCTGATGGAAGAACCGGCAGAGTTCGATCTGCGCAAATATCTGAAGCCTGCCCGCGAAGCCATGACGAAGCTCTGCAAGGAACGTTTCGAACTCTTCTGGACAGAGGGACAGGCGTCGAAGATCACACCAATTCCGCTGCGCGACATGGCAAAGCGCTATGCGTCCGGCTCGCTGGACCCGGTTATTTCGTAATAGGCATTTGAAGTAAAAGCCGGGGCGGTGCGCCCCGGCTTTTTTTTGGAAGGAGGACTCCTCTCTCCGTCACCCCGGCCTTGAGCCGGGGTCCAGCCGGTGCGCGTCTGCGCGCCGAGGAAGTTCTTTCAGCCCAAAGACTTGGGCTGGCTGGATACCGGCTCAAGGCCGGTATGACGGTGGTGAGTGTTGTGCAATGAAAAAAGAGGGCAGCGAGCTGCCCTCTCAACGTTTCAACCCCGCAGACTTACTTCTGCCAGCTCTTGACCAGTTCGTCGTAATTGACCGTCATCGGCTTTTCTTTTTCGTTGGCGACCTTCAGCTGTGGTGCAAGGTGGCCCTTGGAAACGGCGTCCTTGTTCCAGTATTCAAGGTCGTGCTCTTCGGCCAGCTTCGGTCCGATTTCGCCCTGAACGCCTGCACGTTCCAGACGCTGCAGAACCTTTTCCTGTTCGGCGCAAAGCGAGTCCATGGCTTCCTGCGCGGTCTTTGCACCCGAAGATGCATCACCCACGGCCTGCCACCAGAGCTGAGCCAGCTTTGGATAATCAGGGACGTTGGTGCCGGTTGGAGACCATTGAACGCGGGCTGGCGAACGGTAGAACTCGATCAGGCCGCCGAGATCCTTGGCACGCTTGGTGAAGCTCTCGTGGTTGATCGAGGAGTCGCGCGTCAGAGTCAGGCCGACATGGCTCTTCTTCACGTCCACTGTCTTTGAGGTCACGAACTGCGCGTAGAGCCATGCGGCCTTGGCGCGGTCGTCAGGCGTGGATTTCATCAGCGTCCAGGAGCCGACGTCCTGATAGCCAAGCTTCATGCCATCCTTCCAGTAAACGCCGTGCGGGGAAGGAGCCATGCGCCATTTCGGCGTGCCGTCCTCGTTGACGACAGGCAGGCCCTTCTTGACCGCGTCTGCCGTAAAGGCCGTGTACCAGAAAATCTGCTGCGCCACTTCGCCCTGCGCCGGTACGGGACCGGATTCGGAGAAGTTCATGCCTTGCGCGGCTGGAGGAGCATAGGCCTTCATCCAGTCGAGATATTTCTGGATGGCGTAGACCGAGGCCGGGCCGTTGGTATCGCCACCGCGTGCAACGCAGGAGCCGACCGGCTGGGACTTGTCGTTGACCTTGATACCCCATTCATCAACAGGCAAACCGTTTGGCAGGCCCTTGTCGCCGTTACCAGCCATGGACAGCCAGGCATCGGTGAAGCGCCAGCCCAGCGATGGGTCTTTTTTGCCATAATCCATATGGCCATAGACCTTCTTGCCGTTGATTTCACGACCGGTGAAGAACTCGGCAATGTCTTCATAAGCAGACCAGTTGACGGGAACGCCGAGATCGTAGCCGTATTTAGCCTTGAAATCCGCCTTGTTCTTCTCGTCGTTGAACCAGTCATAGCGGAACCAGTAGAGGTTTGCGAACTGCTGGTCCGGCAGCTGGTAGAGCTTGCCATCTGGTGCCGTGGTAAACTTGGTGCCGATGAAGTCCTTCAGGTCAAGACCGGGGTTGGTCACGTCCTTGCCTTCCTTCGCCATCCAGTCCGTCAGGTTGCGAACCTGCTGATAGCGCCAGTGCGTGCCGATCAGGTCGCTGTCGTTGACGAAGGCATCATAGATGTTTTCGCCAGACTGCATCTGCGTTTGCAGCTTTTCCACCACGTCACCTTCGCCGATCAGGTCGTGGGTGATCTTGATGCCGGTGATTTCGGTGAAGGCTTTCGCCAGCACCTTGGATTCATATTCATGCGTCGTCAGCGTTTCCGAGACAACCTTGATATCCATGCCGGCAAAAGGCTTTGCCGCATCGATGAACCATTGCATTTCCTCTTCCTGCTCTGCGCGGGAAAGGCTGGAGAGATCACCGACTTCCTTGTCCAGGAAGGTCTTGGCCTCATTCATTCCGGCGTTTGCCACGCCGGCCAGTGCCAGCAGGGATGCTGCTGTTGTCGTCAAAAGATGCATTCGCATAATCATCCTCCCAAGGTTTGCGATTGCGTAACGATAGATCCGGGCGGTCCTCCCTCCCGGTATTTCAGTCGGAGAGCCTAGACGAAGCGGAAGACGCCAATCGCATAGACCACCGAAAGAGCCAGTGCCCACCAAAGGCCGGGGCCGACGAGGCCAAGCCAACCGAGGTGGATGAATGCAGAGCCAAGCAGCGACACGAACAGCCGGTCGCCGCGTGTGGTTTCAAAGCGCAGCACCCCGACGCGCGGATTGCCGCCGGGCGAAAAATACTCCCAGACTGCCATGGCGATCAGAAGCAGCAAGATCGTCAGAAAAAACAGTGCCGTTGGCAGCGTCCACGCCATCCAGGAAAAATTCATAATGGTTCTCCTTTGTTAGACGCGGCCCAGAGCAAAGCCCTTGGCGATGTAGTTTCTGACGAAATAGATGACCAGCGCGCCGGGAATGATGGTCAGCACACCGGCAGCGGCCAACACGCCCCAGTCCATGCCGGAGGCGGAGACGGTGCGGGTCATGGTAGCGGCAATCGGCTTTGCGGCGGTTGTCGTCAGCGTTCTCGCCAGCAGCAGTTCCACCCAAGAGAACATGAAGCAGAAGAAGGCTGCGACACCGATGCCGCTTGCAATCAGGGGCATGAAGATCTTCACGAAGAAACGCGGGAAGGAATAACCGTCAATATAGGCGGTCTCATCGATTTCCTTCGGCACGCCGGACATGAAGCCTTCGAGAATCCAGACCGCCAGCGGCACGTTGAACAGGCAGTGGGCAATGGCCACCGCGATATGCGTATCGATCAGGCCGAAGGCGGAATAGAGCTGGAAGAAGGGCAGGGCAAACACGGCGGGCGGTGCCATGCGGTTCGTCAGCAGCCAGAAAAACAGGTGCTTGTCGCCAAGGAAGCGATAACGCGAGAAGGCGTAGGCGGCAGGCAGGGCAGCCGCAACCGAAATGACCGTGTTCATCACCACATAGATGATGGAATTGATATAGCCATTATACCAGGCCGGATCGGTAAAGATGACGGTGTAGTTGCGCAGCGTCGGGTTCTGCGGCCACAGCGAAAAGGCCCCGAGGATTTCGCCGTTTTCCTTGAAGCTCATATTCACGAGCCAGTAGATAGGCAAAAGCAGAAACAGGATGTAAATCGTCGGGATCAGAAAGGAGAGCCTAGTGATGGACTTTGAATTGCTCATGATAATCTCCTTTCTCACGCCTGTTCGTCGCTATTGGTCATGACGGTGTAGAAGATCCAGGACAGGGCAAGGATAATCAGGAAGTAGATGATCGACATGGCCGCTGCCGGCCCCAGATCGAACTGGCCGACCGCCATCTTCACGAGGTCGATGGAGAGGAACGTGGTGGAATTGCCCGGTCCGCCGCCGGTAACCACGAAGGGCTCGGTGTAGATCATGAAGCTGTCCATGAAGCGCAGTAGAACGGCAATCAGTAGTACGCGCTTCATCTTCGGCAACTGGATATAGCGGAAGACCGACCAGCGGGACGCGCCGTCGATGCGCGCCGCCTGGTAATAGGCATCCGGGATCGAGACCAGACCGGCATAGCACAGCAGCACGACAAGGCTCGTCCAGTGCCAGACGTCCATGATAATGACGGTTGCCCAGGCATCTACAGGATCCTGCGTATAGTTGTAATCCACGCCGAGCATGGAGAGGTAATGGCCGAGAAAGCCGATATCGACGCGACCGAAAACCTGCCAGATGGTGCCGACAACGTTCCACGGAATGAGAAGCGGCAGGGCCATGAGTACGAGGCAGACGGGTACGCCAAGGCCGGTTTTGGGCATGTTCAGCGCAATCAGGATGCCGAGCGGGATCTGGATCGCCAGAATGACGAAAGAGAAAATCAGGTTGCGCATCAACGCATCCCAGAAGCGGGGAGAGTGCAGCATCTGCACGAACCAGTCGGTTCCGGCCCAGAAGAACTGGTTGTTGCCGAATGTGTCCTGAACCGAATAGTTCACCACGGTCATCAACGGAATAACGGCGGAAAATGCGACGAGGATGAGAACCGGGATGACCAGAAACCAAGCCTTGTTGTTGACGGTTTTTTCCATGGCTTAGGCTCCCGTGCCAACGCGCCAGCTATCGGCGTAAATACCGATAGCATTGGGATCGAAGGTGACATGCGGCTCGGACGGGATATCGCCATCCTCAGGCACGACAACGGTCAGCGGAAATCCGGCAAAGCTGGCACGCACTATCTTCTGCCGTCCAATATCCTCCACCTTGCTGATGGTGACCGGCATGCCCTGGCGTCCAAGCGAGATGAATTCCGGGCGGATGCCAAGCTCGGTCTTTGCGCCCGCCGCCACCTTTGGTACTGCGGAAAGCGACACATTCTGGTCGCCAATGCGAGCCTCAGCGCCATCCAGCGCCACCGGCATGAAGTTCATGCCCGGCGAGCCGATGAAGTAGCCAACGAAAGTATGGCTTGGCCTTTCGAACAATTCCGCAGGCGTGCCAATCTGCACGATCTGGCCGTCATACATGACGACAACCTTATCGGCGAAGGTCATCGCTTCTGTCTGGTCATGCGTGACATAGACCATCGTAAAGCCGAACTGCTTGTGAAGCCGCTTCAATTGCGAACGCAGAACCCATTTCATATGCGGGTCGATGACGGTCAATGGCTCGTCGAACAGGATGGCGTTCACGTCATCGCGCACAAGGCCGCGCCCCAGCGATATTTTCTGCTTCTGGTCGGCCGTAAGCCGATTGGCGCGGCGGGTCGCCATATCCTTGAGATCGATCATTTCGAGGATCTCGTTCACGCGACGACCGACATCGGTTTCGGCCACGCCGCGATTGCGCAGGGGAAAGGCCAGATTGTCGTAGACGGTCATGGTGTCGTAAATGACCGGGAACTGGAACACCTGTGCAATATTGCGCTGTTCGGTGGGTAGATTGGTGACGTCTTTGCCATCGAACAGAATGCGACCATCGGATGGATGGATCAGGCCTGAGATAATGTTGAGAAGGGTTGTCTTGCCGCAACCGGAGGGGCCGAGCAGCGCGTAGGCACCGCCATCGCTCCACTCATGGTCAACTTCCTTGAGGGCGTAATCATTGGCTGCCCGTGCCTTGGCGTTGTAGGCGTGGCGGATATGATCGAGACTGATGCGTGCCATGGTCTCTTCTCCTCACGCGGCTGCTTGTTGAGGGGCGCCAAGCGAGCGGCCATTCGCGTCGAACGCCATCAGATGGCGGGTGTCGAGATAGATGTCGATCTGCCTGTCCGGCTCGATATCCAGAATGCCGCGCGTCAGCATGACCCAGCGATTGCCGGCAAAATCGACATGCACAAAGCTTTCGGAACCGGCGATTTCGGAAATCAGCGTCTTCGCAGAAAGCCTGACCGCACCGTCATGCACAGGCATGGGATAGAGGTGATGCGGATGGAAGGCCACGGTCACGGGGCCATCCGCAATACCGGCAAGATGGGCGGGGACGTCAAAAACGGGTTTGCCGTCATTGAGGAACGAGGCGCCGGAGCGGGTGAGTTCGATGATGTTGAGCGGCGGATCGGCAAAGGTGCGGGCGGAAATCAGATCGACCGGGTTGCGGTAGAGCTCGATCGTACTGCCATATTGCGTGATCCGGCCCTGATCCAGCGTCGCGGTATTGCCGCCCAGAAGCAGGGCTTCCGATGGCTCCGTGGTCGCATAGACAAAGATCGCGCCGGAAAGGGCAAAAATCTTCGGCAATTCCTCGCGAAGCTCTTCGCGCAGCTTGTAATCCAGATTGGCCAGCGGCTCATCCAGCAGCACCAGACTTGCATTCTTGACGATGGCGCGGGCGAGCGCCGTGCGCTGCTGCTGGCCACCGGAAAGGTTGAGCGGGGTGCGATCAAGGTAAGGTGTCAGCCGAAGCAGATCCGCAGCCCTCCGCACTTCGCGGTCGATGGTGGCTGCGTCTTTCTTGGCAATGCGCATCGGGGAGGCGATGTTCTCGTAAACGGTGAGCGCCGGGTAATTGATGAATTGCTGGTAGACCATGGCCACGCTGCGGTCCTGCACGCGCTTGCCCGTCACATCCGTGCCATCGAACAGCAGTTGTCCTTCGGTCGGTTTGTCCAGACCGGCCATAAGCCGCATCAGTGATGTTTTTCCAGAAAGAGTTGGCCCTAGCAGCACGTTGAGCGTGCCCCGCTTGAGGGTCAGATTGGTGGGGTAGATGTGGTACTCACCACCCACCATCTTGGCGATATTGCGTAATTCCAGCATGCCGTCCCGAGGCCTCCCAACCTGCAAGATTCTGCTTCAATGTCAGTGTTTTGTGCCCCTGCGGGCATCCGTCAGACGGCAATCGCCGCCATATAGTCGTTCAGCGCGGCTGCTTCTTCCTTGGAAAAATGCAGGCCCTGCTTCGTTCTGCGCCACAACACGTCGTCGCTCGTTCTGGCCCATTCCTGACGCATCAGCCATTCGACTTCGCGCTCATAGAGATCGCCGCCGAAATGCTGGCCGAGTGCCTCCATGCTTTTCGCATCGCCCAGAATGGCATATGCTTTCGTACCATAGAGACGCACCAGTCTGCGCGCCTGACGTTCAGATAGAAAGCTATACTTTGTGGTGAGTTTCCTCACCTCGGCTTCGTAACCGGTGGCCGCGAAATCACCGCCTGGAAGCGAGCTTTTTCCCGTCCATGGCGTGCCTTTACCGCCAATCGCCTCACCGATCTTTTCCAACGCGTGTTCCGCCAATCGGCGATATGTTGTCAGCTTGCCCCCGAAAACATTCAGCAATGGCGCTTCGCCATCCTTGCTCTCAAGCTTCAAGACATAGTCACGCGTAGCTTCCTGCGCCTTGGAGGCGCCGTCATCATAGAGCGGGCGCACTGCAGAATAGGTCCAGACAATATCATCCTTTGTGACCGGTTCGGCGAAATATTCGCTGGCCGCGTTGCAAAGATATTGTGTTTCCTCGTCGCTGATTTTCACCTGCGATGGGTCACCATCATAGTCCCGGTCTGTCGTGCCGATCAGCGTGAAGTCCGTCTCATAGGGAATGGCGAAAATGATGCGGTTGTCAGGATTCTGGAAGAAATAGGCCCTGACATCGTCGAACTTCTTTTTCACGATGATGTGGCTGCCCTGAACGAGCCGTACATTGTGAACCTGATTCTTGCCCGCCGCGTTGGAAAGAACATTATCCACCCACGGGCCGGATGCATTGATCAGCATTCTGGCGTGAACGGTTTTAACGATGCCGGTGGCGGCTTCCTTCACATCGACTTTCCACACGCCGTCTTCCCGACGAACGGATACGACCTTAGCACGGCTCATGATGTCGGCGCCGCGATCTGCTGCATCCCGGGCGTTCAGCACGACGAGACGTGCATCATCCACCCAGCCATCCGAATATTCAAATGCCTTGGTGAAGATCGGCTTCAGGGGCTTTCCTGCTGGATCGCGCCGCATGTCGAGCGACTTGGTAGCGGGCAGCAGTTTGCGACCGCCAAGATGATCATAAAGGAACAGCCCGAGCCTTATCAGCCAGGCCGGGCGCACTCCGCCCTTGTGGAATGGCAGAACAAACCGCATTGGCCAGATGATGTGCGGAGCCATGGCCCAGAGCACTTCGCGCTCCATCAACGCTTCGCGCACCAGCCGGAACTCATAATGTTCGAGGTAGCGAAGGCCGCCGTGAATGAGCTTTGTTGCGCCTGAAGATGTGCCCGATGCGAAATCGTTCATTTCGGCAAGAGTGACCGAATAGCCTCGGCCAGCAGCGTCGCGCGCGATGCCGCACCCGTTGATCCCGCCACCGATCACGAAAATATCGCGGACCGCCTGCTCGTTCACTGACACTCTCCCTGGCGCGACATTCTGCCGCTTATTCTTTGGAATTCGAAATTCAGGCGAGTTAAAATGAAAACAAAGTGAATGTCAAACGAATGTTCGGGCCGTTATTTCTCTACGTTGCCCGCACCGGTTTCGATCAGTTTCACCCCGTTTTCCTTGCAGATCACCCTGACTGGCTGAAGCGGGCAACTGTCGGTGATGAAGGTGTGTACCTGGGAGATATGGCCGATGCGAACAGGCGCGGTCCGGTCGAACTTGCTGGAATCTGAAACCAGAATCACGTGACGTGCATTGGCGATGATGGCTTGCGCGACTTTCACCTCACGAAAGTCATAGTCTAGCAAGGCGCCGTCCCTGTCGATGGCCGAGACGCCGATGACGGCGTAATCCACCTTGAACTGCCGGATAAAGTCCACGGCCGCTTCCCCGACAATGCCACCATCCGAGCCGCGCACGACGCCGCCTGCAATCACCACTTCGATGCCAGGATAAATGCGTAACCGGTTGGCGACGTTGATATTATTGGTGATGACCATTAGTTCGTGATGGTCCAGCAACGCCTCGCCAACGGCTTCCGTCGTGGTGCCGATATTGATAAAAAGTGATGTGTTGTTTGGAATGAGGGCAGCGGCGGCGCGCCCGATGGCCTGTTTTTCGCTGGCAGCAATCGATCTGCGGGCCTCATAGCGGACGTTCTCGGTGCTGCTTGGAAATATCGCTCCGCCATGAATACGGGTCAGCGCCCGTGCTTCGCAAAGGTCGTTCAAATCCTTGCGAATCGTCTGGGACGTCACGGAAAACCTGTTTGCCAGATCCTCGACAATGACCTTTCCTTCAGACTTTGCGAGTTCGATGATCTCAACTTGGCGGGGTGTGAAAAACATGAGGCTCTGCCCGGGCGATGATGCGAACTTTCGTTTTATTTCATTTTTCCCGGAAACGAAAGATTGGCGTCGTGCTCATTGTCACAAGTTTTCCACAATCATCCGGCGCAAATCCCGTCCATTTTTTCCAACCGATAAATATTGGGGTTGCGCCTTGGCCCGTTTTGTCCTTGTTTGCGCGTTCTCACACTTTATGGGGAAATTAAAAAAATGAATTCTATAAAAACAACAACGCGCGCCGCACTCCTGCTTGGCTCGCTACTGATTGGCGCAAGTTCTGCTCTGGCAGAAACAGTTCTGCATCGGGGCAACGCAGGAGAGCCGCAAACCCTCGATCAGGCCCAGACGTCGATCGACATCGAAGCGTTTATTGTAAAGGATCTTTACGAAGGTCTCACGATTTACAGCGCCGACGGTAAGATCACGCCCGGCGCAGCAGAAAGCTGGACCTTGTCTGATGACGGCACGGTTTACACATTCAAGCTTCGCCAAAACGCGAAGTGGTCGGATGGTTCGCCTGTTACGGCTGAGGATTTCGTATTCTCCTACCGCCGCGTCGAAGACCCTAAGACCGCTGCAAAATACGCGAATATTCTTTATCCCATCAAGAACGCTGAAAAGATCAACAAGGGCGAAGCCAAGCTTGAAGAGCTGGGTGTAAAGGCCGTTGATGCCAAGACGCTTGAAATCACTTTGGAGCGTCCGACTCCATTCTTCCTCGAACTGCTAGCGCACCAGACCGCGCTTCCGGTTTCCAAGGCGAGTGTTGAGAAGAACGGGGCGGACTTCGTTAAGCCGGGCATCATGGTTTCGAACGGCGCTTACACTCTTCAGGCGCATGTTCCCAATGACAGCCTGACTGTTGTCAAGAACCCAAATCACTGGGATGCTGCGAACACCAAGATCGACAAGGTGATTTTCTACCCGATCGACGATCAGGCTGCGTCCGTTCGTCGTTTCGAAGCCAAGGAGATGGACCTCGCATACAACTTCTCGGCCGACCAGTTGGATCGTCTGCGCAAGTCCTACGGGGATCAGGTGCACGTGTCTCCAACACTTGCGACCTATTACTACACCTTCGATACACGCGAAGCGCCATATAACGACGTTCGCGTTCGTCGCGCTCTTTCCATGGCTGTGGACCGCGACTTCCTGGCCAAGGAAATCTACAGCGGCTCGCAGCTTCCGTCTTACTCCATGGTTCCGCCCGGAATGGGCAGCTATGGCGAGCCTGCCAAGGCTGACTTCGCGACGCTTTCCCAGCTGGATCGTGAAGACGAAGCGCTTAAGCTTATGAAGGAAGCCGGTTACGGTGAAGGCGGCAAGCCGCTGTCCATCGAAATTCGCTATAACACCAACCCGAACCACGAGCGTGTTGCGACAGCGATTGCCGACATGTGGAAGACAACGTTCGGCGCCAATGTATCGCTTGTGAACCTCGACGTTGCCTCGCACTACGGTTACCTTCAGGAAGGCGGCAAGTTCAATGTGGCCCGCGCTGGTTGGGTTGCCGACTATGCGGACGCAGAAAACTTCCTTGCTCTGTCCGTCTCGTCCAACACGACATTCAACTACGCCAAATTCAACAATCCTGAATTTGATGCCCTGATGAAAAAGTCTTACGAAGAGAAGGACGCCGCTGCTCGCAACAAAATCCTGCATCAGGCCGAAACGATCCTGATGAAGGAGCAGCCGGTTGCACCGTTCCTCACGCAGGCTGATCTTTGGCTCGTGTCCAACCGCGTCAAGGGTTGGGTGGATAACGCCAATAACGAGCATCTCAGCCGCTTCCTGAGCGTATCCGAATAAGCAGTGCTGCCACGGTGGTTCTAGATCTGTCGCGCAAGGGCTTCCAGCTTTTGCGCGACTTCATCCGTAGAACGGGCTAAGCTTGCGATGCAAAAAGACCTCGTTTTGCGATTTAGCCACCGTGCCATGCCCGGAGCCTAAAACTTATGATCTCTTTCATTCTGCGCCGTTTGGCGAGCGCCGTGCCGACGTTGTTCATCGTCGTCACGATTTCATTTTTTCTGATGCGGTTTGCGCCGGGTGGTCCGTTCAATCTGGAGCGGCCTTTGCCACCACAGACGATGGAAAACCTGATGAGAACCTATCATCTGGATGAACCGTTGTGGCGCCAGTATCTGATTTACATGAAAAACGCCGTGACCGGCGATTTCGGGCCAAGCTATATCTACAAGGACAACACCGTTGCACAGTTGATCGGCAAGGGTCTGCCCTATTCGCTGGAACTCGGCTTTTATGCGCTTCTTCTGGCTTTGATCGGCGGCGTCCTGGCCGGCACCTTCGCGGCGCTGAGGCAGAACAGCCTCTTTGACTTTTCCCTCATGTCGGTTTCGACCGTTGGCGTGACCGTCCCTAACTTTGTCGTCGCCCCGGTGCTGACGCTGATTTTCGCCGTGCTGCTCGGTCTTCTGCCTGCCGGGAGCTGGGGCGATGGCTCGATGCGGTATCTGCTCCTGCCGATGATCGCCCTTGCCTTGCCGCAGCTCGCTGTCATTGCGCGGCTCACACGCGGCTCGATGATCGAAGCCTTGCGGATGGATCATATTCGCACCGCTAAAGCCTATGGGTTGCCAAAGCGCACCGTCGTCATCGTCCACGCCATGCGTGCCGCGATGCTGCCGGTCGTTTCCTATCTTGCGCCCTGCGCCGCTGCGCTATTGACCGGCTCTGCCGTCATCGAAACGATCTTCACCATTCCAGGGGTCGGTCGCTATTTCGTGCTGGGCGCCATTAATCGTGACTATACGCTTGTCATGGGAACGGTCGTTCTCATCGCGCTGTTCGTCATCGTTTTCAATCTTGTGGTCGATATTCTTTACGGCCTTCTTGATCCGAGGGTCAGACATGACTGATATCCCCGGCACCAATGCCGTTCCCACATCGGTTAAAAGCCGCAGCCTTTTCCAGCTGGCCACCATGCGCTTTCGGCGTAACAAGGCGGCCATGGCTGGTTCGATCATGCTTGTGCTGATCACGCTGTTTTCGTTTCTCGGGCCGCAATTCGTCAGTCACACCTATGATCAGGTGTTTTCATCCTATGTCTCCGTTCCGCCCAGTCTTGACGCCCGTCCGGATGTCGGGAGCCTTCAGGGTGTGATGGAGGGGGTTGCGAGTCGCGCCCGCGTTGAGCTGAAGGAGTTTGCCGTTGAAGGCAAGACTTTCACCGCGACGGTGACATCTGCCACCGAAGTGGACCCGCGCACGACACGCTATTTCGATCGCGCCAATGAGTTCGAAAACACCCGGGTCATCGCCACGGAGGATGAAGGTCGCACGCTGAAAATAGAAGGCGATGTGAACCGCGAATATTTCTTCTTCGGTACCGATAGCAATGGTCGCGACCTTCTCGTTCGCGTCATGCTCGGCGGACAGATATCGATTGCCGTTGGCGTGCTGGCCAGCCTCGTGTCGCTTGGCATCGGCGTCGTTTATGGCGCGACCGCAGGTTACATCGGCGGGCGTGTCGACAATGCGATGATGCGTTTCGTGGAAATCCTCTATTCGCTGCCCTTCGTGTTTCTCGTCGTTGTCCTCGTCGTATTCTTCGGGCGAAGCTTCATTCTCATCTTCCTCGTTATCGGGGCGGTGGAATGGCTGGATATGGCGCGTATCGTTCGTGGCCAGACCCTTGCGCTCAAGCGCCGTGAATTCGTCGGTGCCGCACAGGCACTGGGCTTGACGGACTGGCAGATCATCCGCCGTCACATCATTCCCAACACGATTGGCCCCGTGGTCGTCTTCGTGACCGTGGTGGTGCCGAAGGTCATTCTTCTGGAAAGCTTCCTGTCCTTCCTCGGTCTTGGTGTTCAGGCGCCTTTGACCAGTTGGGGCGCGCTGATTTCGGAAGGTGCCAACAATATGCAGTCGGCCCCATGGTTGCTGATATTCCCGGCGGTCTTCTTCGTGATGACGCTGTTTTCTCTGAACTTTGTGGGTGACGGGCTGCGTGATGCGCTTGATCCCAAGGATCGTTGACATGAGTGAAACAACTGAAAACATCCTGTCGGTGCGTGATCTCAAGGTCGACTTTACGACGCCGGACGGGATCGTAAATGCCGTCAAGGGCATCGATCTGGACGTACGCAAGGGTGAGGCCCTGGCCGTGGTCGGGGAATCCGGCTCCGGCAAAAGCCAGACCATGATGGGAATTATGGGCCTGCTGGCTTCAAACGGGCAGGTCCGTGGCTCCGCGAAGTACCGGGGACGTGAACTCGTCGGCCTGCCCGTCGATGATCTCAACGATATCAGAGGCGCCAAGATCACCATGATCTTCCAGGAGCCGATGACGTCGCTTGATCCGCTCTACAAAATCGGCAAGCAGATTGCCGAGCCCATCATCCACCACCGAGGCTGCAGCAAGGCGGAAGCGCGAACGCGCGTCATGGAGTTGTTGCAGCTTGTCGGCATTCCTGATCCGGCACGCCGTATCGATAGCTATCCGCACGAACTGTCCGGCGGGCAGCGCCAGCGTGTGATGATCGCCATGGCGCTGGCCAACGAACCCGATCTACTCATTGCGGACGAGCCGACGACGGCGCTCGACGTGACGATTCAGGCGCAGATCCTCGACCTGCTGAAATCGCTCCAGCAGCGTTTCGGGATGGCGGTCGTCCTGATTACCCATGATCTGGGCGTCGTGCGCCATTTCGCCGACCGTGTTGCGGTCATGCGTCGTGGTGAGGTGGTTGAGACCGGTAGCACAGAAGATATCTTCGAGCGTCCGCAAGCCGACTACACCAAGATGCTGCTGGATGCAGAGCCAAGCGGGCACAAGCCTCCGGTTGGCTCGGAAGCACCGCTTGTCCTTTCCGGTCAGAATGTGACGGTGGATTATGAGATACCCGGCGGTCTGTTCAAGAAAGCCTCGGTTTTCAGGGCCGTCGATGGTGTGAATGTCTCCCTGCGTCAGGGTCAGACGATTGGCATCGTCGGAGAATCCGGATCAGGCAAGTCCACCCTCGGGCGGGCATTGCTGCGCTTGACGCCTTCGAGCGGCAGGCTGTTTTTCGGCAAGAAAGAAATCTCCGGCCTGGACCGCAAAGCCATGCGACCGATGCGTCGTCAGCTTCAGCTGGTGTTTCAGGACCCCTATGGCTCGCTGTCACCGCGCCAGACGGTGGGAGAGATCATCACCGAGGGGTTGTTCGTGCATGCGCCCGAACTCAACCGCGCGGAGCGTGACAAGCGGGCGATAGAGGCTCTCGAGGAGGTCGGTCTCGACCCGGCGGCGCGCAACCGTTATCCGCACGAATTTTCCGGTGGCCAGCGGCAGCGTATAGCAATTGCGCGCGCGATCATCCTCAAGCCAGATGTCGTCATTCTCGATGAGCCGACATCTGCTCTGGATCGCTCCGTTCAGGGGCAGGTTATCGATCTGTTGCGAGACCTGCAGAAAGCCCACGGGCTGTCCTATGTCTTCATCAGCCATGATCTTTCTGTCATCAAGGCGATCTCTGACTATGTGATCGTGATGAAGGATGGAAAGATTGTCGAGGAAGGCGAAACGGACTCCGTCTTCAACAATCCCGCAGCGGACTACACGAAGACTCTGATCAAGTCTGCTTTCACCACCGAAACTGCGGCCTGATACTCGGCCCGGCCAAAGCGCCGGGCCGTTTACTTACGGTGTCAAGGAACAACGACCTCACATCCGCGTTATCTCCGGCGTGAACAATACAAGGTGCGACAAGCGCCGAGGAGGTAGAATGCTTAAGGTTATTCAAATTGCCGGTCTTGCTTTTACAATGGCCGTCTCCGGCGTTGCCGTAACCGCGCCTGCCAAGGCGCAGGATATGGAGTTGAGAATTGGTCGGGATGGTGTACGTCCCGTCATCCGCGACAGAGAACTCGATCGTCGCGGCCCTCCAAGAAGAGGTTGCAGCGAGCGTGAAGCCCGTGCTGCCGCACGCGCATCTGGTCTGCGAGATCCGGAAATCGTAAGGGTAACGCCGCGCCGCGTGGTTGTAGAGGGTTTTACCCGCCGCGGCCCTGACACGATCACGTTCGCCAATGAGCGTGGATGCCCCGAAATCTGACGTGCGATTTCTAGCCCGTTAATCGACCACGATATTGAAACTCGCCTTGTGCGAGTTTCTTCGCGTAAAGCTATCAAAAAAATAAATTAGTAAAATCTAAAATGGTGTGCGCTAATGTTGCGATAGCTGTCCGATGGAGGGTTTCCTGCAGTGTTCGCCGTTCTCGAATGCGTCGCCAATCAGCATGACCAATATGTCATAGCATTGGCGGCTTTGATTGCCCTCATCGGAATGCTTTCGTTCTTCCAGATATTGCTCCGAGCTGACGAAAGCCCGCTTCAGCGCAGGCCTTATTGGATAACCGCGGCGGCGTTAGCGTCTGGCCTAAGCATTTGGGCGACGCACTTCATCGCTATGCTTGCCTATCGAGGCAGTATGCCCATCGGCTTCGATCTTTTCTACACGACGCTGTCGGCGGCGGTGGCGGTTGGCGGTTTTTGGGTCAGTCTGCAGTTTCTTTGGCGCGGTAAAGGCTCGGCTCTCATCGTCGGTGGCCTTTTCACTGTTGTCGTCGGGCTCATGCACTTCCTTGGAATGGCAGGCATGCAGGTTGCGGCAACAATCGAATATCGGATGACACCGATCCTCGTCGGCACGGTGATTGCCTTGATGATCTTCTCCTCGTCCTTCCAGTTGTTCATGCACGTGCGGGGCCGGAGACAGGTGCATCTCTCCGCACTGCCAGCCATTCTCGGTGTGTTGATACTGCATTTTACTGCCATGTCTTCGACGGTGCTCGCCCCTGACCCAAGCTTGAGTGGTCCGCAGATGGACGGTCTCGACCGACTGTTTCTGATGTGTGCGATTACTGCGGTTACCCTGACGGTTGTTGCGATCACGGCGGTTGCGGCCTTTGTCGACCGCTATCTCGTTGATCTTAAAGGGCTTGTCGGCGCAACGCTCGATGGCCTCGCCGTCGTGCGCGATGGCCGGATCGTGGAAGTGAATGCCCGCTTTGCACAGCTGCTTGATACAGGCGAGGCAACACTCATCGGCGAGAACGCTGCTGATCTGATGGACGCCGATGATGGGCAACTTGCCCATATGCCGCGTGTCGCAGCCGTTGAGGCCGTTCCCAATCGCGGCGACAGGTCGCGGACGTTCGAACTGGCGGTGAGAACGATCGAGTATCGCGGTCGCCCCTGCGAAGTCATGGCTATCAGGGATCTGACTGATAAGCGGCGTGCGCAGCGGGAAATCGAATATCTCGCCAGGTACGATATTCTGACCGGACTGGCGAACCGTACGCAGTTTCAAGACCGTCTGGCGCAGCATATAGCGCACGCCCAGAGTGATGATCAGTTTGCGTTGCTCGCACTCGATCTCGACCGCTTCAAGGCCGTCAATGATCTCTTCGGCCACGCAGAGGGCGATCGGGTGCTAAGAGATGTCGCCCGATTTCTGCAGCAGGCGGTACGCACCGGAGATCTGGTTGCGCGTCTCGGGGGTGACGAATTTGTTATTCTGACACGGTTTGGAACCACGGGAAGCAGTGTGCGAGAACTCGGCGAGCATATATTGTCTGTGTTCCGCAGGGAAATGGACTATGTGAGTGATCCCACGGCTGTGGGTGTCACGATTGGCATCGCAGAGTTTCCAGCAAACGGCAAAGACAGCGAAACCCTTATGCACGCGGCCGATATGGCACTGTATAGGGCGAAGGTGAGCGGTCGTGGCATGATTGCATTTTACGATCCTGCGATGGACAGGGAAACGAAGGAACGTCGCAGGCTGGAGTCCGATCTGCGTCAGGCCATCGGCCGCCGCGAACTGGAGTTGCTTTACCAACCCGTTCACTCCGTCTCCACAGGAGACATTGCAAGCTATGAGGCGTTGGTGCGCTGGTGCCATCCAACACGCGGGATGATACCCCCCGATGTTTTCATCCCGATCGCAGAGGAAACCGGGGTCATCATCGCTTTGGGCGAGTGGATCCTGCAAGAAGCCTGCATGGCTGCGACACAGTGGGAGCCGCATATAAAGGTTGCCGTCAATGTATCTCCGGTTCAGTTCGCTCTGGCAAATCTTGCCCATACAATCTGCGCAATACTTGATAAAACCGGGTTGCATCCAACGCGCCTGGAGCTGGAAATGACGGAGGCGGCGCTGCTCAAGGACAGGGCTGTCACCCTGTCCACCATGAGGCAATTGAAGAACTTAGGGGTAACGATCGTCATGGACGATTTCGGAACCGGCTATTCTTCCCTCAGCAATCTTCGCAGTTTCCCTTTTGACAAGATCAAGATCGACCGCAGCTTCATCGCCGCGATGAAACAAGATGAGAACGCCCACTCCATCGTTCGTGCGATCATTGGCCTTGGAAAAAGTCTGGATCTGCCGGTTACCGCCGAGGGAATTGAGACTGACAGCCAATATCGCATGATCGTGGATGAGGGTTGCGCGCAGGCGCAGGGCTATCTATTTGGCAAACCAAGCAAGTTGCCGGCACGCGCAAAGCGGACCCGTAAGAGCGCGCTGGTATGACGCCGACTGCCAATGATGCTGCGCGCGCCGCAGGGTCGATGACGACGGCGCAAATTTCCGGTTCACCTTACGTAAGTGGTTGCTTATTGGACACACAGGCCAATTTATATAGCTGATATTTTTCAATTTTCAGCTTCAAACTTATTGCCGTGAAACATCCTGATGCTATTCCTGCGTGTAGGTGATTCTTTCATGGGGATTGGGATGAAGAAGGTTGTATCGGTTCTTCTTTTGGCTTTGCTGAGTGGTTGTGCGAAGCCCTCTGATGGTCCGACTTCCGGTAATATCCGGTCCGCTACTTTCCCTCTGACAAACGAGAAAATCCGGGTGGTCGAGCTTGCCAATGCTCCTGCCGCATCCATTTCGCCATCTGCCATCGAAAGCACCACGGGTCCCGGTCTGACCATGCTTCGCAACACGGGTTACAATTCCCAGCGCCTGCGTCGCGGCGACGTAATCGATATCACGGTGCTCGATACCGGCGAAGACGGCCTGTTCTCTTCGACGCAGAGCAAGACACTCAATCTGGGTCGCTTCACGGTCGACCAGAGCGGTAGCGTGACATTGCCTTTCATCGGCAAGCAGCGGGTGGTCGATTCCACACCGGAAGGCCTTCAGACGCAGGTCGTCAGCGGGCTCAAGGGCTCGGCGGTCAATCCACAGGCCGTGGTGACGGTCGTGGACAAGCCGACCAGCGCCGTCATGTTGAGCGGTGCGGTCGAAACGCCCGGAAAAATTCCTCTGACCGCGCGTCAGGAGCGTGTTCTGGACGCGATCAATCAGGCCGGTGGGCCGACTGTCGCACCGGGTGCCGCACGTGTGACGGTTGTCCGCGGATCGCAGCGCGCCACCGCGACGCTTGACCGGATCATGCGCGAAGACCGGCAGAATATCCGCCTGTCTCCAGATGACCAGATCATGATCGACGGCGACGCGTCGAGCTTCACCGCGCTTGGCGCGTTCAAGAGTGCGGGTGAATTCCAGTTCGAAACCGGCAAGATGACGCTTGCACAGGCGGTGGGCCGTGCCGGTGGACTTCTGGATGACCGTGCGGATGCGCGCAACGTCTATGTCTTCCGCAATGAGGTCGTTCAGGTTGCGTCGGCTTCCGACCTGAAATCGGGTGGCACGACTGCGACGATGCGCCCCGTGATCTACCACGTTAACATGCGCGACGCGTCCAGCATTGCCTTGATGCAGCTGTTCCAGATGCAGAAGGGTGACGTTCTCTATGCCAGCAACGCCCCGCTGGTCGACTCCGCCAAGTTGCTCACCGTATTCCAGAAGAGCGTTCCTACTGCGGCAGCACCGCAACCGGGCAGCTCAAACTGACATCAGGAAGTGAGGCCGCTGCGTTCCATGCGCACGGCCATTACCTCAAGAGGCCTGCAGCCTCTTCTGCCGATGATGGCCGTTTGTCGGCATCCTGCAATGTACAGGTTTCGACAAATCTGGACAGTGCTGAAGTCACATGGTCCGCGGCCACGAGCAGACGCTCTGCCAGTTTTCCAATGGCATAGATATCATGACGTGGATCTGCTTCTCCTCCCGCCATCTGCTCAGGCGGGGCGTATCCCGGAGAGCCCGCATAGCGCGCGCCCACATCGAGCGGCTTTTCCCCTATTTTCAGGGTAATTCCAAAGTCGCCCAGTCGCGGACTGTCGAGATTGCCGTGGGGCAGCAGGATATTCGATGCTGTGACATCGCCATGTACGAGACCTTTCGCGTGCATCGCGCCCACCGCTTGCAGCAAGGATGCGATCAAGGCTGATATCTGTGATATCCCAATGCGGTTGCCGGAAAGCCACGAGCCGAGCGTCATTGGTGCCCAGGGTTGCAACAGTCCGGGCCTTCCATCGGCCATGCGGATGAGGGCGCAGGTCTCTTGCAGCAAAGGGTGACGCAGGGACAGGCCAATCTCGGCTTCACGACGAAGTTGCTGGATGAGGTGGGCATCGTGGCGACGCTCCGGATGCACCGTCTTGATGGCATAGGCGGCGTCGATGTCGCGGTGCCGCGCTTGAAGAAGCTGCGTGTTTCCCGTCTCGTAAGCCACTGCGACGACAGACAGGCTGCCTTCAACGAAGCCTTGATGGTGGGAGGCGAGTTTCGCGGCCTTGCGATCCAGCGCGTCACGAACGCGATCCAGCGTGTCCATTGGGTTTTCGCAGGCACCGATGGCTGCCACCAAGGTTGCAAAACATCTGGCCAGCTCTTGCTCTTTGTCGCCGCTATCCAAGCCTGGTGCCTATGACGATCGCACTGATGTTATCGCGGGCATTTTCGATCAGTGCCTCCTGCATCAACGCATTGGCACAATCGCCGAGTGGTGTTTCCTGCAAGATTTCGGCCACGACGCGCTCCTGCAGTGCCTGTAACAGCGGGTAACTGCACAAAAGCAGCCTGTCATCATGCTTCCATTGGTCGGAGAAAGTGCCTGGTCGGAATTGCTGCGATATGCCAATGCACTGCGCCAGCTGTTTCTTCATGCCGACGGTCACGTGGTCACGCGTCAGCGGATGCATGGTGCCATCGCGCATGAGGTAGGCACGGGCATCGCCAGACCAGACGACACTCATGGTCTCCCCGACAATCGCGGCGGCAACGACGCTTGCCATGGGCCTGGAAAGATCGGTGGCGAATTGACGCGAAAACAGCAGGCTATTGACGGTGCCGAGTTTGGCCCTGATGTCCTGCGTCATGATCTCCGCGCGGTCGGTGTCACCAATTTCCGTCAAGGCATTGGTTGTCAGCCGGGCTGCCTCGACAGCCGATGCCGCATCGCCCACGCCGTCCGCGATGGCAAACAGGGCAGGCGCTTTAGAAACAAACAGTGCATCGGCATTGGTTGTCAGGCGTGTTCCGGCGTGTGTCGCATAGCTATAAACGGTCTCTCCCTGTTTCACCTTTTCAACCGGGATGGGCTGTGGAGCAGATGCCGCTTTTTGGCTGGTTGCCTCGGGGGCTGGGCGGGCGTCACGGCTGCGTGTCGGGTTCTCGGCTTTCTGAGGTGTCGGAGGTTTTTCCGGCTCCACCTGTTCGCGAAACAGCTTCACGAAGTCTGTCGCCGCCGGTTTGCCCTCGAATTTCATCCCGCGCGGACGGCGGCTGTCTGCGTCTATATACCACCAAAGGCTCGTTGGAGTGGTGACGGGAACCGCTCGAACGTCAAGCTCGTCATCCTCACCCCTTGGCTTTGGCATGCGCAACCTCTTGATGGCCGAAGTGAAGCGCGCCATCTCGAAGTCGAGCGTCATCGATGTTTCCGCCAGAGCTTCGGCTGCCATGAACCACGTATCGTCAAGATAAAGCGTTCGTGGGTGGTGGCGAAAATCCGGCAGCTGCGCCAGCACGATAAGAGGATATTTGCGCCCGACCCGATCCTTGCTTGGCAGCAGGACGCCCGCATAGGCACTTCTGCCCCAGATGCCGCGTTCGATGATGAAGCGCAAGGGAGGGGAATTTGAAAAAACCGCGCTCCAGCGATCGGCAAAGACATCCGCGCAGGCGTGCATACCGGATCGCAGCCACGTATCGAAAGCTTCTAGTAGCTCACGGTCCAGCCCTTCGGAAACAAAATCTCCGTGGCTTGGAATTTTCCCGTAAAAGCCGATGCGATCATTTTCGATCGCGGTTTTTACGGGATTTGTCGTTGGGTTGGCCATTAGCGGCACGATCCGGCTTTGCTCTGCCGGTGCATGGTTTTTGTCATCATCCCCTCCTTCTGCGTGCGGGTTGCGCTGCTTCAGAACTGAGCCGGGCAGGCAAATTTGGACAGGGCATCGAGCTTGAACGGGTTTAGAACCGATCCGAATTGTATATCGAACTCAGCGCTCTGCCCGCTATTTTCAAACTTCGCCCGCAACAAGTCACCCGACTGATTTTGGATTTGCGCGTCGTCAAGCAGGCGGAAAGGCGACCAGTCGCCATTTTCCGTTTTTGCCTGCTGCCATCCGCCCGGTTGAAACGCTATCCGTGAAAGATTGGCGGAATTGCTTTCAGACGGCCAGGTTATCGACTTTGCCTGGATCGGCCCGTGATAATAGACCACGCGTTCCCCCTCTATTTCCAGCATGACTGCACTGGAGCTATCGGTGAGCGACACCGGCTTGACGTTGATCGAGACCGCCGGAACCTCGCTTCCATTCGGGAAAAATGCCCGGAAGATCTTGTCGGCGTTTTCGAACTGCGCAATGGCATCGCTTGGAATACCGGCAGTCCCGAAGGTGCCTTTCCAGCTCCATGGCGTTGTCGTCTTGTCGACAAAAGGCTCCATTCTTTGCTTGAAGAAGGACTGGAACGTCCCGGTCGGTCCAAAAAGGCGCGTGAAATCTGCCATCGCCACATCGCGCGGTGAAGCCCGGTCAAATGGGTAACGCCCGGAGACGATGGTGGAGCAAAGCGATGCGCCTTCGGCGACCCACAGGTCTGCGATGCGGCTGCGTGCGGATTTAACCGCGAGCGATCCGACATCAGCCGCAAGCCCCGCAATCCACACGTCAAGCGGGCCCGGAAGCTGGCGGGCCTGTTGCAGCAGGTCCTGATTGGCCTTGGTGAGCTGACTGTCAACATCAAAGACTTTGGCAACCTCGTCGGATGTCGTCGAGGAGCGGGCCAACTGCTCGTGAAGCGTCTTGATGTTGGCAAGCAACTGCTCGGAGGGTGATCCCGATCTCGCATCCGACGCTTGCCCATTGGCAGGCGTCTGAGCTTTCTCGGGGCCCTTGTCCGCCAGCATTTCCCGCAAACGGGCGTATGGATCGGCAGCATCGACCGTTGCCGAAAGTATGGCTGACGTGGCGTCTCCGTCTGAGGTCGATGCCAGTGTCGTCAGGCTTGCCCCGGCGTTGGGGCGCAGATCCGTTGCCTCGGCTATCGATCGTGCCGCCTCTATAATGATGTTGCGATCATTCGCCAGGATACGCGTTGTCTCCACCGCGTCTCCCAGGCTTTGCGATGGCTTGATACGAATATCCGAAAGAAGGTCGTTCCAGCGTTTTTCGAACCGGTCGAAATAGATTTCCAGCGCGGCCTGTGCCACCGTTTCGACGGTCGCACCCTTCATGGCGTCGTCCGAGCCGCGCACCCACGCCTCGGACAGTGCAATGCGCGATGCGTAGGCGACCTGGGGAATAACGACACTGCGATATCCATTCGCCGTGAATAGTCCCTCTATTCCATCCACCATCGGCGCCTTGCTTTCGCGCTCCACGGCACGCGCACCGAGGGCGCCGAACGCCGCCGACGGGTCCCATTCGGCAAGTCCGCGTGACTGCGGCAGACCGGCAAGAATATCATAGGCGCGCGTCCCGATTGCCTGATTGCGGATGGTGCTGCGCGCCTTGTCGATCAGCCGTGCATCCAGCTCTATCGGTGCCAGCAACCCGTTGGAAAGAGCGAGAACGTGCCGGTTCAGCGCATCGCGGGCAGCCGCTCTGCCGTCGCCTGGATAGAGCGATGCGAACATGTCGCGTGATTGTACCGCCAGGAAATCCCGGTCGAGCGTACCAAGACCACCCAGCATCCCGTAAAGCTTCAGGGAGTTGAAGGTTCGGGTAACATCGTTCTGGTCTTCCAGCTGTTTTTGCAGCTGCACGATCATTCGAGGCAACAGAAGTGCGTTCAGCGCACGTTGATAAGCATCGCGTTGTCTGCCCGCGATTTTCTCCTGCTGGTCCAGCCCGAACCCGACCTTCCATATCCTGCCGTTTTCAAAGCCGGAATTGACGTCGCGCAGATTATCGAGCGCGGGGAGAATGCGCAGGAAATCGGCGTCCGAAACGTTTCGAACGGGTATTCCCTGCACAAGTTGCTGGTATGCATTCAGCTTTCGGTCTGCCTCGGCCAGCGCCTGCGTGTTGGAGAAATAGGTCGATATCCAGCCGGTAAAGACGATGGCAACCAGCACGGCGGCCATGCCATAGGCTATGCGCCGAACAAGAAGCTGGCGACCGGACAGGCGTTTGTCGCGCATGACCAAGGCGGCTTCCGGGAAGATGACTTCCTTGAACAGGCGGGTCAGGAAGTAGCTGCGACGCGCACGCGGTGCTGCGCTGCCGGCCTCTGCCTGTGTGCCGGAGGCCAGATAGACACCGCGCAGCAGAGGCGCTTCGACAAGCTGCGAACTTGCGCAAAGTTCGGTCAGCGCCTCGTAAAGCCTGTCTTTCAGCTTCGCCAGTTCGGCCGGGAAGCGGAAGATGCGGCCGCGGATTTCGGCGTTCTGTTCCTGCTGCAGTCGCTCGATGAGCATCGCATCGACCCGCTGCTGCAGCAATTCGAATTCTTCGAGAAAGCGTTGGGGCAGGTCCTGTGCGGAATAGCTTTCGTCCAGCTTGAAAGTCGTGCCCCAGACCTGATTGCGGTCGGTCTTGTTGAAGCCGTCGAAGAACTCGACGAAACCATCGAGCAGATCGGCTTTTGTCAGCACAACGTAGACAGGAACGCGTGCGTGAAGATATTCATCCAGTTCGGACATGCGCTGGCGGATGGACCGGAGTTCCTGACGCTGTTCCTCCGGGTCCCGACTTAAAAGGTCAGGCGTTGAGAGCGTGACCAGCGCGCCGTTGATCGGCTGGGAGCGACGATAGCGGCGCAGGAGATTGAGAAATCCTTCCCAACCCGCTTTGGATGCGCCGTTGAGGTCGTCCTGCGTGGTGTATCTGCCAGCGGTATCAATGAGAATTGCCTCATCCGTGAACCACCAATTGCAGTTGCGGGTGCCGCCAATTCCTTTGACCGCGCTCTCTCCCAGAGCATCGCCAAGCGGGAACTGCAGGCCGGAATTGGTAAGCGCCGTAGTCTTGCCGGAGCCGGGAGCGCCGAAAATGACGTACCATGGCAGGTCGTAAATATAGCAGAAGCGTTTTTTGGTCACACGACGTAGAAGCGCCAACGCCTCTTTCAGCCGGGTCTGGATTTCACCAACCTCGGCCTGGCGGTTGACCAGTGCTTCCTGCTCGATGCTGTCGACAAGTTCCTTGTCCTGCCGGCGCGCCCGGTAGAGGGTGACAGCAATATAGACAAGCCAGATGAGGAGGATGACGCCGATGGCAATCAGCCGCGCCTGCGTCGTTCCAAAGGGTTTGAAGGTGCCGAAGCTGACGAGGTAGCCGTAGAACCAGATTACCACGCAAAGCGCGACCGCCCACAGCAGCGAAATGAAACGCCTTCCGATCAGCGAGGCGTAGCTGTCGACATAGGACCTGATCGTGTAAAAATAACTCAGCGGGTTCATTGCTGGGTCTCTCCTGATGGCTGACCGGTCGTGTTTGTTACGGCGGGCGCTAGAATGCCCGCGTCGCTGAGCTTCTCGTCAGGATTCGTCAGGACCATGATTTCCGTTCGACGGTTCTTTTCCCGCCCTTCAGGCGTGCTGTTGTCAGCAATCGGATCGCTGTCAGCACGGCCTTCGGTCAAGATGGCTTCCGGCCCGGTGAACATCGACAGAAGATCGCCGACTGCCTTGGCGCGCGCCTCGGAAAGGTGCCAGTTGGATGGGAACTCGACCGTCTTGATGGGAATGTTATCGGTATAGCCGATGACGACCGCGCGGAAATTTTCAGCCGCCAAGGCGCCGCCGATGCGCTGAATCAGGTCACGAAATTGCGGGCTGACCTGCGCACTGCCAACTTCAAACAGACCGGAATTGTTGATCCTGACGCGCAAGCGACCATTCACATTCGCGAGCGTCACGAGGTTTCGCTGTACCTCCGGCTGAAGAAACGTCAGCAGATTGTCGAGCCGCGTCGGTTTTGGTGGGGCGACCGGCCTGGGTGGTTCTGCCGCGACAACGGGCTTTTGCTCCACAACCGGTTCTCCCGGCGGCGGTGGTGGTGGCGCTGCGATGAGCACGCTTGGCGTTTCGTTGGGCGGTAGCGACGCAAGGCGCTCGAACGTCGCGTCGGATGCGTTGTTGAGCGTCAGAGTGAAGAACAGATAGCCGAAGGCAAAGGCGAGAGCGATCAGCGACAGGAGCGTCCAAAGGGCAGCCATGGTGCGCAGCGGCGTATGCCGCGCCTCGACGCCCTTCCAGTGCGGAGAAAGTTCGCGCTCGAAGACGCCATATTGGCCGATCAACGTCTTGTAGAGGCTGTCGCGGATGCGGGATAGTTCAAGAGCGCCCTTGGCGGATACCCGTGTTCGACCCTCGAATGCCAGAGACAGGCAAAGATAGATGAGGAGCAACAGATCCTTGTTTGCTCCCGGCGACTGGTGAAAGTGGTCGAGAATATCGAAGACCCTGTCGCCGCCGGTTACGTCATTGTGGAAGGTGGAGACGAGGCCGGATCTCGCCCATCCGGCACGCACACCCCAAGGCTTGCTCAGTATGACGTCATCAACGGTCGCGCACACCACGTAATGCGCGGCTCTCGCACGTTCCGGGCTGATGCGGGCGGAACCGAGATCCCGCTCGTAGCGGGTGATGGCCTCCATGCAGGCCCGTCGCAAATGGTCCGGATCAGGCTGGGCATCGCTGAAGCGCAGGACATGGGCAAGGTTTAGAAGCGGCGCAGCAGACTGCACCAGCGTTGGCACTTCTTCCCCACCGAACCGGAAGTTCGAGAGCAGGGCGTCGATTGGCAGCCCGCCATCGCCGCGCTGCTCGCGGCCCGACGTCTGGTCGGTGTCGATGATATCATCCAGTATCGCCGCCATATTGCGGGCATTCTGGTTTCGTTTGCGGCTCTCATCGGTGATTTCCACCACCGTCGGGAGATCCTGCCATGAAGAGGGCGTGTCATTGCTCATTCGCGTAATGCCCACATTTCCATCTCAAGGCCGGGAAACTCACCGGCGAGATGCAGCGCGATTGCGCCGGAGGTTTCGAGCTGCTTCCAGAGAGGTGTCTTGGTATCGATTTCGAAATATATCGTGCCGGAACGATAGGGCAGCTGGCGCGGAAGAACCGGGAGTGAACGCACCGGTATGCCCGGAAGTGCAACATTGACCAGTTCCGAAATCCTCTCCACCGGACCGATCTTGATCTGCGCTGGCAGCCTGCGGCGGATATCCTCGGCAGACATATCTGCCCGAACGGCCAGAACGAAACCTGCATCGCGCAAAAGGGTGCGGTCGTTGATGGTGCCCACGCGCACACCATGGCGGCGCTCCACAAGCTCGATTGCCACCGCGGCCTGTTCCAGAACGGCAGATAGCGAGGTGCGCAGGTCATCGAATACCGCTGCGAAACTGGCTTTCAGATCGTCATGGCGATAGGGCGGGAAATCGGTGGCACGCTTGCGCTCGGTGGTGAATGTCGCAAGCTCGCCCGCCAGCTGGATGCACTCCTCGTAAAACCGGATAGGGTGAAAACGGGTGGCGTTGGCGGACAGATGGGAGAGCAGCGGATCGGCACGGTTGAGAATCTGTAGAAGGAAGTAGTCGCCCACCTCCGCCGTTCCGCGAATTGTCGGATCACCGATACGCTCTGAAATCGCCTGAGCCCTGTGCCTGACGATACCAAGCAGTTCGGTCAGGAGTTCGCTTAACCGTGAAGATGCAGCGCAGTTGAGCGACGGTGGTATGAAGTCCGGATCGAGGATGACGGCGCGATCAGACCGCACTTCAACCACCCGAGCCAGGCCTATGAGATCATATCCGGAAAGATCATCGCCCGTTTTCAGAAACTTCAGGCTCAAGCGACCAACCTCGATGGGTGCGACGAAGTCCGTATCGACATTGGCATCGGTCGCCTCATAGGTGGTGGCGACCACCCGAACGCTGTTGACCTCGGCCTTGCCGCTTGCAGACATGTCGGCCTTGCCCGGTTGGCGGGCCGGGAGAGCGAGGTAGACAATCGCGTTCTTGACGCTCTCATCCAGATCCAGCGGCGGCGGCAGATCTGTGTCCTCAGGGGCCTCGAAGGGCGTCCCATCCGGCAGGATGCCGCGCAGGTTTGACAGGGCGAATTGCCCGATTGCGAGCGCGCTTCGGTCTATCCCGATTTCCGCGACACCCCAGGGGTATGGCGAGAGATTGCGCGTCGTATTGCGCACAAGTCGTTCCGTCCAGCGGTCCGACTGCTGAAAATGTTGGACACGAAGGAACATGCCTTCGCTCCAGGCGACACGGTTTTCATGCCTCATCTTGGTTGCTTACCCCCTTGGTGTCTATGTTGCGTGCACTGGTTGCTTCGTCCGGTGCGGCGTCTCCGCGCGCTGCCTGTTGAAGAAACTCGCGGACCGATAATTGTCGGCCCTCCACGTCGAATTGGCTTTTGAATGTCGACCAGTAATCGGTCCTTGAAACCACCTGGCGCCATTCCCTGCGGGCGATCTTGCTTCGCCAGTCGTTCTGCGCATCGGCCCTCGCTTCGATCAGTCTGGGCTCAAGCCTCTGCGTGCAGGTGCGGATCAGGGTTTCAAGCGATGACGCAAGAAGTCGCTGTTGGCGGATGATATTCTCAAGACGTGCCCTGTCGCTTGTTGCGCCGGGCTCGCTTCCCAAAGCTGCACTGTCTATATCGAGAACGGCGAGGCATTCCGCCGCTTCCTTTTCCAGCTGAAGCAACAGGTCGTCGAGCGGATCATGGGCCGCCGCGCTGACAAAGGCCTCCGGTGCCTCTTGCGGGGCCTCGGTCGGACTTGTGAAGACCGCATCGAAGTCCTCGACTGGCGGCTTCCTTGCCGGGCGAGACACCAGCACGGGGATATTCATCGCGTCGGTATGTTCGTGCTTGCTGCTCTCTACCGGCTCCTCGTTCCAGTCGTTCGGAAGGACGGTGCCGATGCCATCGGTGGAGGGCGGTTCATTCCAGCCAACGTCCACATTTCGGGAAATTGTCTTTGCCTTTTTGCCCGACTGGCTGGGAGTAGCCGTAGGCCAATCGTCATTGGACGCACCAGCGGCGACCGGTCCGCGAGAGGATCTGCCTCCGGGTGCAATATCCGAGAGGATTGCTGAGATCGTCATCGTTTCATCGCTGATGCGAAGCGACGGGTCGGGATCGCCGAAATCCACCTCGGCCTCACCGGTGATGATAACTTCGAAGGTGCGGGTGCCGATGCCTATCCTGGAGCCGCTTTGAAGGCGGGTGGTTTCTCCTTCCAGTAGAAGCCTTCCGTCCACTTGCGTGCCGTTGGCACTGCGGTCCACGATGAAGAAACCGGCACGGTCCTTGGTAATGGTGCAGTGCTGCTTGGAAACCCGCCGCGCGTCATCATTCACCTGCCAGTCGCTGTCGGTTGAACGGCCGATAACGCGGCTTCCCTGTTCGAGGGTCCACTGGGTGGGCTTTGCTCCACCGTTTGTTTGTGTGTCCTTCAGCACAAGTTTCATGATGCCGCCCTCACGTCGAAACCGCCGAGCCTTCGCGCTCGGTCACGATTGCGTCCATGCTGTCCCTCGCGGCGGGGGCCACGCGCGCCCAGCTGTTCCATCCCAGCCGCGCTGGAGATTCGTCCTGCCCCAGCCGACAAAAGGGAATGTCTTCTTTTCGCAGGATGACCTGAACGTCGAAATTGAAGCCGCTGCCGACAAAGAGGCGCGTTGCGGCAAAGATTTCCGCCAGACGTTTCGAGCCCGGTGTGAGCGCCAGATAGTCGGCATAACCGACAGGGCCGAGGACGATGCGAAACCGGGTGCTGAAATCCTCTACGGCGCTACCGGCTGTCACATTCCGGCCAAGGAGCAGGCCACCGGGCTGGCCGAGCTGACTTTGCTCGTGCACCGGCAAAGGTACCCAGCGTTTGCAGAATTGCTCGACCGTGACAGGCAGGCCGGTGAATTCCTGTAGCATCGATGTCAATGCCGTTGCATTGCGGTTGCGGTTGGCCAGCAGCCCGCTGAAGCGCAGGAGAACATCTTCCCTGACGCCAGCTTTCTCCGCCAGCCCCCCGGTCCCGAAACCTGTGAGTGAAAGCAGGGTATTGCGAAAGGCGTTGTTTTCGCGGGTCTGGGTCCAGCGAAGACCCCGGGCCAACCGGTATTTTTCTGTTGCTGACACAAAGAGTTCGCTGAAGCGGGCGGCAAACAGGTTGAAGAAGCTTGTCAGCGCCCTCGATCGGTTTCGCTCTTCACGCTGTTGCAACTCGGAATAGCTTGGGGGCAAAGAGCCAAGCGGGCCGACGATTGGCGCGAAGGCAGACCGTAGCTCAAGCGCCCCGTTTCTGGTCCTGTACCCGCTAATGGCAATCGGAGTCGGGCGAGCGCCATTGTGCGAGCCGATGGTCAGCTCATCATGGGATGCCAAATGCTGCGCAACCCGAAAGGCCGTGGTGGGCTCGAAACTGCCCGGATCGCTCGCCAGACGCTCCGCCTGCTGTTTTTCCATATCAATCGCCTCACGCTGCATCGGCGGCCTCCTACAGCAGAGGCCGGTCTGCCGCACGGGCAGGCCAACTGGCGAGAGGTTCGGAATGGCCGCGCATGGTTGCGGTCAGGCGGGTGAAGCTGTTGATCGAGGTGTAGAGCCCGAAGAAATGGTTGAGAACGCTGGCGAAGATATAGGCCGCGGGCCGGTCGATCATTGCCGGGTCGAACTCCAGCGTAATATCGGTTCCGGGAACCATGGCAGAACCAATTCTCGCATGGGAGTTGCGTGCTTCAACCGATGTTATGGCTTCCACCAGTTGCCGCGTTTCCGGCGTGTCGCGAAATGCGTAGAGCGAGAGGATATCTTTCAGCGGCGCGCCACCATTGTCGAAGAGGGAGAGGTGGTTGAGCAGCAAATGCGAAACCAACCGCCATTCCCGCGCGGAACGTTCATTCATCCGCACAGCGGGCGTCGGTGGCATAAGCGCCTGGAGGGAGCCAACAGCTTCGTTGCCCGAGGAAAGCTGGAGGAAGGGATGCCCGCCCCCGAATGGAAGCTGGCTCGGCAGTTCGCGGTTGATGCAAAGCGTATCGACGCTTGCGACAACGTCGAGTGGGCCGAGTGGACCGCGCTGCTGATCGATAAAGGCAATGTCGGTGTCGGAGGAGCCGTCATCATCATCGAAGCGGCGATAGGTCTGCCAAAAGACGTTGGAGCCGTTGCTGCGCTGGGTGCGACCGAAGAAGGGTGACGTCTTCTCGATCTGGCCGGAGCGGGTGGTCAGCTGGACATTCTCGACGCCGTAGATTTCGCGGGTGCGCTGCCGTCTCGCATCGGGCAGCAAGCGATACTCGGTGCGCGTCCCATCAAGGCTCAGCGGCTCGCAGCTCTGTTTGAAGAGGTTGATGACCGGAGACGCGTTAAGGACCAAATCATTTGCCGAGACCATCCGCTCCAGACGCGAATCCGCAGCGTCCAGATAGATGTAAAGTTCGCAATCGCCACCTGTCCACTTCTCCAGGCCGCCGATTTCAAAACTGAGAAACTTCTGCGGAAGGGCAAAGAACTCCGTCAGCAACCGGTACCCGTCGAAGCTGTTGGCGGGGTAGGGCAACATCGCCTCCTCCTTCGAAAAACCGGACGGCTTTAGGCAGGAGGGCGGGAGAAACACCGCATTACGGTCTTCGGAATGTTGCGCGAGCGCGATGCTGATGCAGTGATTGGTCAGCAATTCATGCAAAGCTGTTGCCTGCTGCCATCCCGATGAAATGAAAACCTGCAGCGCGTTCAGGCCCATCTCACTAAAACTTGTGGGGCGGGGTGAGGTCGTACGCAGCGACAGTCGAAGGCAGGAGGCAGCACCCGCCGACGTGGGTGAAAAAGGCGCATCGATTGGCTGGCTTGCAAGTGCAGCCGCTGAAATGGCCAGCGGGACGATCTCTACATGCTGCGTGGTTCGAAACCGGCAGCTTTCTCCACCGATAGGCTCTGCGATAATTTCGCTGTGCCTTGGCAGGGTCTGGACAGTTGCCAGAGCCGGGCTCGGCGCGAAATGCACAACGCTCATCGAGGGCAGGGGCGCGAGATAATGAGGATAGAGCGTTTCGAGCAGACTGTCGGAAAGCTCCGGAAACTCGTCGTCCAGTTTCTGGCGAACGCGGGCTGCGGAATAGGCAAAGCTCTGTATCAATCGCTCGACATGCGGATCGTCGGCAACATCTCCGGTCATCCGCAGCCTGCCCGCAATCTTTGGGAAGGCGGAAGCAAAGCGGGACGCACGCTTTCTCAGTGCGAAAAGTTCGTCATTGTATTTCTCAAGGAAACCTTCAGCCATGACCTGCCTCCACAAGGAAGCGTTGCGTCGATGGATCGATCTTCGACTCGAAACTGATGGGTGGCATTCCCTCATGCAGACGGAAGCTTGCATTGATGCGCATCCGCAATGCCCGGTCGCCGTCCGTGCGATTTTTCATGATCGTCACGCTGACATCCGACAGGCGCGTCTCAAACATCGAGATGCGTTTTTCTATCGTCTGAGCCAGCCGCGCCTTGGATGCATCCGTCACGAGGTTTGCCGAAAGAATGCCGTCCACGCCGTAGCTCACCAGCGCGTCCGTCAACTCTTTGAGGATAGCGGGTGGACCTGCCGGATTACGCCTCGTGTTGAGAAGGGACTCCAGATCGCGGCGAATGACCTCACGCATTTCCCGAACCTGATCCGAAAGGCTTGCAGGAGGATCGTTTTCCATATCGGGCGCGTCGTCTAGCAGCCGGTCGAGCACCGAGCGGGCCAGGGTTCTCTGCTTTGGGCGATATTGTTCCAGCGGATCAACCAAGGGCAGACTGCCTTTCGACCTTGGATGCTGCAGCCGCCATGCTGGAAATCTCATGGAACGGCATAAGGTCGTCGCCGATCAGAAGGCAGCGCTGTCCCGCACCTGTCACCAGAGCTGTGTCCTCGCTCCAGAGCGTTTCCCGCCCCAGCAGCAAAGGCGTGCTGGTGTTTTTGCCATGATAGATCGCTGGCAGCAGGACTGAGGCTATAGCACCATCGCGAAGCGTCAATTCCGCCTGCCGATATGCAAGGTCGCGTGGTCGGCTCATGGGCTCTATCGCCACGCTTTCTATGCGATCATAATCGATCCAGAGATATTTGCCGCCATTTGTCAGCACTTCGAGCGCATGGGGCACCCGGTCATCGAGATCGCGGATATATCCCGGCGCTCCACTGTTGACTGAGAGTGAGATTTCCGCGCGCCGCTCGTCCAGCTCCGCAAGCGCTGTGCGCGCTGCCTCCACGTCACCATCGCGGGCGGCGATATTTGCCTTTATGGCAAGCTGGTCGAGTTCTGATGGACCGTGTGTAAAATCGGGAACGGCACCGGTTTCGAACCACGCATTGCGCGCTGCCATGGCGCGCAGGTGGTGGCGGAACAGCGAGAAGCCGACGGCATCCTGCGGCGCGAATGTCGAGGCGACATTGCACTGGGCGTCCGCCTTCTCAAAATCACCTGCCAGCACCAGAAGGTCGATGTAGAGATACCGCCCCTCCTTCTCGGAGGGATTTTTCTTCACCTGATCTTTCGCTTCGCCGATGGCATCATCCAAGCGGTCATCGTCGAGCAGGCGGGCAACATTGTCTCGGAGTGTCATGCGGGTATCCTTTGTGGCTCCGCCGACCGTGCAGTCGATGCGGTCGGTGTCGTCGTTTCGGCGATGAGGTGAAAGCTGGTGGAGACATCATCCAGCTGGAAATGCGGTTGCAGCCGGACGGTACAGGAGAAACTTCCAGGTTTGCCGGGTATCTCGTAGACTTTGATACCGGCAGAACGCAGCGGGTAGCGCGTGCGAAGCGCAGCGTCGGCGTCGTCGTTGCCGAGGGTATAGGATGACAGCCAGGTCTCCAGCTTCCGTTCGATGGTCAAGGCGTCGCTCAGCTGGCCTATGTCATCGCGCATGATGACCTTGAGGTAATGCGAGAAGCGCGCAGCGCAGAGCACATATTGGAGCATGGCCGCCAGACGTGCGTTCTGACGGGCGCTTTCCTTGGAATAGTGGCCGGGCGCGTGAAGCGACTGATTGGCGTTGAAAATCGCCATGCTCGAAAGATAGGTCGTCGATACCGGCACGATGCCGAGATCCGAAAATTGCTGCTCCTGACCCATGGTCAGCTGCATTTCCACCGGAGGCTGGGCAGAAAGGCCCTGGCTTTCGATGCCGAGATCCAGCGGCGGCAATTGTGAGGAAGACAGCATTCCGCCATCGACTTCATCCTGCGTCACACCGCGAATGTCCGCGAACCATCCTGAATCGATGAAATTTCTGATGACGACGGACGCGAAGGCAAAAGCAGGGTTGCCCCACAGCAGCGTGTCCCCTTTTTCGCCAATATGTTCTCTGAAGGGAAACGGGTCTTCGCGCCTGCGTGAAAATGGCTTGTGGGGAGAACGCAGCAGGATACGCGGAGCGACGAGACCGATGAAACGGCTATCATCACGGGCGCGCAGGGCATTCCAGCGAAGGCGGGATTTTTCCTGCTTCAGCCAAGAGAAATCATGGACGCGTGAAAGCTCCGAAAAATCTTCGAGCCCGACGGTGGATGGTGCGGCGCCGGCAATGAACGGGCAGAATGCCGCTGCTGCGACCATGCCGATCTGCGACAGCGTGGTGATGGCGTCCACGCCGTCCACATCGTCGGGTGAAAAACTGTAGTCGCCAACCATCATGCCGATGGGTTCGCCACCTGGCATTCCGAATTCGCGGTTATAGACAATCTCGAAAAGATGACTCTGGTCGAAATCGGTGGCTCTTTCCATGCTGCGGGCAAGTTCACGCCAGCTGGCATTCAGGAGCTTGATCTTGACCTCCGGGCTGCGGCTGGCTTCACGCACCACCATCGCAAGGCCGCGCCATCTCGCTTCCATCGCCTTGAACTCGGCATGGTGGAGGATGGCATTGACCTGCCGGTTCAGCGCATCATCGATGAGAGCGATGAGCTGATCGGCCGGACTGCGAATGTCCGAAACGGACCTTTGCGGCATGAATGGGCTCCGGGCAAGAAGGCTGGGAAGGGGGCAGAACGCCCCCTCCGCTTGATCAGTTCTTGGTTGGAATACGAGCAACCATGCGCAAAGACGTGGTGAGCTCTTCCATCTGCAGCCACGGACGCATCCAGGCAACGGCATTGTAGGCGCCGGGCTTGCCAGGAATTTCCTGAACCGTGACCTTGGCATCGCGCAGCGGATATTTTGCCCGCGATTCTTCGCCCGCTTCGTCATTTGCGTTCACGTAGTTGGAAATCCAGCGGTTTAGCCAGACTTCGCAATCCGAAGCCTCCATGAAGGAACCGATCTTGTCGCGACCCATCACTTTCAGATAATGAGCGAACCGCGATGTCGCCATCATGTAAGGCAGGCGGGCAGAAACAGCGGCATTCGCGGTTGCTTCCGGGCGATCGTAGAGCCTCGGCTTGTGCGCTGTCTGTGCACCGAAGAAAACGGCATAGTCCGTGTTCTTGTAGTGGCAAAGCGGCAGGAAGCCCAACTTGCCAAGCTCGGCGTCACGACGGTCGGTAATGCCGACTTCTGTTGGGCACTTCAGGTCCAGGTCGCCATCGTCGCTGGAGAAGACATGCATCGGCAGGTTTTCGACCTTGCCACCATTTTCCGCCCCGCGAATGGCCGTGCACCAGCCATATTTGGCAAAAGCATCGGTTAGTTTCGTGCCCATGACATAGGCCGCATTCATCCAGCAATACTGGTCGTGCGGCAGGTCGCCATTTGGCGAACCGTTGGTTTCGTCATAGGCAAACTCATCAACCGGGTTTGTCTTCGGACCATATGGCATTCTGGAAAGAACGCGGGGCAGGGCAAGCGTAACGAAACGGGAATCGTCGCTCTCGCGGAAACTACGCCATTTTGCGTATTCCACCGTGTCGAAAATCTTTTCGAGATCGCGGGGGCGTGCAAGATCGCGGTAATCGTCGAAGCCGAACATACGTGGGCTTGCGGCCGAGATGAACGGCGCAAATGCAGCCGCGGCAATTGACGAAGCGCCCTGCAGAAGCTGGACATCATCGAACGAGTTGTCGAATTCATAGTCACCGATGATCGCACCCATCGGCTCGCCGCCAGGGGTTCCGAACTCGTCTTCGTAGATGGATTTGAACAGACGAGACTGGTCGAATTCAACGGCTTTCTCCAGATCGCGGCCCAATTCCCGTTTCGAAGCATTGAGAACGCGAATCTTGAGATTGACGCTGGTTTCGGAATTCTTGACGAGATAGTTGAGGCCGCGCCACGTGCCCTCGAGCTTCGTAAATTCGGGCGATTGCATGATTGCGGCCAGCTGGCCTGAAATGGCCTTGTCAATTTCGGCAATTGCCTGATTGAGCGTGACGGTCAGGTTGCGGTCGTATTTGACCGTTCCTTTCAGCGCCTGGTCGGTCAGCGTGCGCAACAGGTTCTGGGCGCGGTCCGGTTCAGTCTGGCGTGTGGCAGCGACAACCTTGGACAGCAGACCGCCATCCTGCTCGGTTGTTGTCTGTGCTTCATTCTTCAGCAGGCTCTCAGCGCTCATTTTTCAATCCTTCCAAATGCGGCATCTTGGCCGCTAGAACAGGTGAAGCCCCGTGCGCCGGGGCCGTTCAAAGACGAATTTCTGCGCGCAAGATTATTGCGAAGCGCCATTTTTCTCTTTCAACTCGGACACCAGCTTGCCGAGGTCGGTCTTGTTCTGAAGGATATCTTCGAGGAGCCGCTCAAGGTCTTCCGAACGGTCTGCCTTCGACAGAAGGTCACGCAGTTCGTTGCGCGCATCGAGCAGGGATTTCAGAGCCGGAACCTGATCCACCACTGAGGCCGGGAGAAAATCATCCATGCTCTCGAACTTCAGGCTGACCTGAATGTCGGTGCCGTCATTCTGCAGGGTGTTGGGCACCGCGATGTTCAGCCCCGGTGTCATGCGGCGCATGACCTCGTCGAAATTGTCTCGATCAATCTGAACGAATTTGCGTTCGCCAAACGGCTTCAAAGGCTGCGTCGGGTTGCCCGAGAAATCACCGAGAACGCCAACGACAAAGGGAAGCTCCTTGACGACCATCGCACCTTCGGTTTCGACTTCGTATTTGATGTGGACGCGGGGTTTGCGAACCCGTTCCAGCTTCTCGTGTACACTTGCCATTAAAACCTCCTTGATGCCCCCGGGGCATTGCTGACTAAAGTGAGGGAAAATGCCCCCGTAGTTTCGTTATTTTCCGGTATTCTCGCCGTTCGGTTTGATACCCGCCGCTGTGAGCACGGCGTTGCGTGCCTGCGCCTCGGGTAAAAGCTCTGCGAGCAGTTCTGAAAAATCCATGCGCCCCCTGCGAACCAGCGTTTCAATGGCCAGCGAGATTGGAGAATGCGGCTCCATCCGGCGGAAGTAACGCGCAACTGCAAGAAGAGTTTCAAACGCTTCGTCACGCGAAGCGATTTCTTCTGGATTTTTTACGACTGTTTTTTGAACCGTTGGCTGTGCTACGTCGCTACCCTCGTTCGCTATCCGTGCAATCTCCCCGGATTGTGCGGGGCTCTCGTCCCGCCCGCCGAGTGCTCTGATCGCCGCTGCCACCTCAATCAAAATATTCCGGATATTAGAGCTTGCAGGTGCATTTGGCCCGCATTTCTGCGACAGCAGCGACGTGATGTCGTCGAATAGTGAGAGGCAGGCGTTGACGTCGGCCAGATGCGCAGACATGGCCGCCACACCCGCTTCGGAAGCCGCATTGTAGAGCTCTTCCTTGCGTTTCGTTTCGGACGATCGCTGCGCCAGCTGAAAATCCCAAAGCGTGTTTTCACCAAATTTCCCACCGGGAATGAGAGAGCTCAGACGCAGCGGCTGGATGAGTGTTCCTTCGCTGCCAATGCCGTTCAAGCCAGCAAAGGGTGCAAATCTTTCGTCGTCATCTTCGTCGCTGATCGAGTGAATTGAATCCCACTGGTTGTAAAATATATCATGTGTAACGCGGTAAACTTCTCGCAGCCCGGGAAAGCCTTTCAAACGTAGTTCTGCTTCAGCAAGCCATGCTAATATTTCGATATCGCGGCTTTCCGAATATATAATATGCAATCCGAGATTGCTGACCACGGTCCAATTGTTGGAAACACGTAGAACTTCTTGTGGTGAGACAGTACGTTCTTCAGCTCTTGCTTGGTTACGCTCATCCTTAATTTTATAATATAGTTCACGTGTTCTTTGGTTTGTGCGAATATTTTCTCCGCAGTCACCAAGATATTCTATTGAAGCAATGTCTTTTGTGAGTTCCAAAGCGAGTTTATCCCTCATAAAGCGTGTTGGTGAAGTGTCTGTTACTTCCGTTACGTAAGGTTATTCACTAACCAGACTTATGGAAAATGAGGCATAATTGTGGCGACTTGCTTTTAAACTCGTCAAATAAAAAAGCAACTTTTGGCTGGACAAGATAGTTTTAGCAACCTAACTATGCCACGTCACGTTGTGGAATGATCCAAACCGGAGGCTCGCTGCATGTCGCAAATCGATCTCAATCGCCTGGTGGAAGCGCTTGAGCCTGAGCTGCGTGTCTCCCTGGAGGAGGCTGCATCCATCGCAGCGAGGCGTGGACACCAGTTTGTAGATATTTCTCACTGGTTGTGTGCAGTTGTGGAAACTGGCAGCCATGCTGACATTCTCAAGCAACTTCAGATACCTCTCGACAAATTTCACGCCGAGATCGACCGCGCGCTTGATGAGGCGGCAGTAGGAGACGGCGAGGCTCTGGCGCTTTCCCAGAACGTGCTGACCGCAGGTCGTGAGGCCTGGTTGCTGGCTTCCCTCCAAGATGGTCACCCAAGGATTTCCTTGCTCCATCTTTTGCTTTCACTGGACGAAGAAGCGTCACTACGCAGCATGGTTCGCGCCGCATTTCCCTCCCTGAAACTCATGGATCGCGGTGCTCTCGAGCGGTTGCGAAGCGAAATCGGCGCACAATCTGTAGAAAATGGGAACGACCTCGTCACTGCCGCTAAGGGCAAGGACCAGAACGATTTCTTGCGGCTCTATACGCAGGACATGACAGGGGACGCACGCGCTGGAAAGCTCGATCCTGTCATCGGCCGTGACGACGAGTTGCGTCAGATGGTGGATATCCTGACTCGTCGGCGTCAGAACAATCCCATCCTGGTGGGTGAGGCGGGTGTCGGCAAGACGGCGGTGGCCGAGGCGCTGGCGCTTGAAATTGTGTCAGGCAATGTGCCGGAAAAATTGAGATCCGTTCGGCTCTTAAGCCTCGATCTTTCGCTTCTGCAGGCTGGCGCGGGGGTCAAGGGCGAGTTCGAACGGCGTCTGCACGGCGTGATCGACGCGGTCAAACGTTCAGCCGACCCGATCATCCTTTTTATCGATGAAGCCCACGGTCTCGTAGGTGCCGGTGGCGCGAGCGGCCAGGGTGACGCCGCCAATATTCTCAAGCCGGCTCTTGCCAGAGGTGAAGTCCGCACCGTCGCTGCAACTACGTGGAGCGAATATAAAAAATACTTCGAGAAAGACGCTGCGCTGACCCGGCGGTTTCAGCCGGTGCACGTGCGTGAGCCCGATGAGGCAACAGCAATTCGGATGTTGCGCGGCGTAGCCGATAGTTTCGTTGAGCACCACGGCGTAACCATTCGCGACGAGGCTATAGTCGCAGCTGTTCAGCTTTCCGCTCGCTACATGCCTTCGCGGCAACTGCCGGACAAGGCGGTCAGTCTTCTCGATACGGCATCTGCGGCCGTTTCCCTCGCCCGCCAGACCTTGCCCGAAAAGCTGCGTTCGATGGAAAATGAGCGTAGATTGCTGACCACAGAGCTTGATTGGCTGGTGCGCGAACCTTCCAGTGAAGAGCAGACTGCCCGTGTCGATGCCATCAAGACTGAAATGGGAAATCTGGATACGGCCATCGAGGGACTTCGCGCACGTTATGACGCCGAGATTAACGCACTTGCCGAGCAAGAAAATGGCAAGGCTCAATCGTCGGAGGCCCCACGCGGCAAGAAGCGGAAGCCGCTGGCCATTGCTCCGGATAACAGCGACGAGAAACTGGTCCCGACCGTTGTTGACCGCGAGATGATAGCGGCGGTTGTCTCACGCTGGACTGGCATTCCGCTCGGCAAGCTTCTGGCCGACCAGATCGAAAGCGCGAAGTCGCTCGATCATCGCATGAAGCAGAGAGTGATCGGACAAGACTGGGCGATCGACCGCATTGCCGATGCCATGCGTGCCGCCCGCGCAGGCCTCTCCGACCCGCGCCGTCCACCTGCCGTATTCCTGCTGGTTGGCATGTCCGGCACGGGAAAGACGGAAACTGCTCTTTCGCTGGCGGATTTGCTTTACGGCGGCAACAGCCATCTGACCACGATCAACATGTCTGAGTTCAAGGAAGAGCATAAGGTTTCGCTGCTCCTCGGTTCGCCACCCGGCTACGTTGGATATGGCGAAGGCGGCGTTTTGACGGAAGCTGTCCGCCGCCGACCGTTTGGCGTCCTGTTGCTTGACGAAATCGATAAGGCCCATCCTGGCGTGCAGGATATATTTTATCAGGTTTTCGACAAGGGCATGTTGAAGGACGGCGAGGGCCGCGACATCGACTTCAAGAACACCACCATTTTCATGACTGCCAACACGGGATCCGAACTTCTGACGGCGCTGGCCGCAGATCCGGACACGATGCCCGATGCCGAGGCTTTGGAAGCTATGTTGATGCCGGAGCTGACGAAGCAGTTCAAGCCAGCATTTTTGGGTCGGACGGTGATCCTCCCCTTCATGCCTCTTGGTGCGGAACAGCTCTCGCGCATCGTGGATATGCAGATCGCGAAAGTCAGCGAGCGCGTCCATGACGCCTATGGCACGGAACTGGTTCTTTCCGATGCTGCGCGGCAGGCGCTGGTTGGCCGCGCAGGGTCTAGCGAAATTGGCGCACGCGCCATCGAAATCATGATCGGCAGGGATCTGTTGCCGCCACTCTCCAGCTTTTTTCTCGAGAAGGTCATTGCTGGCGAAAAGGTGAAAAACATCACGGTCGATTTTGATGAACGCGGTTTCGGCACTCGTGTCGGAGCGGCTGGGGAGACTGACGAATTCGCAGCAGCCGCCAAGGGTGCCGTGGATAAGGTTGCCGCGTCGGATGGGGTGTCCCGACGCATGCGGCAGTAGTGGAAAGGCAAACACGGCCTCGGAGCAAGAGGTCTTTCATCAGCTACAGGAGCTTACAGTATGCCAATTTATTTGCAGATCGACGGTATTCAGGGTGACGCGACCCATGAGGAACACCGCAAATGGATGGATATCGAGGCGATTCATTGGAATGTTTCGCGCAACATGAACACGTCTGCGGGTTCTGCTGCAAACCGTGAAGCCTCCGAACCGACTATTTCGGAAGTCATTCTGACGAAGGTAAGCGACTCGTCCTCCACCAAGCTCTTCAGCGAGGCGTGCTCCGGCCGCCAGGGCAAGCTTGCCACCATTCACCTCGTTACCACGGGTGATCCAGGCAACACCTACATCCAGTACCTGCTGACGAACACGTTGATCGCCAGCTATTCTGTCGACTCCAGTGGCGACCGCCCGGTTGAGACAATCAAGCTCAACTTCACCAAGATGGAAGTCAAGTACACGCCAGCTGACGAGAACAACACGCAGCAGGCTCCAATGATCGCCTCCTACGATCTTGCCACCACCAAGGCTGGCTAACAGGCTTCATCCGGCGCCTCTTTATAGGGGCGCCGGAGTTCATTCCTCGCATATCGGCCACCGGCCAATCGGGAATGCCTTTAGTCAAAAATTTTGCCCCTCAGTGTGGCTTGTTACTGGGAGAAATTACCGATGCCCAATTTTGCTGTCTCTACCGGTTCATTTACCGTACGCCCGGTGCGGGAAGATGAGGTCGTTCCCGTCAAACGCATGGGGCGTGGGCCTGACCTGTCCTATTTGACGCAGGCGGATGGCCCACGACAACTCAATTCCCGCATGGCTGTTGGCGGGGCCGTCGCTGCCGTCTTCAGCCAGATATCCGGCGGGGTGAACGAATACTCCCTGTCAGTCTGGCTGAAAAAATGGCTGAAGGCGAATGATGCCAAGATCAAGCAGGCCATGCTTGAGAAGGGACACTCCGCATTTGCGGTGCAGGTCAATTACGCGGTTGGAAATTCTTTCGGCAACCAGATGTTCATGTCTCGAGACATCTACCTACTCGGCACGGCCCCATCCGCGAAAGAGATCGGCACGGTCCTCACGCCTGAGCTGATGTTCGGCCCCAAGATCGATGACGTCCCCAACAATGCGACGAAATTCAAATACGCATACCTCGTCGGTGAGCGTCTCTAGTCGACAATTGAGCGACAGAACCAATGCGAGCTTGATGCAAACAATGACGGAGAAATCCGTGACTGTCGTTCAACTTTGCATTTCAGTGCGGTAGCGAAAGATAGACCATGACCGAGCAGCCATCGTCATCCGATTTCATTCAGGCCAGCCGCGTTTTGAAGGTCAAGTCTCCGTTGGGCGAAGACCAATTGCTACCCGAGCGGATGGTGATCAATGAAGGCGTCTCTCAGCTCTTTGAAATACAGCTGAGCGTCCGCGCCAAGAAGGAGGCGGTGAAGCCGGAAGAACTGATCGGACGTCTGGTCGATGTGTCAATTGAGGTGAGCCAAGGCGACGGCGAAGAGGGCAGCGGCATCCGCCGCCCCTTCAATGGCTTGGTGACCGATCTTCATGAAGGCCCACCGATTACCCGCGGCCTGCGCTCCTACGCCATGACCATCCGCCCGCAGATGTGGCTTCTATCGCGCCGCTCAGACTGCCGCATCTGGATGGACAAGACATCGGTCGATATCGTTGAAACGCTGTTTTCCGAGCATGGCATTCCGGCGCCGGATACATCGGGCATCATCAAGGTTCCACCACCGCAGCACTACAGCGTCCAGTTCAACGAGACGGACTTGGACTATCTGGTACGCCGTTTCGAAGAAGACGGACTGTTCTACTGGTTTAGCCACGAAGACGGTTCTCACAAGCTGCATGTGGCCGATACCGCCAATGGCTGGCTCGGACCCTCGCCTTCAGCGCAGGGTGAAGGCAAGGTGAGATTGGCACAGGGTTCTTCGGATCGCAACCACATCAATGACTGGGCTCGCCGCTTTTCCTATGTGTCGGGCCAGCGCGCCGGTGCCGACTGGAACTTCGAGACACCGGGCATGGTGCCCAGCAATATGACACCTTCGCTGGTGCAGATGCCGGATGCCACCAAGCGTGAGCTTTATGAGTACCCAGCCCGTATCAAGACCGTGGAAGAGGCAGAGCGCGCCCAAAAGCTGCGAGCCCAGTCCATTGAGGCGGATCATGACCGCGTCTTCGGCGGATCGACGTCTCGCATTCTCGAAGCCGGTCGCCGCTTCACACCTTACGAAGTGGCCCATCCCGAACACGAATACGAAGAGCATGTGATCATCAAGGCGAGCCACACCATTGTGGACCGTTCCTACGAGACCAACAGCAACGAACCGGAATACCGCAACACCTTCGAGGCCATCCCCGCCCGCGTTCCGCTCACTCCGCACCGCACCACCAAGCGCCCGAAGATCGAGGGCACGCAGGTGGCCATCGTGGCGGGTCCCGAAGGCGAAGAAATCCACCCCGATCAATATGGCCGCATCAAGCTGTGGTTCCCGTGGGACCGCAAGGCCAAGAAGGATGGCACGGATACCTGCTGGGTGCGAGTTAGTCAGGCATGGGGTGGCGGCACGTGGGGTGCGCAGGTCATTCCGCGCATCGGCATGGAGGTGATGGTCGCCTTTGTGGACGGTGATCCAGACAGACCGCTGGTGACAGGTGTCGTGAATAACCCGAAAAATTCGGTGCCCTACGACCTTCCCGCCAACAAGACCCGCATGGTTTTGCGCTCCAATACCCATAAGGGCGATGGCTTCAACGAAATCACGTTTGAGGACGAAGCAGGCAAGGAGAACCAGTTCTTCCATGCCCAGAAGGACCAGACGACGCGTGTTCTGAACGACCGTACCAAACGCGTCGACCGACACGAGGTGGCCTCCGTCGGTGGCAACCGCGCCGTTGAAGTGTCTGGCAACCAGAAGCATGAGATCGGCGGATCGGTGAACACCGTCGTCGGTGGCACAGGGCCGATGGCCATGAT
>NZ_LMNZ01000008.1:169620-174658 GCF_001423445.1 Rhizobium sp. Leaf311 | reverse complement strand
CGCCACGACGCTTGCGTCATCCGCCCTCGGCTTCCTCGGGGCTGGCGGCATGTCGTCACGCGAGGGTGTCGTCTCTGGCCCAAGCCCGCGTTCTGATGCGGGTACTGCACTGGCCGGTTCCGGTACGGGTGTCGGATCGGATGCATCCGGCCTGTTCCCCCTCCCCGGCATCATGAACACGATCATTGGCGCGTTCCAATCAACGTCGGTCGGTGTCGCCAAGACCGAGCAGATCGGTGTCAGCAAGGTTTCCAATGTTGGTCAAACATCGATTGAAAACATCGGGAAATTCAAAAAAACCATTGTCGGTGAGGAGTTTGTCATTGAGTGTGGTGCCTCGAAGTTTATCATGCGCAAGGATGGTACGGTGATCATTCTCGGGACGCAGTTCAACTTCACAGCATCGGGGCCAACACAGATCAACGGAACCGTGGTGGATTTGAATAAGCCAGGCGGCGGATTTGATGAAGCTGATCCCTCAGAGTCCGATTCAACAGCAAAAGGCTGAAGCGGATGACAGTTGATAATCACACGCCGTTTCCCGCGCTTGCGTTTCGTCAATACAATATGGCCGGCGATCTGTTGGGCGTGGTAGTGGCACGCGGCACATTCAAACTCACCAATGGCGGCACTTTGCAGATTGCGGAAAATCAATATCCGCTTGTCATGTCCGATACATATGATGGTGACCCACACCAGACACCGATGGTGGCATGCACAGATTTAGCGCCGTTCAAACCTTCAACCGATGTTACGTTCGTCGGCGCTGCGTTTGCTCCAGATGGAAAGCCGACATCTTCTTGGACTTGCAGTTTACGTGTCGGCCAAGTCGAGAAAAGATTACGCGTTCATGGTCCGCGCCAATGGTGTGCTAAAACACGAAAGACGTGGGTAGGTATAATAGATCGGTCCAAAGAGGATGCTCTTGATGGTTGGGAATTAACCCAAGGGAAACCCGTTAATTACGTACCGCTTGACTGGCGACTTGCATTTGGTGGCAAAAATGACTGCGAAACTATCGAGGCTAACCCGATCGGCATTGGGTTAGTCGATGAGGGACGCTTTAGAGAGCAGCCAACATGGCCAGCACCTCAGATAGAGGAGGAAAGCCATCCCATATGCTCCGCGACCGATCGCCCGAAACCGGCTGGCTTGGCACCATTATCGCCATTCTGGACGGACAGGTTGTCGCTTGCAGGCACTTACGATGACCAGTGGCTTGAACAAAGACATCCGCTCTTGCCACAGGATTTTGATTTTCGTTTTTGGCAAGCCGCCCATCCTGATCTTGTTACGGAAAGCTGGTTAGATGGCGGCGAAAATTTTGCGCTTGAAAGGTTATTGCCCGGACACACCAGGCTAGAAGGACAACTTCCAAAACTGAAGCTGTCGATCGAAATCGACCAAGGCAAGGGACCAGCCCGCGCGGCGATGGTATTGGATGGCGTCCATTTTGATATGCGGCCTGGTGTTGGGCGAGTGTTTTTAACTTGGCGAGTCGGTTTTCCTTGGCCAAGCCGAAAAGGTTTGCCGAAGCTCATCTTTCTCTCTTCCCAGCGAGAAGTCGCATAATGGGAGACCGCCAATTCCCCGATCCACTTTTCGACGATGCGTTTGCAGCCAAATATGGTCTGCCACCTGGCACACAAATAACCGGGCCACCTATCAGTGGCACGCTTTTAAGCAAAACGCCCGACGGTCTGCAGGGGCCGTTGCTCAGTTATAAGGGTCCTTGGCCACCTCCAAAAGAGAATGAGAAAGGAGTGGCAGAAGTACAGCCTCGTCCGGCCGCTCCGAGTCCGGCGCCGCCTGAAATAATACCGGATAATCAAAAGGCACTGGCAATCGGTCTTTCGCCAGATGTTTGTCGCGCACCCGAAAAACCCTGCCCATTCCCCGTGTGGGGTACCGCTGACAATGATTACAACTATTCACCGAATGTATTGGCGAACGGTGAGGCCATTAAGCGGTTCGATTCGAAATTTACAATCACTTACGGAGATGAGCCTGGCACTGGCCTAGGGGTCAAGTCTGGTACTGTGGGTGATGTTGTCGAGCCCGCCACCTCTTCTCCAATCGTAAAAGTTAACGGCATTCCAATACAACGTCACGCCGACCGCTGCACACTAAATAACGGGAACACTGAAGGAGAATATTGTTATGTAAACTCAACGGAAACCAAAGAAGCTCCAGACGCCGCGGACAATCAAGACAGATCAACAATTGGCCAAGCTAAAGAGGAACTTGGTCACTTTTGGGCCGGAATGAAAGCCACCTCAGACGAGGCATCACTGATAGATGGCGCCGTCAATAAGATTAGTGACTACTACAACGGCAACGCGTCGCTTTTGGAAGACGTTCAAGGGGTCTACGAAAGTTTGCCTACAGGACCCCAAATCTGGCAAAGTACGCAGGATATTGGAAGCGGTCTGTACAATGTCGGGGAAAATGTCATCAACGACCCAATCGGCAGCGCGAAGGCAGCTGGAGGGTTTGTTGCTGACGGGGTCAAGGGCGCGGTCAACAGCGTTGAAAAAGGCTATAACACGCACGGCGTATCGGGTGCGCTTGGCGCTGGAACGGGTGTTTTAGCGAGCGTTCTCAGCCCGGGTAAAAAGCTGAAGATGCTGAAAGAGGCAGGGGAAGGGCTCGAAGAAGCTGGTAAAATTGGCAAGGTCGCACGGGAGGCTGAGCATGTAGAAGATGCCAAGAAAGTCGAAAATGCTGGTGAAAAAGTTGATGGTGGCGGCGGTGGACGTGTCACGGGTCATCTGAAGGTGCCATGCTTCGACCTGCCGAGGGGCGTAAATCGCGACGAGTTTCGTCGCCAGTTGAAGGAGCAGCAGGCTACCGTTAACAACATGACAGCGGACGATATGGCATATGCTCATACCGTTCTCGACCACGCAAAGAAAGCTTGGGGTAATAGAAAAGGACCGTATACGAATTTGCTGCGCGACTCGAAAGCTCAGGACGCTGCTAGAAGTCAATATGAAGATTCATTGAGAGAGGCCGGATATAGCGCTTCGGAAATACAAAAAACGATGTCTTCCGTAAATGCGACCCACTATCTGGACATCTATGCTGGCGGAAATCCCTCCTCAGTCGGTATCGGCGGCGGCGCCGAAAATCAAAGAATTGGGCCTATGTGGGCACAACGGGGGCGCGCTAATTTGTTGAAACAAGAAGCAAACCGCTTGCGTGCCAACGGGCAAGCGAACAAGTTGATGAAGGTTGAGCTCAAAATCTGCGGCGAATAACAGGTGACAGGAAGGCTTTACATGTTGGATACATTCTTTTCCGAGATAATCGATGAGCTAGGCCCACCGCAGCGCGCTGTTCCACTGACTAGTGAACAGGATGAGCGTTTGTCGAAGGTTCTCCCAAGGAGCTTTATGGCTTTCCTCCGCATGTATGGGTTTGGTGATTATTTCGACCGTCGCCTACAGTACTGCGATCCTTCCGATTTCTCGGAGGTTCTTGCGCTCGTTTTCGCTGCAGATCCTGACTTCAGTCACAAAGACTGCTTCGTGATCGGCTATTCGGCATTTGGGCGGCTGGTTTGCTGGTCCCAGCGTCATGATCATTTTGAGATCGATCTCGTCGATATGCGACTGACTTCCAGCAAGCTGGCACCTACAGCATTCGTTTTGCCACCCGGCCTTCCCAAACGTGACAGAAGCACTGATCCAGATGTTCTTGCTCGATCCCTGCTACCTTCAAAGAGCAAGACATTCGAGGAATTCGATGCACAAGATCAACCCATGTTTGACCGATGTGTTGTTGCGCATGGGTCCCTGGAGAGGGGAGAATGTTTTGGATACTTCCCTGCCATTGCCACTGTTGGCTTAGATAGTCCGATGCGACGAGTAGAGAACGTCAAGCGTGTGAAGGCTCTCGAGCATTTTGCTATCCTTGCTCAACTTGGAACATTTAGTTTAATGCGTCTCGAACGCGGGCAATACACCGCAATTCGGACCATTGGATAACTGGAAATGAACTGGGACGTCATAACTTCCGAGAGAATGGGACTGACGTTGCCCCCAAGTTTTTCTAGTTTTAAGTTCGCTCCAGCGGTTTTGGGTTGCTGTATTCGGGGCGGTAGCGACGGGTTGCGGTGCGGAGCCATTCCGGCTGCGCAGCACCGCATCACGTCGCGGGTTGATTGTCTGAGCGAACTCAGTAGGCGTCATCCAGCCGAGTTCAGAGTGTGGTCGATGATCGTTGTAATCGATGCGCCAGGCTGAAAGCGAAGATCGAGCATGGGTCAGTGACGAGAAGAGGGTCTCATTCAGGAACTCGTCTCGTAGCCGTCCATTGAAGCTTTCGATGAAGGCGTTCTGGATCGGTTTGCCTAGTGCTATATAGTGCCATTCCACTTTGGTCCGATCCGCCCAATGCAGGATTGCGTTACTGGTGAACTCGCTGCCGTTGTCACTGACGAGCATCTTCGGCTTGCCACGTCTTTCGATGATCCGGTCTAACTCATGGGCAACCCGCAAGCCGGAAAGGGACGTATCGGCGACGAGGCCCAAGCATTCTCTTGTGCAATCATCGACGACCGTAAGCACCCGGAACCTGCGGCCATCGGTGAGCTGATCTGACACGAAGTCCAGCGACCAGCGATCATTGGCGGCTGTCGGGATCAACATCGGCGTTCGGGTGCCTATCACCCACTTACGCCCGCCACGCTTGCGTACCGTGAGCTCCGCCTCCCGATAGAGCCGGAAGAATTTCTTGTGATTCACAAGATGGCCCTCGCGTCTGAGCAGCACATGAAGGCGCCGATATCCAAAGCCGCCGCGTTCATGCGCCAACGCCTTCATCCGCTCGCGAAGGTCGTGGTCATCGCTGCGACTGGTTTCGTAACGGATCGTCATCCGGCATAAGTCGACGGCTTTACGCGCCCGCCCCTCTCAGCGGTGTAAACACCGCCTGCCAGGCAATGGAGGCTCATCTGGTGGGTGACCCACCAAATGCGCAACAGCTTTCCGCCTGGCTGCGGGCGTCACCACTTCTTTCCCAAAAGGTCTTTCAA
>NZ_LMNZ01000008.1:3850-169519 GCF_001423445.1 Rhizobium sp. Leaf311 | reverse complement strand
TACGTCCATGCCGCCAACCTTGCCTTCCACTTGTAGATGCTCGCATCACTGACGCCATGCTTGTGGCAAAGCTCCGAGACCGGCATATCTGCCTCAAGCTCCTTCAATATCCCGATGATCTGCTCGTCTGTGAAACGGTTGCGCTTAATTCACTGGTCCTATCAATGGGCCAGAGCTTACTTCAAAATGGATTAGTTCAACGGGGCAAGGTGATATACTTGCCCGCGGGTATCACTTCGCCTGTCACGGTACAATTAGTGGGGGTGGCATGAGATTCATATTAATTACAAAGGCATGCGCGCCACTGGCATCAAGTCAAACTTCGGTGCCGCAGGCTGTCGCTGATACGCAGCGAGCCCCGACAAAGGCGCTCAAGACAGCGATTGTTCCATGCTGCGCGAGACGTGGTGTTCGACCCTTACTCAATCCGCGATGCCGAGATATCGAACGTGATGCTGCTGAATCCGCATGCGGGCATAGAAGCTGGCTGCGTCAAGGCAAACGCAAAAAAAATCAAGTCGGTGGTTATACGGGTCGTCAGGCAACGGGCATCTCCGTCCGCAACGGGATCCTCTTAGGCGCAACGGTTGGACATCCTCGATGTCTGGAACCTAGTTGAAATACCACCCGTTCCCGGAGCTTGAAGCGCTAAAGAACATTTAGGATAGACGTTAATATAGCATTTATCCTCCAGTCGATTTTACGTGACGGGTGCAAATGCCAGCTTATCTCCAAGGTCACAAGAAGGATGCCCCCGAAGGGCAGCGAAGAGAATATACCTTCGGCGCGATAATTTCGCGATATTGGTGAGACCTGTGCCGCGGAGCTTATCCTTGGAGGCCATGATGCGACTGCCTGCCTTGATTACCCTTCTGTCCCTAGCCGCTTTTCCTGCTTTCGCCGGAAATCTATACGACGAGAGTGCGAAGGCTGAATGGCACCGCGCAACGGACAAGGCTGATGCGGATCTGAGCAAGTGCTGGGCCGACGCTGAGGTCCAGACGTATGTCGACAAGTCGACGGCTTGTGCTCCGATCAAGGAGATGATCAATCGTATTGTTGATAAGTGCAGCGCCAGCTAGGAAGCGTTGCTTGCACTCATGAGTAGGGTTGACCGGGCCACCTCGAAGGAGGCCATCGACGGATTGCGTAAGGATCGCACTTAGGAGGTACTCAGGCGCGCCGTGACTATGCAGCAACGCCACTGCTGATCTAACAGGAATTCCTGAGATCCACATGTCGTTGAATCAAAGGTTACCAACCATTTGGCAGTAAGTAGGCGCTTAGTCCAATCTAGTCTTCCAAGACGGGTAACGCGTTGAGGTAGCAGCCAAAGAATGTAATGATTCAATGGCGAAGAAATTTGGCGAAACACGAGCCAGAAGCTCATCACTCGGCCATCTTGCCTGCATTTTGACGCAGGCAGTGCCTCAAACAGGGCCCTGGTCAATTCGATGATTGATTTCTACGATCGGCAGGATCTTGGTGGAACTAGCGAAAATCCTTGCTTACAGAAGGTCTAGGCTGGCGGAGAGGGTGGGATTCGAACCCACGATACCCTTGCAGGTATGCCGCATTTCGAGTGCGGTGCATTCGACCACTCTGCCACCTCTCCGCGGGCACGAACTGTGAGGTCCGTGCGGGCGTTCTCTTAACCAGCAATGTGCGGGTGCGCAAGGGGCTAAATGCTGTTTGCTGCTTCTGCACCGAAAGTTTTTAAGCGTTTTGTGACGGCGCGAAGTGGCGGGTTGTTGGTGCTTGCCCGATGTGTCCTCAAAAATGAATGCGGAACCAATTTTCTCGTCGTGTTGTTTGCCTCTGGATGAAAATGCGAGGGCAGGATGCGCGCGGACGCGGAGACTATTGGCAATTCAGGACTTCGGTTCTGGTCCACCAGATATGGAGATTCGCCGGTTATAGGAACGGCCATTCACGACGGGCATGACGTCAGGGGTGATGTAGCCGGTCTTATGGCGCTGTCAGATGGTGAGCGTTTGAGGGAAGAGGATCCATTTACCGCTGAGATGGTTTCCGGACTTTGCAATCAGATCATAGTCCACAGGTCGAGATTTGAAATCGATCTTAACCGCCAGAGCGACAAGGCAATCTACCTGGATCCCGACCAGGCATGGGGCCTTAACGTGTGGCGGGAGCAGCCTTCGGATACAGCTCTGGGCAAATCGCTGAATTTTCACCAAGACTACTATGCGATGCTCGAGCAGACTCTGCGGAACATGGAAAAGCGGCATGGCGCCTTCGTTGTGCTCGACGTCCATAGTTATAATCATCGAAGAGCAGGGCCAGACGGCCCGGCAACGCCACAGGATAAGGCTCCGGACGTTAATATCGGCACGTCCTCAATGGACCGAGAGAGGTGGGGCGGTATCATCAATGTGGTTATCGAACATTTTCGAGAAGTTGAGATAAACGGGCGCCCGTTGGATGTGCGGGAAAACGTAGCCTTCCAGGGTAAGGGACAACAAACGCGCTTCATACACGAGCGTTTCCCCGAGAATGGATGCGCGGTGGCCATCGAGTTCAAGAAAATTTTTATGGATGAGTGGACAGGTGAACCTGACCAGCTGGTCATAGATCAAATACGTGACGCCATCACCTCACTGGAACAGGTTCTGACAGATGTCCTGAGGAGGCGGCAATGAAGCTGTCGCCAGTCAGCATACAAGACGCTGAACAAGACCTTCTGGATATGGTCAAGACCTGTCTCGAATCCGGAAAGGCTGTCCGGCAGGATGTAGGTGCCGATGGCTGGCTGCACATAGACAGGCCATTGCCCTTTTTGTGCGTTCATCTGACAAAGGGCGAAAAGAATCTAGCGGCTCGTGACATCGCCGCAGCCCACGCATCATACCTGATTGCAGCTGATATCGAAGAAGCGCTGCCGATTATCGATGCAGTCGGGCAGGAGATGGTAAAACGCTTCGGTGATTTTATCGTTCTTGATGTGGGTGAACTCGAGCATGACATCCTTCTCGCGGACGATTCACCTTTCTTGCCGCATTACGAAGTGAAGGTTTCTTCCAGTTCGCACGGGCCCGCGCTTAATGCGAAGAGCGTGTTTATTAAAGCTGTCTGCGGTGCCGAGATACGGTTTCGGACCCCTAGGATCACTTCTCCCTCCAGCGGAGAGGAGGTCTTCTGGGGAGAGCCAAAAAATGCGATGTGTTTTCCATGGTTGAGTGTCCGTTTCGCTCCGATCTATCGGCAGCCGGAATCTGGTGCAGATTATCCGGGCTTGCGTGAAACGATGATTGCAGATCTGTTTGATGCCGGGCTCAGGGCTTTCTCTGCATTTGCCAATGACGCGACATCAATCAAGGTTTCATCTCACCGGGCGCTGGGCCGTAAAGCCTTTGTCGATGCGGTGAGGCGGGCTGATCGGTCTATAGACGACATCGCAGCATCCTTTGATTTCCTCCTGTCCGTTACGCCAATCAATGCGCGCCACGCATTCAAGGAATTTCAGGAGAGTCATTTCCAGCGCGCACCGAATTTCCTTTATAGTCCTCTTGGGGTGGACGTTGAGGAGCAGAAACGCAAGCTTTACTCTGTCGCATTCGAGCATTTCGAAGACCCCGTGCTTTATCACCTCTACCGAGAAAAGCAGCAGGAGATCGATCTTCAACTGACGATGCTTGCCAATATGCATAATCCAAAATTTCAGGATTTCAGCCGCGCACTTTATGGCGCTGTGGAACCGGAGTTGCTCTCACTTGCCGAGGACGTGCTGGCGAGGTGTCCGCCGCCCCTTCAAGAAGCGGTTGCTACCGCCGACTGTTACCATGTTGCCAACAGAGCGCGCGATATGGTCGCCGCCTACCATGAGCAGAGTGCGGAGTTCGATGCTCGAGTGGAAATCAGAGATGATTTGCCGCCGGGGCTGATGGTTAGCGGGAGCAAGCTTTTCATCTCACGTCACACGGTCATGGAAGAGCGTCGTGTAGACGCGCTCCTCCACCATGAGATAGGCGTTCATCTGCTAACTTACTTCAATGGTTCGGCGCAGGGGCTGCGCCTCTTCCGCTCGGGCCTTTCTGGTTACGAAGGCGTGCAGGAAGGGCTTGCCGTACTGGCCGAGCATCTCGCCGGCGGCATGACGCGTGAACGGTTGAGGCTGATTGCGGGGCGCGTCGTTGGTTGCGCAGCCATGTTGGATGGCGCAAGTTTCGTAGATACCTTCCGCATGATGACTGACAGGTTAGGTTTCGATAAGGCCGGTGCCTTTAACTCGGTACTGCGGATTTTCCGCGGTGGCGGTCTATCGAAAGATGCGATCTATCTGAGAGGCCTGAACGAAATCATCCAACATCTGCGCAACGGTGGCGCGCTTGAGCCTTTCTGGATGGGAAAGATTTCAGCCGCGCATTTTCAGGTAATGCAGGAGCTTACCTTAAGGGGACTACTTCGCCCCCCGAGCATCAGCCCAGGTTTTTTGGCGCCAGCAAGCGCCCAAGAGCGGCTTGAAAAAATACGATCAGGATTACCCATAGCCGAAATGGCAACATTGTAAGGGAGGACACATGCGTCTCGCATTTTTCGTCAATTCAATTGAGGGCGAGCAGCCGACCTTTGCGACGGGACTGTTGGCGATGGCTGCGCTTAACCGCGGACATGAGGTGGTCTATTTGACACCGAGCGATTTTACCTTGAGGCCCGACGATAGCCTTGTGGTGCATGGCCTTGTCCTGCCACGTCAAAAATACAAAAAGATCGAGAATTTTCACGCTGTCTTACAGGAAAAGAAGCTTGATAGAGAGACAATCAATATCGAAGACATCGATGCTCTGATGTTGCGAAACGACCCGTCGCTCGACCAGACGGCACGGCCATGGGCGGTGAATTCCGGCATACTGTTCGGGCGGCTTGCAGAACAGCGCGGTGTCGTGGTGCTGAACGATCCGGAAGGCCTGGCCCTTGCACAGAACAAGCTCTATTTCCAGAGTTTTCCAGAAATCGTTCGGCCGACAACGCTCATCTCTCGCAATGTCGATGAAATCCGCGCTTTTGCTGATGCGCATCCCAAGGGCGTCATTGTCAAGCCGCTGCAGGGTTCGGGAGGCAAGAACGTCTTCAAGATCGGCTCAAGCAAGGAAACCAATCTCAACCAGATTTTCGAGGCTGTGAGCGTCGAGGGTTATCTGATCGCGCAGGCATACCTGCCTGCGGCCAAGGATGGCGATATTCGGTTCTTCATGATGAACGGCGAGCCATTGATGCGCGATGGCAAATACGCCGCGCTTCGTCGTGTGCCAGCGAAAGGTGACTTGAGGTCGAATATTCACGCCAGTGGCACGGCGGAAGCCGTTGACGTAACCGACGACGTCATCGCGCTGGCAGAGATGATGCGGCCAAAACTTGTCGAGGACGGCATGTTCCTCGTCGGTCTGGACATCGTTGGCGACAAGATACTTGAAGTCAATGTATTCTCGCCGGGTGGCCTTGCGCATATCCGCGACCTGACGAAAGTCGACTTTACCGATACGGTCATTGAGGCAATCGAGAAAAAAGTCACCATGCAGGCGGCTTCTTCCGGCATGTTGAACAACCGTTTGTTGGCGACCCTATAAAGGTCGCCAACCATCAAACGTTCATGTGTTTCTGAGCCGCCCCTGCATCAAATCGGTCACTGCGCGGGCGGCTTCAAGCACATTGGTCCCTGGGCCGAAGACGGCGGCAACACCGCTATCCAGCAGGAACTGGTAGTCCTGGCGGGGCACGACACCGCCGACGATGACGATGATGTCGTCCGCTCCCTTCTGTTTCAGCGCAGAAACGAGTTGAGGTGCGAGCGTCTTGTGGCCCGCGGCCAGCGATGACATGCCGACCACATGGACCTTGTTTTTGACGGCCAGTTCCGCCGCCTCCTCGGGCGTCTGGAACAGAGGTCCTGCAATGACATCGAAACCAATATCGCCAAATGCCGAAGCAATTATCTTGGCTCCACGGTCATGCCCATCCTGACCCAGCTTGGCGATCAGCATTTTGGGCTGGCCACCCAGGGCCGAAGAAAGCTCTCCCAGCCGTGTGCACAATGTCGCGTATTCCGGATCGTCCTCATAGGCTGCGCCGTAGACATCGTGTACGACCTCAGGCATGGCCTCATGGTCGCCGAAGACTTTCCGCAACGCATCCGATATCTCTCCGACTGTCGCTCGCGCCCTTGCTGCTTCCACCGCTGTTGCCAGAAGGTTGCCATTGCCGGATTGCGCGACCTGAGCCAGTTCGGCAAGTCGTTCCTCGACCTTGGCCGGGTCCCGTTGGCGCCGGACCGTTTCGAGCCGCCTGATCTGACCAGCTCTGACGGCACTGTTGTCGATATCGAGGATATCGATGGGGTCTTCGTTTTCCAGGCGGAATTTGTTCACGCCCACGATGATTTCCTCGCCACGGTCAACAGCAGCCTGGCGGCGGGTTGCAGCTTCCTCGATGAGCCTTTTGGGTAGCCCATCGGCAACAGCTTTTGTCATGCCACCCAGTTTATCGACTTCTTCGATCAACTCCCAGGCTTTCTCCGCCAGCTCGTTGGTTAGGCTCTCGACATAGTAGGAACCCGCCAGCGGGTCGACAACCTTGGTCACACCTGTCTCATGCTGAAGGATGAGCTGCGTGTTCCGCGCGATACGGGCGGAAAAATCGGTGGGTAGCGCCATGGCTTCGTCGAGCGCATTGGTGTGCAGGGACTGCGTTCCACCGAGCGCCGCGGACAATGCCTCATAGGCGGTGCGAATGACATTGTTGTAGGGATCTTGTTCCTGCAGAGAAACGCCGGATGTCTGGCAATGCGTTCGCAACATGAGGGACGAGGCTTTTTTAGGCTCGAATTCTTCCATGATGCGAGACCACAGCAGCCGTGCCGCCCGCAGCTTGGCCGCTTCCATGAAGAAGTTCATGCCGATCGCGAAGAAGAAAGACAGCCGCCCGGCAAAATCATCGACATTCAAGCCTTTTTTCAGGGCTGCACGAACGTATTCACGACCATCCGCCAATGTGAAAGCGAGTTCCTGGACGAGCGTCGCACCGGCTTCCTGCATGTGGTAACCGGAAATGGAAATCGAATTGAAGCGAGGCATTTCCTTTGCAGTATATTCGATGATATCGGCAATGATCCGCATCGACGGTTCTGGCGGATAGATATAGGTGTTCCGCACCATGAACTCTTTCAGGATGTCGTTCTGAATGGTGCCTGAGAGTTCTGCCTTTGTGCAGCCCTGCTCTTCGCCCGCAACGATGAAGCTAGCGAGAATGGGAATGACCGCGCCGTTCATTGTCATCGAAACGGACATGTCTTTGAGCGGTATGCCATCGAACAGAACCTTCATGTCCTCGACACTGTCGATGGCCACTCCGGCCTTTCCGACATCGCCAACGACGCGTTCATGATCGCTGTCGTATCCGCGATGGGTGGCAAGGTCGAACGCCACGGACAGGCCCTTTTGACCCGCAGCGAGATTGCGTTTGTAAAAAGCATTGGATTCTTCTGCTGTCGAAAAGCCTGCATATTGGCGGATAGTCCACGGACGACCGGCATACATGGTGGCGCGGGGGCCGCGCACGAAGGGCTGGAAGCCGGGCAAGCTGTCGAGATGCGAAATGCCGTGGAGATCTTCGGCGGTATAAAGCGGTTTGACCGCGATCCCTTCCGGCGTTTGCCAGACCAGGCTATCAGGGGATCGTTTCAACTCTTTCTCAGCGAGCTCGCGCCAGTCATTCGCCGTTTTCTTGCCTGACATCCAAGTCTCCTTTTGATCAGCATTGCCATGTTTTCCCACGGTAACGCTTTACCTCCTGATTTGGACGCATCTGGCTGCGACCGGAATTTGAAAGATACGGAGCATGTGTGCTCCACACAACCTTTCGGGCAAACAAGTTTTTTGCCGCCTGGATCTTGCTGGAATGCGCGGCGTTGAATGCAGCAATGGCCTGCCGCGATGATATCGTCTTAATGTGTGTAGGTGACGACGAGGAGCAACGGAATGTCCGTTACGATCATTCTTCTGGCGGCAGGAACATCCAGCCGAACCGCGAGCCAGGGTTTTCATAAGCTCTTGGCGGAATTTGAAGGCCTGCCATTGCTTCGAAAGATGGCGCGGATTGCAAAGTCGAGCAAGGCTTCGGCCGTTGTTGTCGTGCTGGGCCATCAGCATGAGGTGCTGGCTGCTGCGCTCGATGATCTCGATGTCACCGTGACGATCAATGAGAATTACGCGAGCGGCATGGCAAGTTCCATAGCGCAGGGCTTTGCCACGGATCAGGCAAAAAACGCGGATGGCGTTATGGTCATGTTGGCAGATATGCCGCAAATTTCCACCGCCCACTTGGACCGCATGATCGATGTGTTTCATGAAGCTGGAGGCAATTCTGTCGTTCGTGCCGTCTGCGGTGAAAAGCCAGGCAATCCGGTCATTATGCCAAGATCGCTATATGGAAGCGTCTTGCATCTGACAGGTGACAGCGGCGCACGCCGGTTGATTGAAACCTCGGGATTGCCGATCATCGGTGTCGAATTGGGCCTGGCTGCGCGGAATGATGTGGACACCCCCGAAGCTATTGCCGCAGCTGGAGGCATGCCCGCCAAATTCTAGCCGAGTTGATTGAGTCCGAGAGATCATCCTTAGCGCTGAGCCGTTCAACTTTTCGTTCTTGGAGGGCACTTTTGATCGTCAGCTTCGTTTAGCTTTACCTCAAAACAAGTGAAGCGGATCTGGACATGCAGGATAGCATCCAACTGGAACTTTCCCGAAGAAATTTACTTATCACCTCTGCCGCGACGATCGCGGCCACGGGTGTCGCCGGTCAAGCGGTGGCTCAGTCTCCGGGGAGCCAGATGAATTACAGCACAAAAATCCACTTTACGGTCAACGGCAAAAGCCATGATCTCGATGTCGACAACAGGACGACATTGCTCGACGCCTTACGTGAAAACCTTCACCTGACGGGCACGAAAAAAGGCTGTGACCATGGCCAGTGCGGTGCCTGCACAGTCATGGTAGACGGCAAACGCATTAATTCCTGTCTGACGCTGGCAGTCATGCATGATGGTGACGAAGTCACCACAATCGAGGGGCTGGGTCAGCCCGGCAATCTGCACCCGATGCAGGAAGCGTTCGCAAAGCATGACGGCTTCCAGTGCGGGTACTGCACACCTGGCCAGATCTGTTCCTCCGTGGCGGTGCTGGAAGAAATCAAGGCAAATATTCCAAGCCACGTCACCGAAGATCTCAACAGTCCCGCTCCACTGACAGCCGATGAAGTTCGCGAACGTATGAGCGGGAACATCTGTCGATGCGGGGCGTACTCCAACATTCTTGATGCGATATCGGAAGTCGGAGGGATCACAGCATGAAGGCCTTTACATTCGAGCGTGCTTCGTCCGTGGAAGCAGCAGCCAAATCGGCGGCATCAAATCCCGGTGCTAAATTCATCGCTGGCGGCACCAACCTCCTCGACCTTATGAAACTGGAAATCGAGACCCCTACGCATCTGATCGACGTAAATGGTCTTGGCCTCGATAAGATCGAGACCACCGAGAACGGCGGGCTGCGGGTAGGGGCGATGGTCAGGAACACTGATCTCGCCTCAGATGCCACGGTTCGGCGTGATTATGGACTGCTCTCGCGTGCACTCGTTGCAGGCGCATCCGGGCAGCTTCGCAACAAGGCTACCACTGCGGGCAATCTTCTGCAGCGCACACGTTGTCCTTATTTTTACGACACAAACCAGCCCTGCAACAAGCGGCAGCCGGGCAGCGGCTGTTCCGCCATTGGCGGTTTCAGCCGCCAACACGCGGTTGTCGGTGTCAGCGACGCCTGCATTGCTACCCATCCAAGTGATATGGCTATCGCAATGCGTGCGCTAGACGCTTCGGTTGAAACCGTGAAGGCTGACGGCGCGAAACGCACCATTCCCATTGACGATTTTTACCGTCTGCCTGGCGATACGCCTCACATCGAAACTTCGCTTGAAAAAGGCGAGTTCATCACTGCCGTTACACTTCCGCCACCGGTTGGAGGCAAGCACATATACCGCAAGGTCAGAGATCGCGCGTCCTATGCTTTCGCGTTGATTTCGGTCGGCGCAGTTATTCAGCAGGATGGGACCGGGCGTGTCGCTGTCGGCGGTGTCGCTCACAAGCCTTGGCGTGTTGAAGCAGCAGAGGCGGAGCTGCCGAACGGCGCGAAAGCCACTGCGAGCCGCATTCTTGAGAATGCCAAGCCCACTGAAGAAAATCGTTTCAAGGTCGAGTTGGTCGAGCGAACGCTCGGTGCTGTCCTGTCTGAAGCAAGGGGTTAAGCCATGAAATTCGACACACCAGCAACGACAAATCCGATCGATCGCCTCAAAGTCGTCGGCAAGCCTATTCACCGTATCGATGGCGAACTGAAGACGACAGGCCGTGCGATGTATGCCTATGAGTGGCATGACCCGTCCATGAAATATGCGTACGGCTATCCGGTGGGCGCTGCCATTGCCAAGGGGCGGATAAATTCGATGGATGTGACAGAGGCGAAAAAAGCGCCCGGTGTCATCTCCGTCGTAACGACCCTTGACGTTGGCAAGCTTGAGAAGGGCGAATACAACACCGCCAATCTCTTCGGTGGCGACGAGGTCCAGCATTATCATCAGGCGATTGCTGTTGTTGTAGCCGAGACTTTCGAGCAGGCGCGATCAGCCGCATCCCTGATCAAGGTCGACTATACCGAAGAGAAAGGCGCGTTCGATCTGAGTGCTGAAAAGGGCGCAGCGAAGAAGCCGGACGATTCACAGAAACCAGATACGGCAGTAGGCGATTTCGACAAGGCATTTTCTGCTGCGCAGATCACGCTCGACCAGACCTACAAAACACCGGACCAGTCCCATGCGATGATGGAACCCCACGCATCCATCGCAGCATGGCACGATGGTGAGTTGACCATATGGACTTCGAGCCAGATGATCGATTGGTGGAGGTCTGACCTCGCGACGACCTTGGGCGTCGACAAGGAAAAGATTCACCTGATGTCGCCGTTCATCGGCGGCGGCTTTGGCGGCAAATTGTTCCTGCGAGCAGACGCGTTGCTGGCGGCACTTGGGGCCAAGGAAGCTGGCCGGCCAGTAAAGCTGGCACTGCCGCGACCCATGATCATGAACAACACGACGCATAGGCCCGCGACAATCCAGCGTATTCGCATTGGAGCTGGACCGGATGGCAAGATTACCGCCATTGGGCATGAAAGCTGGTCAGGAGATCTGCCCGGCGGCGTTCCGGAAACGGCCGTCAATCAAACGCGGCTCCTTTATGCTGGTGCCAACCGCCAGACGTCAATGCGCCTTGCCACTCTCAACCTTCCTGAGGGGAATGCCATGCGCGCGCCGGGCGAAGCACCGGGCCTGATGGCGCTTGAAATAGCTATTGATGAAATGGCTGAGAAGGTCGGTATGGACCCTATCGAGTTCCGCATCGTCAACGACACGCAGGTTGATCCTGAAAACCCGGAACGTCCATTCTCCCACCGGGATCTCATCGGTTGTCTCAAGCTGGGTGCGGAAAAATTCGGCTGGAGCAACCGTCCAAAGGTGGCGTCGAAGAAGGAAAGGAACTGGTTGATTGGAATGGGCGTCGCTGCCGCCTTCCGTGACAATCTGGTGCTCCCTTCGGCGGCCCGCGTCAAACTGGGAAGAGACGGTATCATCACGGTTGAAACCGACATGACGGATATCGGGACGGGCAGCTATACGATCATTGCCCAGACAGCTGCTGAGATGATGGGCGTTACTGTCGATAAGGTTGCGGTGCAGCTTGGTGATTCCCGGTTCCCAATTTCTGCCGGATCCGGCGGTCAGTTCGGGGCCAACTCGTCGACGTCAGGTGTGTATGCTGCCTGCATCAAGCTGCGCGAGGCAATTGCGCAGAAGCTTGGCTTCAATTCCGAAGATGCCGTGTTCGAAGACGGTGCGGTAAAATCCGGCAACCGGACGGTCCCGCTTGCCGAAGCCGCTGGCGCAGAAGGGCTTGTCGGTGAAGACACAATGGAGTGGGGCGATCTGACCAAGACCCACCAGCAGTCTACTTTCGGCGCTCACTTCGTAGAGGTCGGCGTTGACGCCGCAACGGGCGAGACCCGGATTCGCCGCATGCTGGCTGTGTGCGCAGCAGGACGAATCCTGAACCCGATTACGGCGCGCAGCCAGGTCATTGGCGCCATGACGATGGGGGCAGGTGGCGCACTATCGGAAGAGCTGGCTGTCGATACAAGCCGAGGCTTCTTCGTCAATCATGACCTTGCTGGATATGAAGTGCCCGTTCATGCCGACATCCCGCATCAGGATGTCATTTTCCTCGACGAAACGGATCCGATGTCATCGCCGATGAAGGCGAAGGGCGTTGGAGAGCTTGGTCTTTGCGGCGTCTCGGCCGCAATCGCAAATGCGATCTACAATGCGACCGGCGTTCGGGTACGGGATTATCCTATGACGCTGGATAAGATCATCAGCGGTTTGCCAGAGGTCGCTTAAGCAGGATACCGTCAAATCAAACCCGCTGCCATCGTACGGCAGCGGGTTATTCGCGTACTAGAATGCCGCAAATTTCGTATAGCTTTTCGTAACCATCATAAAAGGTCCGATGGAACGATTAACATCTGATGGGCTTATTGTGTCGTAAAACGCTCCATCAAGAACTTGAAATAAGCTTGGGCATGATGCCCCGACACTGTCCGGCCTCCACATTTGCCTCCGAATGCCGCCCCCGACATCGCCTCATCAAAAATGTACCGAACCACAACTTGAGGCCTCGCTCGTATGAACCTACGAGGGCGTTGCCACGGATTTGAGCATGCAGGACGAAATCGCGCGACTGGCCAGTCTGAAAAACTTGCGTCTTCTCGACACTTTGCCAAGTGAGAATTTTGATCGAATCACACGGCTTGCGGCCAACATATTTGGCCTTCCAATCGCCGCCGTCTCGCTAACGGATATGAACCGCCAATGGTTCAAGTCTAAGGTCGGGGTGGAGCATAATGAAATTCCGCGTGAAAAAGCGCCTTGTGCCGAGGTGGCAGAAACCTGCCGCCCCTTTGTCATCCGTGATTTTCAGGCCGATTCGTGTTTTGCGGATAGTACCCTTGGCGCTGCAGGCATACGGTTTTACGCCGGGGCTCCGCTGGTAACTGTAGATGGCTTTGGTTTAGGTGCACTTTGCGTTCTGGGCACGGAGCCGAGAGATGTTACCGACGAAGAAATGGCGACGCTCTGTGACCTGGCGGCCATGGTCATGGACCAGGTGGAGTTGACCCATGCTCTGGGCAGAATCGAGCCCATCAGCGGACTACCAAACAGGTTCCAACTTCTGAATGACCTCTCCGACATGGCCTTGAACCGTCCGCGCGAGGAGTGGATCATCAGCCTGTTGAACCTTGCGCAGACGGAACAGTTCGAGCGCCTGTCACGCGTTCTGGGGCCATCCTATTTCGATACGGTGATACAAAAAGTCGCGAAGCTTCTTCGCGACCATGTGGGAGACGATAGAGTCCCATATCATATTGGTCCGACACAGTTCGCATTCTTTGCCCCCGCCGGTATCGCAGTGGATTCCTATGTCGATCTTCTGGCCGGTAAACTTCGCGAGATCGAACTGGACGGCGACTTGCAGATGTCGATGACGCCGTCGATCGGCATCGTCGCGTTCCAGCCTGCGTCTTTATCGCCTGAAGATGTACTGCGCTCCTTGCAAAGTGCGGTGCAGGACGTCAGTGAGAGCTGCAACAAGATTGGCCTTTTCTCCCCGGCCATGGATCTTCGGCACCGGCGCAATTTCAGGATACTACAGGACTTCAAAGGCGCGCTGACTGCAACAGACCAGCTTTCCCTGGTATTTCAGCCACGTATGGACCTGCGGACTGGTAAGATTGGTAGTGCTGAGGCGTTGCTGAGATGGGACCATCCCGTGCTTGGGCCGATATCGCCAGTGGAATTCATACCGGTAATTGAGGCGTCCTCCTTTGCCCGCCAACTGACGGACTGGGTGGTTGACGAGGCATTGTCGAATTTGGCTTCCTGGGGTGCTCATGGTCTGCATTTCAAGCTGTCGATCAACCTTTCTGCGGCCAATCTGGATGAGCAGGATTTCTTCGAAAGAATCATGTCGAAGCTTTCCAACTACATGGTTCGCCCAGACCAGATTGAACTGGAATTGACTGAAACCGTGATGATGAAGGAAACTGAGGGCGCCTTCGGTTTGCTGGACAAGCTGAAATCTGCTGGATTCCAGTTGGCGATCGACGATTTCGGCACCGGCTACAGCAGCATAGCCTACCTTCAGAAACTACCGGCGGATGTTGTCAAGATTGACCGTTCATTCGTATCGGAAATGGAAAATGGCAATCGCGAGCGCACACTTGTGCGTTCTATGATCGATCTTGCCCACAGTCTTGCATATCGGGTGGTTGCTGAGGGGGTGGAAACGGTCGAGGCCGTCAATCTGCTTCGGGCAATGGGTTGTGACGAATTACAGGGATATTGGCTGTCCCGACCTATCCGGGGCGATGATCTGTTCAACTGGCTGGTGGAACGAGACCAGCCGGCTGCTTTGCTCTCGGCGTAAGCCACCAGAAGGCAGCATCCGTTTCAAGAGCGTTGCATCCGTCACCAGAGAGGCATCCCGATATGAAAGACATATTTGCGCGAATGGCCAGCGGTACGATCAGGTTTGATGACGACTTGATATTCATCCTTGATGCGCTTCCGGTGCCTTTGACTTGGGCGTCACTGCCGGATGGCAACATGCGCTTCGTCAACAGGGCTTTCACGAAGACATTCGGATACCAGAACGGTCATTTCGCCACAATCGATCAATGGGTCAGCCAGACCTATGCTGATGAGGCCGAAAAGGCCCAGGCCCGGCAAAGATGGGACGAATTCTGGAATTGTGGACGTCGCGGCATCACAGAGGTGCAGCCGCTCGAATTGCACATCAATGATATCAACGACAAGACCATCGTCGTGCTCCACAGAGGTATCGTCCTCCACGACTTCAATCTTTGGATGGCGACCTACGAGGACCTGTCCACTCAGAAGCTTGCTGAAAGCGCCCTGAAGCGGATTGCCTATGAGGACCCATTGACCGGTCTGGGCAATCGAAGGGCGTTGCAGGAGCATTGGGACAGCGAGATGGCGAGAAGTCTTGCGACGGCGTCGCAGCGGATGATTGCCATCCTGATGATCGACCTCGACAACTTCAAACCGATCAACGATTATTTCGGTCACGCTGCCGGAGATGATATCTTGCGGATGGTGGCCACTCGCCTGCGGCAATCGGTCCGCCAGGATGATACGGTGGTGCGGATGGGCGGTGACGAGTTCGCGATCCTTCTTACCAATCTCGAAGATCAGGATGACGCAGAGAAGATCTGTCAGCGCATCTCAGATGCGTTTGCCAAACCTTTTATCATCCAGGGCGAAGAGATTGACGTTGGGGCGACTGTCGGGGCAAGCCTCTATCCCCATCATGCTGGAAATCTCGAAACGCTACTCCACGCAGCGGATCAGGCGCTCTATCGGTTGAAGCGAAACCACACCCATGACTGGGAATGGTTCAATCGCTCTTTTGAGCCACTCCAGTCCACGCAGACAGCCGTTGCCTGATCTGGTCAATTGAGCTTCTGCAAGGGATATATGATGCCGGAATAAATAGCCGGGGTGCCGTCTGGGCCATGGAAACACCGGCCGGACGACATCACGAATTCGAATTCACCATGTGCGTTTCGAACCCTGTATTCAGCATTATGTGGTCGACCATCCCTGACCGCTTTCGCTATTAGCGCAGCCAGACCGGGCCTGTCGTCCATATGGACACGTTCCATGTATGACGCCAAGGGCAGACCTCTGACGGTCTGCACGGGGTCCAGCCCAAACAGAGCGGCAACCGCGGTGTCCCCATACAGCCGATCGTCTTCCATCGACCACGTGTAAATCCCGGCTTCAATTTCGGAGCTTTCCAGCCTCTCCATATACACCAATTCACTCCCCAACCCACGAAACGCAACGGTAATCCTAGCGACCGACGAGATGTGCTACCGCACGGCGTTTCGTTTCTCCAGTGGTCCGTTAACGACGGATGACGCCGTACACGATCTTTCTATCGCCGCCTCGGTATCCGCCGCGATTGTCGCGCCAGTCACGGTCGCGGTCTCGTCGGAAGTCTCTGTCTCGGAAGTAGCGGTTGTCATCGTAACCACGGCTATGGACGGACGACGAGTAATAGCCGCCGCCTCGGTCGCCTCTGTCATCGACGCAGCCGCTGAGCACGCCAGCGGATACAACGCAGATCGCCAAGCTCAAGATCTTCATGGGGTTCTCCTTGCCTTTAACAACACCTAACCCTGTCAGTCGCGATTGGTTCCCCTGTAAAAACAAGGTTGCGTGGCTGTTGAGCGATCGCATTTTCATGTTGCATCGCACACGATATCCTTTATTAGGAGCTTACTCACCACGGACCCGGTGAAACTCCGGGTGGCTCTTCTGGCCGCCGATCCGCCAGACAACGCAAAACCTGCATGACAGATATCACCGGCGCCCAATGCGTCCGTTTCATGCTTTGCGAGATTTCATCACATGCTACTCACATCTCTCCGTCGGGATTGGTCTGCCAATCCTATTCGCGAAATGCTCGCGGGAGCCGTCGCGACATTCGCGCTGATCCCCGAAGTTATCGCCTTTTCGTTCGTGGCCGGCGTTGACCCTCAAGTGGGTCTCTTCGCTTCTTTTGTTATCGGGATTGTGATCGCCTTCACCGGTGGTCGTCCGGCCATGATTTCTGCTGCCGCGGGCTCGGTCGCCTTGGTTGCAGCCCCTCTGGTGCATACGCATGGCTTGCCATACCTTTTTGCTGCAGGCCTTCTGGCCGGCATGATACAAATTCTGTTCGGCATCCTGCGCCTTGGCGTGCTGATGCGCTTTGTGTCCAAGTCGGTACGCACTGGCTTCGTCAACGCGCTTGCGATTCTCATCTTCGCTGCCCAGCTTCCGCACATTCTTGGCGGCGATTTGCTGGCTTATGGAATGTTGGCTGCAGGACTGGCGGTAATTTACATCGTCCCAAGATTGACAGACGCGATACCGTCACCTTTGATTTGCATTCTGGTTCTGACCGGTGCTGCAATCCTGTTTGATCTTCCTGTCATGACGGTTGCAGAACTGGGCAAATTACCGGATTCTCTTCCCATTTTCAGTTGGCCTGCCGTTCCGCTGACCCTTGAGACACTTGGCATTATTGCAGGGCCTGCGCTGGCCATCGCAATGGTCGGCTTGCTCGAATCCATGATGACAGCAAGTGTCGTGGACGATCTGACGGGAACGCCGAGTTCGAAAAATCGAGAATGCACCGGCCTCGGCATAGCCAACACCGCAGCAAGCCTTTTTGGCGGAATTGCAGGGTGCGGCATGATCGGGCAGACGGTCAGCAACCTCAAATACGGCGCCCGGGGCCGGTTTTCCACGCTTTTCGCGGGCGTTTTCCTGCTTGTCCTCATGGTGCTGCTGAAGCCGTGGGTTTCGCAGATTCCTGTCGCAGCGCTCGTCGCGATCATGATCATGGTTTCCATAGACACGTTTGACTGGTCCTCGGTGAAGACTCTTGTCGTGCATCCGAAAATGTCGAGCGCCGTCATGGGCGTAACTGTTATCGTGACTGTTCTCAGCGAGAACCTCGCTCTTGGTGTTGCCGTTGGCGTGTTGCTGAGCGGCGTCTTCTTCACATTCAAGGTCGCGCGCCTTTTGCGTGTGGAAACCCAAACCGATGAAGAAGCGCGCCGTGTGACTTACACGGTTTCCGGCCAGGTGTTCTTCGCCTCCGCAGATGTGTTTGTGGATGCTTTCGACACGGAAGCGGCCGAGGGTATGTCTGTCCTCATCGATGTCTCAAAGGCACATTTCTGGGATATCACCGCGGTCGCCGCACTCGAAAGGGTCACCGAGCGTTTTGAAAAGCACGGCGTTGCGGTCAAGGTGATCGGCTTGAACGCTGCAAGTTCAACACTGATCGAGCAACTGAACGGTCCGGTCAAACTCAAAGAAGTCTGACAGCACCCTGCAATGCTTTCTGGAGGACGCGAAGGCTCGCGTCCTTCGAACCGCCTAAATCGGATTTGCTTCCAGTTCGGACGCGATCGCGTCATCAATCGGCGTTTCATACGTCATCAGGATGCCGCCTAGTGTGATGTAGAAGCCAACCGTGGCGATCAGATCAAAAATGGCTTCACGGCCAATCCTGTCTGCGAGTTCGCTCTCCAGCGCAGCAGGAATATGACGCCAGTCAAAAAGAGCGTCGACCGCCCGCACGATCAAGCCGTCCTCTCCTTCAGGCATCGCAGCAACAGCGCGAATGCGCTCATCGCTAATGCCAAGGGACCGCGCCCTGCTCACATGATGAGCCCACTCGTAGCTTGATCCAAGCCGGTGGCCAGTTCTCAAAATCACAATTTCGGATCTGATCGGCCCCAGTGCATTGTCCACGACGATATGCTGGCGAAGCGGTGCCCAACTTCTCAAGAGGGAGGGGTGGTGGGCCATGGTGCGATAGACGTTCAGCTTGCCCGCGAATCCTTCTCGCATGTCGGCGACAGAGCTTGGCCAATCGGAATCTCCAATGGGCGGGCAGGGCGATATTGGCATGTTTTCCTCCGTCGATGGTGGCTTCGTTGCTCAATTCATCAGCATTTTAGCCAAGGGTTGCAGGCATTTGCACAGACAGAAAGCGACTCCTAAAAGAAGATGGCAAGAGGTCGGAAATGAGCTTTACAAATGATATAAAGTGATAACAATAGAAATAATAGAGCATCCTTCCTGCTGAGGAAGTGGTCTGTGTAATGGACCGCGCGGGGAGGCTGCAGTGCATAGGAGGTCGTCATGGAAATCTCATCGCTAACCGCCCGTCAATTGTACGAGAAGGCCAAGGCAAACCCAACCCGCAGACGATTTGGGTTCGGGCGCAAGCCAATGCTGATCAATATCGATCTGCAATGTGCCTACACCTCTGTCGGTGAGTTTATCTCTGCCTATGAGACCGATCCGCAGCAGCTCGAATACGTCAATACACTTTCGAACCTTGCTCGCGCCAAGGGTCTCCCCATCACCTGGACCTATGTGGCCTATATGGAATCTGGCGAGGACTGCGGCGTCTGGGGAACGCGTACCGATACGCCGGACTCCCTGCAGAACATCAAGGTTGGTTCGCGCCGTGCCGAGTTCGATCCGCGCCTGCAGATCGATCACGTCAAGGACATCATTATCAACAAGCGCATGGCTTCGCCCTTCCATGAGACCAATCTCCAGTCGCTGATGGTCTGGCATCAGTGTGATACGGTCATTCTCACGGGTGGCTCCACATCCGGCTGTGTGCGTGCCTGTGTGGTGGATGCGATCTCGCGCGGATATCGCGTCATCGTTCCCGAGGAATGCGTGGCGGATAAGCACGAGAGCCCGCATTTCGCCAATCTCTATGACATTTCGGTCAAATACGGCGATGTGATCCCGGTATCGGACGCCATTGCGTGGTATGAAAACTATCAGCCGGAGGTCCGCTAAGATGGCCGCCGAAAAAACCGACATGAAGTCGGATCTGGGTCTTTACGATTATCTGCCCTGGCCCAACCGCCCGAAAATCGTCTGGCCCGATAACAAGAAGATCGCCGTCTGGATCGCTCCGAATATCGAATTCTATGAGTATGATCCTCCAAACAATCCTACCCGCACGCCGTGGGCTCGTCCCAATCCGGATGTTCTTCAATACTCCCACCGGGATTACGGGAACCGGGCCGGTTGGCAGCGCATGATGGCTGCGATGGATAATGCCGGATTTCGCGGGTCTGTGTCCCTCAATGTCGCCCTTTGCGACCACCATCCGGAAATTATCAAGGCTTGCGCCGACCGTGGCTGGGAGTTCTTCTCCCACGGCATCTACAACACGCGCTATGTCTACAATCTCGACATCGAGCAGGAGCGGGCGATCATTCGCGACGCCTTCGATACGGTGCGCAAACACACCGGTCAGGAACTGGCTGGATGGCTGTCTCCGGCTCTGTCCAACAACTTCTGGACGATGGATATCCTGTCTGAAGCGGGCATTCAGTATACCTGCGACATGTTCCACGACGACCAGCCCATGCCGGTCAAGGTCAAATCCGGCAAGCTGATTTCGATGCCTTATTCGCTCGAGATGAACGATGTGATCGTTTACAACAGCCAGAAGGTTACGCCGCGCCATTACGGCGAAATCATCAAGCGTCAGTTCGATCAGCTTTACAAGGAAGGTAGCGAGAGCGGCACGGTCATGTGCATTCCCTTGCATCCCTATCTGGTCGGACAGCCACACCGCATCGATGCCTTCGCCGAAGCCATCGACTACATCGCGGGGCATGAGGGCGTGTGGCAGACGACAGGTCGCGAAATCGCCGCAGCCTATCATTCCAGCGGTGCCTATGACGCGATGAATGCCGCCATGGCTGCCCACAATTCAGGGAAAGGTGCGCGCTGATGTCTATGCCTGAAGACTATCTCAACTATCCCGCCCGCCGCTATGGCATGGATCATGATCGTTACGAGTGGAGCGATTTATTCGCCCGCAAGCCGGTTGTCTGGCCAGATGGCGCTCGCATCGCGCTTTCGATTGTAACGCATGTCCAGCATTTTCCGCTCGATATGCCGTCCAAGCCATTCAAGGCGCCAGGGGCATTGTCCATGCCCTATCCGGATTTCCGCTATTACACCAACCGGGATTACGGAAACAGGATCGGGATTTTCCGCATTCTCAAGCTGCTTTCCGAAAAAGACCTTGAAACCAGCTTTGCCATAAACGGCGTGATCGCACAGCGATACCCGGCGCTGATCGATGCCGTGGTCAGAGGCGGGCATGAAATCATCGCGCACGGTCTTGATATGGGTAAGGTCCACCACTCGGGGCTTGGCGAGGAGGAGGAAAACGCAATCATCGCCGAGGCGCTCTCCCTTTTGCGCGAGGCGAGTGGGCAGAAGGTGGAAGGCTGGCTGTCGCCTGGCCGCGCGCAGGGTTTCAAGACGCCCGATCTCTTGGCCCGTAATGGCGTTGCCTACAGCCTGGACTGGGCCAACGACGATCTTCCTTACGAGATGCAGACAAGCAATGGCACTCTGCTTGCCATGCCGATGGCTTATGAGACCGATGACCGCGTGGTTGCAGACGAATATTTTCAGTCGGAAGCCGAATGGGTGCAGCAGGTCAAGGACCGCTTCGACGTGCTCTACCGCGAAAGCGGCCAATATGGCGGTCGCGTCATGAGCCTGCCGCTGCATAGCTGGGTGTCCGGAATGCCTTACCGCGTCGAATATCTGCGTGAAGCGCTGGACTACATCCTGTCGCACGAGGGCGTCTGGAATGCCCCTGTGGGAGACATCTGTGCGGCTTTCCGCGCGGGCAAGTGATGCGTTGACACATCCGGAGCCGGCGAAAGCCGCGTTCTGGAAAGCCTTCGAATAAAGAAAGATCAGCTTATGGCGCAAGCATCCGCACCGCGCACAATGTTGGGCAAGATATGGGATGAGCATGAGATATTGCGACATCCGGCTGGCCCGTCGCTTCTATATATCGACCGCGACATGATTCACGAGGGCAGCTTTCATGCCTTTGCCGATCTGAGAAGACGCGGGTTGAAGCCTCGCCGTCCGCAGCAGATCTTCGGTGTTGCCGACCACTACGTGCCGACGCTGGGGAGAACGTCTGGCGATGCCGCAAGTCCTGCAATCGCGCATATGATCGACACATTCGATGAGAATATGGAATGGGGCGGAATGCGGCACTTCGGGCTTTCCAGCCGGGAGCAGGGCATTGTGCACGTCGTTGCACCTGAACAGGGGATTACCCTACCGGGTCTGACAATCGTCTGTTCGGATAGCCATACGTCAACGCAGGGTGCGCTCGGCGCAATCGCTTTCGGCATCGGCCAGTCCGAAAATGCTCATGTGCTGGCTACTCAAACGCTGTGGCAGTCTCGCCCGAAAACCATGCGCGTGACGATTGACGGTGTGCTGGGCCAGGGCGTGACGGCAAAGGACGTCATGTTGGCGCTGATTGCAAAAATCGGTGCGGCAGGCGCCGGTGGACATGCCATTGAATTTGCCGGGCAGGTCGTTCGGGATCTCTCGATAGAGGGTCGATTGACGCTCTGCAACATGTCGATTGAAGCTGCCGCACGCTTTGGCATGGTGGCCGCGGACGAAACAACCTTTGCCTATGTGAAAGGGCGTCGCTTTGCGCCGTCTGAACAGGAATGGGATCGTGCAATCGCGCATTGGCGAACGCTTTCAAGCGATGACGAAGCGTTTTTCGATGCAGAAGTCAGGCTTAATGGCGCAGATATCGCCCCAATGGTGACATGGGGAACCAGTCCCGAAGATGCCGTTTCCATCATGGGGCGGGTACCCGATCCAACATGCTTCGATAACGCTGACAAGCGCAAGGCAGCAACAAAGTCGCTCGAATATATGGAGCTTTCGCCGGGCACGCCGCTCGACGGCCTGAAGCTGGACAAGGTCTTTATCGGCTCCTGCACCAACAGCCGGATCGAGGACCTTCGCGCGGCTGCAGCCATTCTGAAGGGACGCAAAGCGGTTATTCCCTCCATCGTCGTGCCAGGCTCAACCCAGGTGAAGGCTCAAGCCGAAGCCGAAGGCATTGCCGGTATCTTTCGTGACGCCGGTTTCGAGTGGCGTGAGTCCGGCTGTTCCATGTGCGCGGCCATGAATGGTGACGTGGTCGGTCCCGGCGAGCGGTGCGCCTCAACCTCGAACCGCAATTTCGTCGGGCGTCAGGGGCCGGGGGCTCGCACCCATCTGGTCAGCCCTGCCATGGCGGCCGCTGCCGCTATCACCGGCTGTCTGACCGACGTTAGAAGGATGTGAGGGCAGGATGATGAAGGCATTCACACGCGAAACGTCCAAAGCAATCGCTATCCCCGGCGTCAATTGCGATACGGACCAGATCATTCCGGGACGCTTCCTGAAGGCGGACCGTGCGGAGGGCTACGGCCAGTTCCTGTTTCATGACATCCGTCGTACTGAAGAGAAAGAGCTCGATCCCGCATTTCCATTAAACAGACCGGGTGCGGATGCTGCCACAATACTGGTCGTCGAGGATAACTTTGGCTGTGGCTCTTCGCGCGAAGGTGCGGTCTATGCTCTCGTGGATCACGGGATAAGATCCGTCATCGGGCCAAGCTTCGGTGATATCTTCTTCAACAACGCGCTGAAGAACGGGCTGGTACCCGTCCGCTTGTCGGCGGAGACCTGCGACGCGCTTGCCGAGCACATCTCTCGCTTTCCCGATGCGCAGGTCACAGTCGATCTGGAGGCGGGAGAGGTGGTTCTGCCGGGCAATCTCGGCACTCACCCCGTCATCATTGATCCCTTTGCACGCGACTGCATTTTGCGCGGTCTCGACGAGATCGAGATGACCCTGACGTTTATGGAGCAGATTTCGGCATTCGAAACCGATCGAATGGCGTCGCATTCCTGGCTGGGCCGTTGACGGGCGGACCAGCGAGTTTCTTTCGCCGTCTCACAAAAAAACTGGGAGCACAAAAATGACATTCAAAATTGAACGACGTAATCTTTTAAAAGTCTCCGGCGCACTTGCGGTCGGTCTGGCAGCGCCATCCATCCTGCGCGCGCAGGCGGCAACCGTAAAGGTGGGCGTCATCGAACCGCTGACCGGCAATCTTGCCTATAATGGTACGCAGAGCGCGGCGGGCGCCAAATTTGCGGCTGATGCCATCAATGCCGCAGGCGGCATCAAGAGCATGGGCGGCGCAAAGATCGAGCTCGTGGTGGTAGACGCCCAAAGCCGTCCAGAAGCCGCTGCTTCTGCTGTCGACACCCTCGTGCAGGCCGAAGCCTGTGCCTTTACCGGTGCAACAGCCTCTGCACTCGGCCTTGCATCCTCTCAGGCGGCTGCGAAGTACAATCTTGCGCAGGTCTTCTCCATCGGTACCGCAGAAACGGTCGTCCAGCGCGGCCTGCCGAATGTTTTCCGCTTCACGCCGGGCGTCAACAAGTGCACCAGCGTCGCTCTGGAAAACCTCAAGCTGCTTAATGCCAGCGCGGGCAACACCGTCAAGACGGCTGCGATTGTTCACGAAGATGGCCCTTTTGGCTCCAACATGGCGAAGATCCTTGCTGAGCAGCTTCCCAAGCAGGGCATCGAAGTCGTTGAAACGATCTCGCATCCGACACCCCAGCGCGATTTCTCCAATATTGCCCTGCGCGTCAAGGCATCCAAGGCGGACATCCTTATTCCGTCCAATTACATCAACGAATACACCTTGATGGCGAGGGCGCTGAACCAGCAGCGCGTTGAGTTGAAGGCGATCTATTCGATCCTTGGTGGGGCTGCGTCGAACATCAAGTTCGTACGCGAAAACAAGGAAGTCGCTCAATATGTGATGGACTGCAATCACTGGTACGACCCATCGAAGGACGAGTCGAAGGCGCTTGCGGCAAGCGTTGCCGCTGCAAAGCTCGATCTGACCTATGATGTCATGGTGTCCTACGCGACAATCCAGGTCATTGCCGATGCTCTGGAGCGCAGCGCCTCGACTGATCGCCAGAAAGTCATGGAAGCGCTGGCGGCATCGACCTTCGACAAGTCGATCATGCCCTATGGCCCGACCAAGTTCGTCAACGGCGACAACGTCAATTCGCGGCCGGTCAACACGCAGATCCGTGGCGAAAAGATCGAACTGGTCTTCCCGAAGGAATATGCGACGACCGAAGCGGTATTCCCCATTCCCGCCAAGAACTGACACGGTCTCGCCCCCAAGGACGGCTTCGTCCCTGGGGGCGCTCTTCAAACGACAGAGAGGCGAGCCCTGATGTCAAGTCTGATATTTCCCGCCGTGTTGAGCGGCCTTATGATGGGAGCGGTCTATGCGCTGGTGGCGCTGGGGCTGACGCTCATCTACGGCGTGCTCCACATCATTAATTTTGCCCATGGCAGCCTGTTGATGCTGGCGCTATATTCCGTGTATTTCCTGTACACCTATTTCGGCGTCGATCCTTATCTTGCCATTCCAATCGTGCTGCCAGCCTTCTTCGCGCTCGGTTATGTGCTGCAACGCGGCCTGATAGCGCCGATGAGCAGTGGTTCGGAGCAGAACGTGCTGCTCATAACGCTCGCGGCATCGATGATTATCGACAATCTCGCGCTTTACTTCTGGACGTCGAATACCCGCACCGCCGACATCGCCTATGCATACGACACGGTCGAAATTCTGGGCGCTTATCTGCCGCTTGGTCGCGTGATTGCGTTTGGCGCCGCCCTCGCCGTCGCACCGCTGTTGTGGTGTTTCATGGCCTATACCCGCACCGGCTCGGCCATCCGGGCTGTCGCTATCGAAAAGCGTGGCGCGGAACTGGTCGGCATTGACGTCAACCATACCTATGCCGTCTGTTTTGGTATCGGCACCGCCTGTGTCGCTTTGGCTGCGTGTCTTCTGCTGCCGACATTCTACATCACGCCTCAGGTTGGCTACACCTTCGTCCTCGTTGCCTTCACCACAGTCGTTCTAGGGGGCATGGGCAGCTTGCTGGGCGCACTGGTGGCCGGTCTTCTTCTCGGTGTCATCGAGTCGCTCTGCGGTCTTTTCCTTGGCGAAAGCCTTGGCCAGATCGGCATCTTCCTCGCTTTCATCCTTATCCTGCTCTTCAAACCGTCAGGGCTTCTTGGGAGGGCAAGAACATGAGACCTCAATCAATCGGGCAGATCGCCCTCATTGCGGCAGCCCTTGCCTATCTCTTCGGGGTCTATTTCGCATCCTCACCCGTGTGGATGGGCTTTACCATCAACGCGTTGATCGTCGCGGTCGTCGCGCTCTCGTGGAACATCACCGGCGGTTTCGGGGGACTGTCATCCTTTGGCCACGCCGCGCTTTACGGCACCGGCGCCTATGCTTCGGCGATCCTGCAAGTCAAATATGGTGTCAATGCCTGGGTGGGCTTCGGCGCTGGCATTCTTGCCGGTGCGCTCATGGGAGTGTTCATTGGCGCGCTTGCCTTTCGCTATGGTTTGCGCGGATCCTACTTCGCGCTGGTGACGCTGGCCTTTGCCGAAGTGCTGCGTATCTGCGCCTCGTCATTTGACTTTACCGGTGGCGGCAGCGGCCTTCAGCTGACGCTTGCACCCGGCGTGGCAAATCTCCAGTTCAACGATCGGACCATCGCCTATACGGCTCTGCTGGTTGTCGTTGCTGTCGTTATGGGGCTGACCGCATTCATCAAGTACTCCCGCTTCGGAGCCTATCTCATCGCGGTGAGAGAAAACGAAGATGCAGCCCGCGCACTTGGCATCGATACCTACAAGATCAAGGTGCAGGCGATGGCGATATCAGGTGCCTTCGGGGGGCTGGCCGGTGTGCTCTATCTCCAGCTCTGGCTTTTCATCGATAGCAACGTGGTCTATGGCAGCGCCGTTTCCATCGAAGCGCTGATAGGGCCGATCATCGGCGGTGCCGGCACGATCTGGGGGCCGCTCCTTGGAACGCTCGGTCTGCATCTCCTTGGCGAAGGTGCCAAGCATCTCTTGCCCAATGCACCGGGATTGAACTTCGTGCTTTATGCGATCGTGCTGATCTGCGCCCTGCGCTTCCTGCCAAATGGCCTTGTCGGCCTCGCTGGCAAGCTCGGTACCTTCAAGAAGAAGGAGGACGACAATGCTTGAGGTTCGCAATCTTTCCAAACGCTTCGGCGGATTGAAGGCGGTGACTGACGCATCGCTCGATGTTCCCGAGGGCTCCATCGTCGGGCTGTTAGGGCCGAACGGTGCCGGTAAGACAACATGTTTCACGATGATTGCCGGCTTTACCAAAGCCGACGAAGGCTCGGTGCGATTTCAGGGCAAGGACATCACCGGTCTTGCGCCGCATAGCATTTGCGCCCTTGGCATGATCCGCACTTTCCAGATCGTCCAGCCCTTCGCGGGCCTGACGGTACAGGAAAACATTGCGGTCGGTGCCTATCTCCATCACCATGATCGTCGGGAGGCGATGTCTGTAGCGCGTGAGGTTGGCAAGCGGCTGGGTATGGGCGCCACGCTCGACCGTCCTGCTTCCTCCCTGACAATCGCGGGACGAAAGCGCCTAGAACTTGCGCGTGCACTTGCGACCGGCGCGAAGCTTCTGCTGCTTGATGAAGTGATGGCAGGGTTGATCCCCTCCGAAATCACCGAAATCGTTGGCATTATCAGGAAGATCCGCGACGAGGGGCATACGTTCCTGATGATCGAACACGTCATGCAGGCGGTGATGCAACTTGCCGAAACGGCATATGTGCTGAACCAGGGCAAGATGATCGCCCATGGAACACCTCGCGAACTCGTCAAGGACCCGTCCGTGGTGGAAGCCTATCTCGGCCACGGCGCCGCCGCCCGCCTGCAGGAGGAAAATCATGCTTGATATCTCAGGTATCCGCGCAGGCTACGGCTCGATGAGTGTTTTGCAGGGAATAGATATGCGCGTCGAGGCAGGAGAGATCGTTGCTCTGCTCGGCTCCAACGGTGTCGGCAAGACCACCCTGAACAACGTCATATCCGGCTTCATCAAGGCAAGTGCAGGATCGATCACCTTCAAGGGTGAAACGATTACGGGCAAGAAGCCGAAGGACATCGTGGCATTGGGCATCGCCCATGTTCCGGAAGGTCGGAAAGTGTTCCCGAACCTGTCGGTCGGCGAAAATCTCAAGCTGGGCGCCTTTCGCCGCGCACGAAACAACACGAAACAGAATTTTGAGCGGATCTGCGAGATTTTCCCGCGATTGCGGGAGCGTCTAAATCAGCTGGCCGGGACGCTATCCGGCGGTGAACAGCAGATGCTGGCAATCGGGCGCGGTATGATGTCTGAGCCGGAACTTCTCATTCTGGATGAGCCGTCGCTCGGCCTTTCACCCATCATGGTCGAGGAAATGTTCGGCCTGATTACCAAGATCAACACCGATGGTGTCGCCGTGTTGCTGGTCGAGCAAAATGTGATGCAGTCCCTCAGTGTCGCAAAGCGCGCCTATGTCATCGAGCAGGGACGTTTCGTGATGCAGGGAGACGCCGCCACGCTGCTTGCCGATCCTCAGCTGCGCCAGGCCTACCTCGGAATGTGACAAGTCGCCCCGGATGGACTTTGCCGGGGCGCATATAATTTACGGAGAAACGGAGAATACAATGTCCCTTACACGTACCCAACGTCTGCGGCAGCTGCTTGCAGGCGAACGAGCCCTCATGGCTCCAGGCGTCGTCGATGCCATGTATGCTCGCCTCGTCACCGAAGCCGGTTTTGACGCCATGTACATGACCGGTGCTGGCACTTCGGCAACCCGGCTGGGCTATCCGGATGTTGGCCTGTTGACCATGACGGAAATGGTCGACAACGCCACGCGCATTGCCGATGCCTCTGACATTCCGCTGATTGCCGATGCGGATAATGGTTTTGGAGGTCCGCTTAATGTGCGCCGTGCCATCCAGCTTTACGAGCGCGGCGGAGTGGCTGCGGTCCATCTTGAGGATCAGGTCCTGCCGAAGCGTTGCGGCCACCTTGCGGGCAAGCAACTCATTTCGGCAGAGGACATGGTCGCGAAGGTCAAGGCGGCCGTTGATGCACGTATCGATGAGAACTTCGTCGTTATCGCCCGCACGGATGCTTTGGCGCTGCATGGACGCAACGCCGCATTCGACCGTGCTGAACTGTACCGCGAGGCTGGCGCGGATGTCATCTTCATCGAAAGTCCCGGACCGGATGATTTGCCGCACATCGCGCCGCGCTTTGAGGGTATTCCGCTTCTCTACAACATGGCCACATCAGGCAAGACACCGTTTCTGACACGCTCGGAAATTGAGGCGCTGGGCTTCAAACTCATCATCTATCCCAACTGGCTTCTGCTTTCGGCCTGCGAGGCGGCACGTAAAACGCTTCAGGTTTTAAAAACCGAGGAAACTATCGCATCGGTTGCTCCCAACGTCATGAATTTCAAGGAATTCTTCGACATGGCGCGGATGCCGGAGATTCAGGAACTGGAAGCACGTTACGGCACGCCCGAAGCAAATCGTACGACGTATTGAGCAGCAAGCATTTGACGGAGGGCAGGCAGTCTCGCCCTCCCGTCATCAAGGGAGATTGAACGATGGCAGTGCTGAATGCCGAGGGCGTGACATTCGATTTCGAAATGCCGGTCGTGGTTGTGGGGGCCGGGGCCTGTGGTCTGGTTGCGGCGCTTTCAGCGCATGATGCCGGGCAAGAGGTGATGATCCTCGAACGTGACGAAACTCCGACCGGATCCACCTCCCTGTCCGCAGGGCTTATCCCAGCGCCTTGCACGCGTCTGCAAAAGGAAGCTGGCATCGAGGATAGCCCGGAAATATTTGCTAGTGACCTCGTCGCCAAGACGCACGATCACACGCCCTTTGATATGGCGTTGGTTGCCGCGCAGACGGCCGGTCCAATGATCGATTGGCTTATGGATAAGCATCATGTCGAATTCGAACTGGTAACGGGCTTCATTTATCCCGGGCACTCGCGTCTTCGTATGCATGGTCCAAAAAGCAGAACAGGTGCCGATCTTGAACAGTCGCTTCTGGCCGCCGTTTCCGAGGCGGGGATTGACCTTGTCACCGAAGCATCGGTCGAGGACCTCTATGTGGACCAAAGTGGCCGCGTGAAGGGTGTGCGCTTCCGCAGACCCGATGGTGCGCTTGAAATGCTCGGCTGCAAGGCTCTGGTTCTTGCTTCCTGCGGATTTGCTGGCGATGTCGCGCTTGTGCAGAAATACATTCCCGAAATCGCCGAGGCCGAATGTTGCGGCCATCTTTCCAATACCGGCGACGCGGTAAAATGGGGGCTCGAGATCGGTGCGGCAGTTGCCGATATGGGATCCTATCAGGGTCATGGGTCCGTTGCCCATCCGCACGCGCTGCCATTGACGTGGGCGGTCATCACAAAAGGCGGTATCCTCCTTAATGAGAAAGGTCGCCGTTTCTCAAACGAGATGCGTGGCTATTCAGAACACGCTGCCGAAGTGGCTGCGCAGCCCGGTCACACCGCCTGGGATATCTATGATGCCAAGGGTGACGAGGCCGGGATGGGCTTTTACGATTACCGTGAAATCCGCAAGCTTGGAGCAGTCAAGGCGGCTGGCAGCCTGGAAGAGCTCAGTGTCGTAACGGGCCTCTCACTTGACGCCATTCGTGAAGAATTCGAGGCTATTGAAGCCTCCGCGCGCACTGGCGTGCCGGACAGGTTTGGCCGGGTTTTCACGCAGGATCAGGTGCTTGCTGCTCCCTATTATGCGGTGAAGGTCAACGGCGCGCTGTTTCATACACAGGGCGGGCTAGTCATCGATGCGGAAGCCCGGGTGCTGCGCGAAGATGGCACCGCTCTGCCCAATCTTCTTGCAGGCGGCGGCGCGGCCCGAGGCGTGTCCGGGGATGCCAATTATGGATATTTGTCGGGCAACGGTCTTTTGACTGCAACGAGCTTTGGTCGTCTGGCAGGCGCTACGGCTGCCCGCATCGCGGCTGAAACCCATGGCTGAGGCTGCATAAACAATTTACGAGGAGGACGTGATGAAAAAAGTTATGGTCATCGTACCGTTTCCCATGGGGCAGGAGGATCTGGCCCGCAGACAGGCGCAAATGAAGGCTGTCAACCTCGGCCCTGGCATCGAATTCCATTATCGATCCGTGCGGGTCGGGCCGAAGAATTATTCGAGCCAGCACGATATGGCGCTCGCCGATTTCTCGATCCTCGATGCGGGGCTCGATGCGGAGAAAGAGGGGGTTGACGCCGTTTGCATCGATACGATGTCCGATAGCGGCATGTCGATGCTGCGTTCCGTTCTGACGATACCTGTTATTGCGCCGGGTCGTCACTCCATGCTTCTGGCGCAGATGCTGGGCGAGAAGTTCTCGATCCTGATGATGTGGGATCGCTGGAAAATGCTCTACACCAAGACGCTCGGCGAACTGGGCATGGAGCACAAATGCGCCTCCATGCGCTCGATTGGCGTGACGCCTGATAACAAAAGTCTGCTTGCTGGCAAGGAAGATGAGGTTTTTCCGCTTCTGCTGCAAGCTGCAGAGAAATGTGTGGAAGAGGATGGCGCGCAGGTGCTGATCCTCGGCTCCACGACCATGCATGAGGCGCATTCCTGGCTCTCTGAGAGGATCGGCGTTCCCGTCATCAATCCCGGTCCGCTGACTTACAAGCTGGCATCGATTGCGCTCGACCTGAACCTCACCCACAGCAAGGCGACTTGGCCGACACCGCTTTCGCCCAAGCATGACATGATACGCGCCATCGGCGCGGCAGGCGCAGCCTATCTGGAGGGCAAGCAATGACCCGCATTCTCGTCATCGTTCCATTCGCTCTGGACGCTGAAGGTATTCGCAACCGCGAGGCTCAGTCAGGCTATGTGCCGTTGCCCGCGGATTGGCAGCTGACCTACAGGCCCGTCACCTGCGGGCCGACCTCCTTCATGTCTCCGCATGATTGGGGACTGATGGACCTTGCTATATTTGAGGCCGGATGCCGGGCGCAAGATGAAGGCTTCGATGCGGTCTGCATCGACACGATGTCCGACAGCGGAATGGTCATGCTCCGCTCGGTGCTTTCAATTCCGGTCATCGGCGCAGGCAAGGCATCGATGCTCTATGCCTTGACGCTTGGCGGGAAATTTTCAGTGCTTGCCCAGTGGGCGCCAGCACTGCCGCGATACCGAAAGGCAATCCGTGAATATGGCTTCGACCGGCAATGCGCCTCGGTGCGCAGTTTCGATCAGCCACCGGACTTCTCCAACCTGCTGGGCGGGAAGGAAGACAGCGTTTTCCCCCGGATGCGTGATGTCGCGATGCGGTGCATCGAAGAGGATGGAGCGGAAGTCATCTGCCTTGGTTCAACGACGATGCATCAGGCGGGAGAATACCTTGCAGCCAACCTGCCCGTGCCGGTCGTTAATCCCGGTCCTTTGACCTACAAGCTGGTCGACACCTTTCTTGCCTTGGGCCTTAGCCATGGCAGGCAAGTCTATCCGCCACCGGTCGAACCCAGGCTCGATATGCTCAGCGAGATGATGAAAGCGGGCGCGCAAGCCGAGCGCGCTGCGAAAGGCTGACATGGTGCAGAGTGCCGCCACAGCACTTGCGCGAGCCGCCGCATCGAGCAATTTCGGTACTACCGACAGCTCGGTGCGGGCTGCCTATCGCAACTTCATACTCGACACATTAGCCGTAATGGTGGCTGGAGCGGCGCATCCTTCCATCTCCGCAGCCCGGGCTGCCCTGTTTGAGACTGGCGGTAGCGGCAAATCATCTGCTGTTGGATTTTCATCGTCCGGGCCTGCCGGAGCGGCGGCGCTCGTCAATGGTATGGCGCTGACCGTGCTGCAGTTGCAGGACGGGCATCGCCGTGCCCGGGGTCATCCCATGAGCCATGTCCTGCCATCTGCTCTGGCTATAAGCGAGGAGACCGGCGCCTCGGCATCATCTTTTCTCAATGCGATTATCGCCGGCTACGAAGTTTCAGCGCGGATCGGCTCGGCTTTGGGTGGTATGCAGCCCCTGCTGCACGACACCGGGACATTCGGCTGCATCGGTGCGGCCGTGTCCGCTGCCTATCTGCTGGGGGAGGGACGTGATAGCTCTTCTCGCGCGTCGCTTATCGAGAATGCCATCGGCAATGCCGCTGCGGTCGCTCTCTTTCCGTTTCGCGATACCTGTATGGAAGGCGCCAGTGCACATCACCTGTTCGTAGGTCTCGGCGTGCAGAACGGTATTGTGGCGGCCAAGGCCGCAAAGGCAGGATTATTGCCGTCCAATGCAACACTTGAACGCTTCTTCGGTCCACGCGCGGGCGAGGCATTCGTCCCTGCGGTAATGCTCGAAGGAATTGGCGAAGACGGGAGTTGGTCTCACTACGAAATTACCAATGCCTATCTCAAATGGCACCCGGTCTGCGCCCATCTTGGTCCCATGCTGGATTGTATCGAGCTTTTGAGGGAGCAGTTGGGTGTCTTCGATCCGAGCGAGGTGGCTGAGATACGCGTCGAAACCTATGCAACCGCACTCCAATATGACTCTCCCAACCCTTCGAGTGATCTCGCCGCAAGATTCAGCTTTCGCCACGCTGCGGCATTGGCCATTTGTTTTGGCCCGCTAAAGCATGATGGTTTCGGACAAGAGAGACTGGAGCATCCAGAGGTTTTAGCACTCGTCGGAAAAATCAAACTTCAGGTCGACGAGCAATTTGACGCACTCTATCCCACCAATCGCCCAGCGCGTGTGCGCCTCATCCGCGTTGATGGAAAGACCGAAAGTGCCGAGGTTCTTGTGCCGAAGGGGGATGGAAACCAGTCGCTCTCACGTTCGGACGTTGATCTGAAGGCTCAGCGTCTCATTGATTCTGTCTGGGACAAGAGCGAGCGCGCCCAGTTGTTTGCCCTTGTTGACAGCGTCGAAGGAAATGTTCGCGACGATCTGGTGACGCAGTTGGGCGGCTTGCTCAGGCATCCATTGCGATTGGATGCGTCAATTGCCGAGTGAGAAATCCTTGCCGTCTTCCCGCTTGAGAGAGACGCGGTATTCGTAGCGATCCGCGCGATAGAATATCTCGGCTGCATAGAAGGGTTTGAGTTCCGCGTTGAAGAACAGCCGGTTCACCAGCATCAGTGGCGCACCGATGGGTATTTCCAGATGTTTTGCGGCGTAGTCGTCTGCGAGGGTCGCGGTCAAAGTCTGCTCGACCTGTTCCACCACGGTCCCGGTCTTTTGAACGAGATCGATCATATTCGTCGTTGCGAGATCGTTACGCTCCAGCGTTTTCCCAATTTCCGGCAGCAGGTAGGCTGTTGAGAGGGAGTACGGGCGGCGGTCGAGCGAGCGCACGCGCACAGCACGGACCAGCTCGGTCGTAGGAGCAACGCCCATTTGCTCGCAAATGCGGGGAGGCGCCTCTCCCATGTCGAGGCTTACAACCTTCAACCGTGTGCTTTTTCCAACGGCGTTCAGATAGCTGAACAGGCTGTTGATATTGGAAACGACGACGCGGTTAAGCTTGTTGTCCTTCGTGCGGTCCGTGACATAAGTGCCGCGTCCACGCGTGCGTGTTACGAGTCCTTCTGCCGTCAACATTTCCATGGCTTTGCGGATGGTAATGCGGCTGACTGAAAAGCTCTCGGAGAGTTCCGCCTCACTCGGCACCGGGACGTCAGCGGGATAGTAACCCTTGACGATTCGTTCACGCATCACTGCGTAAACCCGATGATAAAGTGGTGTGGGAGAATGTCGGTCAGGCATCAGGCAAGTCCACAGAAGTGAGCATTCGGCAACGATATAGGGTGAGAAACTTCGGTTAGTTCAAACACGCCTTCCGTGCAATGCGCGTTGCGCAGCAATCAAAGCGTCGTCCCGTAGGGCTTCAAGCCGCGCAACGTCCCTGCCTCTGGCTTCCTGTTCAATGCCTTCGACAAGTTTGCCTCGTGTGGCTTCATCAAGGGTCGGCGTACCCAAGTCTTTCCACCGCTTCTCCTGGCTCGGACCTAGATGAGAAAGGTAATGGGCAATTCCTCCCTCTCCGCCACCAAGATGGTAAGCCATGTGAGCGCCCACAACTGACCATCGCAGGCCGGGCCCATACACAAGCGCCGCATCGATATCGTCTACATCAGCAATATCTTCGGCCACCATGTTGACGGCTTCCCGCCAAAGGGCAGAGGAGAGGCGGTTGGCAATGTGGCCGATGGCTTCGCGCTTCAGTTTCACCGGGTAGCGTTCAACCGTTCGATAAAAAGCCGCCGCGCGTTCGACGCGGTTTTTATCGCTGCCGAAGAGCTCGACAAGCGGCATCAGATGCGGCGGATTGAACGGGTGCGCGGTGATCAATCGTGACGGATCATCCATGCCTGCGCTCAGTTCTGACCAGACAAGCGATGAGGTGCTTGAAGCAATCGTGACGCCGGGCGGTGCGTCCTTTTCAATGGCGGAATAGAGCTCGCGCTTAAGGGGAACGTCCTCAGGAGCATTCTCCTGAACCCAGATTGCGCCAGCGACCGTCTCTGCCAACGTTTCGGTCACGGTCAGCTTGCCAGAAAGTGGCAGGCTGGTCGCGATCTCGGCAACTTGGCCCATGGCCAAACTGATGCGATCTGCAATTTGCGCACGTCCCGCGACCGAAGGTTCAAACAGCGCTACGTCATATCCATGGGCAAGAAAGAGAGCCGACCAGCTCACGCCAATCAGCCCTCCACCGACTACAGCAACGGTTTTGTCGTTTCGTGTCACGTCGTCCATTCGCCTTGCCCTGCCATCTTTCGTCTCAACGGCGACAGTCGCACAGCACCGGACAAGGTGCAAATCAAAAGATTATAAGGTTATGCCATTTATACCATTTGCGGCGCTTGTTGGGCGGATCGCATTCGCGGCCTTTTGTTGCAGTCGTGCGTGGATGCCATCTTCGAAAGATTGTTCGTTATTGTCCAAGCCGGGTTCGCTCCAATCCAAGCTTGTTTTGCCATCTCGAAATAAATATGAACCTCATTCTCCTGTTTGAATACCGGGATGCGGGGGTTCAACACGCCCAAGCTCTTAAAAAGGCTAACGCATCGGCGGACTAACAACTCGGTTGCTTAATGGTCAATATCGACACCCTCCCAGACGTTCCGGTTTTGGCATCGCCTTGGGAACGGCGATTAATGGGAGTGCTTGGTGGATTATATCTCGCGCAGGGAATTCCAACCTATCTCATGCTCGTCGCCTTGCCTCCCATCATGCGTGAGAGTGGCGCATCGCGCACCGCAATCGGTCTCTTTTCGCTTTTGATGCTGCCGTTAATTCTGAAATTCCTTGTGGCGCCGCTGGTGGATCGATGGTCGCCCTGGCCGAAACTCGGGCATCGCCGGGGATGGATCGTACCTACCCAGTTCTTGGTCAGCGCGGGCATCGCCTCTATGGCGCTGGTGGAGCCTGATAACGTTGGCATCCTGTTTGCGATCTGCATTTCCGTAACGGTCGTGTCGTCCATTCAGGATATAGCGACGGATGGTTATGCCGTGCGTCAATTGACCGATAAGACACGCTCCATGGGCAACGCTGTTCAGGCGGGTGCCGTGGCGCTTGGGGTGATTATCGGTGGTACCACGGCACTCGTTATCTTCCATGTTGCGGGCTGGCAAACGATGATACTGCTTGTGGCTCTCCTCTCCCTGCTGCCATTGCTGGCAGCTGTGGTGATGCAGCCGGAACCGGTTGTGGACGATCGTCCCCGAACACCCGCCAGTCTTTTCGCCTTTTTCCGCCGCCCCAATGCATGGCTGATCCTCGGCTTTGCGCTGACCTATCGCGCCAGCGAAGGCTTGGTCAGAGGAATGGAGGGGACGTATATGGTTGATATCAAGGTGCCGACGGACTGGATCGGTTATCTTTCAGGCGGCGCTGCGGCCACCGCGGGTCTGGTGGGCGTTGCCATCGCTGCGCTTTTGATCAAGAAGTCCGGGCTGACCACTACGCTTGTGCTGCTTGGTGGGCTGCGGAGCCTGTGCTTTCTCGCCTTTGCGCTTAACGCCGCTGGTATCATGCCTGGCATCTGGGTTGCCTTATCGGCATCGGCCTTCCAGACGCTTATCCGCTATATGGAGCTTGTTGCGATCTACTCTTTCTTCATGAAGTCGTCATCGAATGACCAGCCGGGTACGGATTTCACGATCCTCGCCTGTGCCGAACTGATCATTTACATGGCAGGCGCTTCCGTTGCAGGTTTGATTGCAGACAAGCTGGGTTATCAGGCGCTATTTTCGATATCAACGAGCATTTCGTTGGCTGGAATGGCATTGTCCGTCTGGTTTCTGCGCAAGATTAATCGAGTTTCACAAGCAGGCGGCCCCGCTAGCGCATGATGATGCGCGACGTCTGTCATGCGCACCTTTGCATCGCTGCCGAATTTCGTCCTACGCGTGTCAACAATAATGACGCACCTGCAGCAACCAGGATTATGTTTCCGTATTTTTCTCGTTCATGCGCCTCAGATCGGTTGGACGCAGGCCATAGCGATTGCGAAAGGTTCGATTGAAGTAGGAAAGATCGTTAAAGCCAGCGCTGTAAACCATCTGACTGATCGGTTTGGATGATGTATCGCCAAGGATCATGGTTTTAGCCAGAACCAGACGTCTCTCCAGAACATAGCGGGAGAAGGTTGTGCCCGCTCTGCTCAAAATTTTCTGCACTGCGCGTGTGGATATGCCTTCGGCCTTTGCGACGTCAGTGATGGAGAAGGAACCGTCGGACAAATTCCTTTCGATAAGAGCCTTGATGGAATCGACGCGATTTTGCGGGACGTCCAATAGCGAGCTAGAGACATCCACCTGTTGGGCGAGTACCGGCAATAAAGAATAAAAGTGCGCCACCATCATGGTGGCATCGTTCTTGTCCTGATGCTCCTGCTGCAGAAGGTATCCTGCGTAATTGGTCAATAATTGCAATGGCAGGCATTGGGAGTCGAACTGTCGGAAAAGCAAACGATCAAGAACGTTCTTTAGTGGCGCAACAGCTGCTTGGGGTAGATGGGCACAATCAAATCTCCCGCCTTCTGGAAGCACCATTTCCGAAGAAACGTCCGCAGGAAGCAGGATGACGTCGCGTTGTGCCAATTTAAAAGTCTGCTTCCGGTGGTGCACGATAAGCGGCCCATCCGTCGCACGTACGATGACTATTCCCGCTGTTCCTGTGCCATTTGAGGTGAGCGTCAATGGGGTCTTCGGCAGGTAGAGCGTCGCGAGCGAGAGATCGACGTGTTTCCAGAAAAGGCCGGTGACCCCGGCGAGATCGCCACCGTCAACCGTGATCGTTGCTTCACCCAGCATGTCCAGCAAAATCGTGCGGCAAATAAGCCTGCTTTCGGCGTCGGCAAGCGAAACAGTCCCGATCTTGAGAGGACGAATTATCTCCATCTGGATGGACCCGTCTTTTCTGTTGATGTTCGCAATTGTCCAAAACCTGTTCGTTCACATCCAAGCACTTACAATTCTTAACCCATAAAACATGATAAAAATAGTCGCGTATTTTGCAGCTGTCTGCTGCAAATGGTTTTTATGCATTTGGGGGCAAAATGAACAGATATTGGAACTTCGGTGTGAGCCTTTTCGCTCTGGCCGCTGCGACCGCGCAGGCACAGGACGCCACGGATGCGAATGACGCGGGCGGTGGTTCCTCGGTTCTCGAAACAATCGTAGTAACGGGTGGTCGGACGCCGCAACAGATTTCGGAAACCGCCAAAACGATCTACGTCGTTGAGAGCGACGAGATTTCAACGCAGGCGAATGCCGGAAAGTCTGTGCAGCAGATTCTTGCGGACAGCATACCAAGCTTCGACGCCGCGAGCGATGGAGCAAGAACGTCCTATGGCCAAAACCTGCGTGGTCGTACCGCTCTGGTGCTCATCGATGGCGTGTCGATGAATTCCGCACGTGGGTTAAGCCGGCAGTTCGACTCGATCGATCCCTTTAATATTGCCCGCATCGAAGTTCTGTCTGGTGCAACCTCCATATATGGCGGCAATGCGACGGGCGGCATTATCAACATCATTACCAAAAAGGGCAAAGACGCTGAGCCGGGCCTTCATAGCGAGGTTACAGTCGGGGCTGAGAGCGGATTTGCAGGGAGCCAGGATTTCGACCGTTTCGCGAAGGGCGCCGTAACGTACAACGCAGAAAACTGGGATGCCCGTATGTCCATTTCAGGTGATCGCAGTGGCGCCTATTATGATGGCAGCGGCACGATGGTGACGCCAGACATCGTTCAAACGTCCACGGCCTTCAACAAGCGCGTTGACTTCATGGGGTCTGTTGGCTTTCAGATTGATGACGCAAGACGCCTGGAAGTGTCCGGACAATATTATGACAGCAAGCAGGATTCAGACTACGGCCTCTATTACGGTGCCGGTCTCGGCGGCTTCCTGACCAGGAACCCTTCTCTTTTCGAAACGCGCGACGGATATAGCTCCGACTTCAATCCCCGTACGCAGCGCACAATGTTGAACGCGACCTATACGGATGACGATTTTCTCGGTCAGAAGCTTTTGCTGCAGGGAGCATTCCGCAAGGAGCGTATTTCGTTCAGCCCCTTCCCGGCATCCAACAGCTTTTCACCGCCATACGGTTTTTACTTTGGCGGAAGTGCGCAAGACACCGATTATTATTCCGGTAAAGCCGCTCTTGTCGCTGAACCCACCGACAAGCTGAAAATAACCTATGGTATCGATGCCGATCACGACGCACTGTCGTCGCATCAGAACGTATTCGATTACGCAACGGCTTCGTCCAGTGGCGGTTTGAACTTCGATACAATTGGCATCGCCGGCCTGTATCCTGAGATCAAAGTGTCCACCATCGCCGGATTTGCCGAAGCCTCATATGAGGCGACGGACAGACTCACCCTTAATGGCGGTGCCCGCTATCAATTTGTTCATACCAAAGTCTCGGATTTCGTTGGGGCTGGAGCGCAGGTTGGAATCATACAGGGCAGGGGCACATCGGCCGACACGATCCCGGGCGGCAGCGTCGAATATGACGACTTTCTGTTCAATGCCGGTGCGACATACAAGATTTCCAACACGCAGCAGGTCTACGCGAACTTCAGCCAAGGCTTCGAACTGCCCGATCCCGCGAAATATTATGGCGTCGGCACCTATAGCCTTGTTGGCGGCAGGTACGTTCTCGGCGACAGTGTGAATGTTGCCGACTCTGCCTTGCAGGCAATCAAGACGAATTCGGTAGAGGCCGGATATCGTTTTGACGACGGCACGTACACGGTTGAAACAGCTGCATTCTATTCGCTGTCAGACAAATCGATCACGTTGGATCGTACAACGCTTGCAGTTAATGTCCTGAATGAAGACAAACGCGTCTATGGCCTTGAAGGAAAACTCGGCGCCAAACTCGACCATGGCTTCGATGTCGGCGTTCTCGGACAGTGGGTCCGCACCGACGTCAAGAGCAATGGTGACTGGAGGACGGCAACAATCCAGAACGCAAGTGTTTCAAAACTTGGCGGCTATGTTGGCTGGACGAATGATGCATTGAGCTTGAAGCTGACGGGACAGCATATTTTTGACCTGACCGACGCCCAGAATTTCAAGATTGATGGCTATACGCTCTTCGATCTCACGGGTGGCTACAAATTCGAAACGGCTAGCACCACCCTGAATTTCGGTATCCAGAACCTGTTCGATACCGACTACACAACGGTTTGGGGTTCTCGCGCCAAGGCTCTATACGGTGCCTCCGTTGGCCAAGCGGTCGGCAACGAAATTTTCGACTACAAGGGACGCGGCCGCACCTTCGCCGTTTCGCTGACAAAAGTTTTCTGATCAACGATCAGGATGGCATTGTACTTAGAGGCAATGCCTCCGGGCGCTCGTCTTCGGGTTGGGCGCCCGGCCTTTTCTTTATTATGCATCACTTGATGAACGGCCAGCAAAGATGTCGACCGCTTTTGGCACTCAGGTTCATGATACCGCGGCGATCATTTGACCGCACGGCACATCTCTCAAATTACCCGGGAATGCTGATTGAAACCGGTTTCACCAACTCGTAAATAACCGTGTCATCGCCCCGTCCTGTCTGGCGCATGGTCATGGCAAACAGGCCCTTTGCGCCAATGGGCGTCAGGAGATGGTGCAGCACGCCTTGGCGATAGGTGACGATCTGGTTCGGCTGGGCGATGAACGCCTTGATGGATGAAACATCTGGCGTTCCATCAGATGCTTTTTCGCAAACCACGATCATCGATGGCGTTGAGTCCAACGGCAAAAATGTCTGGTTTGAGTAGGGGTGGATCTCCAGCTGCGAGACTTCTGCACGTTCTGCGATACCCTTCATGCGGACGATGTTCAAGACAGGAAGTGTGGCTTCCTGCGCACCTTCGTAGGCTTGGGTCACAGACAGCTGGGAGCTGATATCTCCCGTTTCTGAAACATATCCGAAAGGGGCAAAAGCCTCTGCTGTGAGTTGTTGGGCGACGATGTCGGTCATGCGTGGGTATCCTGAAACTTAAGTTGAACCTTCATGCTTTGTGAACGGTCGCTCGCGAGCTCGAAGGCGTCGCGAGCGTTTTCAAACGGCACTGTTGCGCTGATCAGCGGTTTGACGTCGATCAGGCCGCGCCCCATCAAGTCAACTGCTTGGGCGAACTCCTCGTGGAAGCGGAATGTGCCCTTCAGCTGCAGTTCCTTTGCAACAAGCAGATTGATGGGGAGCGTCATCTCTCCACCCAGGCCCAATTGAACGATGGTGCCGCCGGGCCGCAGGACATCGAGGGCGGACACAAGTGCGGACTGATTGCCGGATGCTTCGAACACGACGTCGAAGACGCCCTTTTCCGCTTTGTATGGCTCAAGTCCTGCTGGATCGCGCAGGACGTTGACCGCTTCATCCGCTCCGATATGGGCGGCGAGTTTTAAGGGTGCATCGGCGACATCAGTAACTACGATGTGCGATGCGCCCGCGAGCCTTGCTACGAGGACGCCCAGCATTCCAATTGGCCCCGCACCGGTAACAAGGATCTTTTTTCCAAGCAGAGAACCAGCCTGACGTGCGGCGTGCAGACAAACAGCCAGGGGTTCCGCCATCGCGGCTTCGCCCATGGTCAGGCGATCTGAGATCGGCACTGCCTGCGACGCATTAACGGCGACGGTCTCTCGAAATCCGCCCTGAATATGGGGCGTGCGCATTGCACTCCCCATGAAGCGCATGTCGATGCACTGGTTTTGCATTCCCGAAAGGCAATAGCGGCACGTGTTGCATGGGCGCGATGGATTGACGGCAACCCGCATTCCCGGAACAAGGTGAGAAACGTCACCACCCGTTTCCACGACGACGCCGGCAAATTCGTGGCCCAAGGCCATTGGCTCGCGCACACGGACCGTGCCGAAGCCGCCGTGATGGTAGTAGTGGAGGTCTGAACCGCAGATTCCCCCGGTCACGACTGCCACTCTCACTTCGTCCGCCAGGATCGGCTGTTCCTGTACGTCTTCAATGCGCAGGTCTTTTGGTGCGTGGATGATGACACCTCGCATGGTCTTATCCTCCCGATAAGTTGGCAATGGGGCTCAGAGAACCGCTAACATTCCGCCGTCGACATAGATGATCTGGCCATTGACGTAGTCAGACGCAGATGAGGCGAGGAACACGGCTGTTCCAATCAACTCCTCGGGTCGCCCCCACCGCCGGGATGGTGTGCGTCCCTTTACCCAGGCATCAAATTCCGGGTTGTCGATCAGTGCCTGATTCATGTCGGTCAGCATGTAGCCGGGGCCGATGGCATTGGATTGAATGCCATGCTGCGCCCATTCCGCCGCCATGGCCCGGGTCAGCATCTTCACGCCGCCCTTGGCCACCGTGTAGGGTGCAACCGTGGCGCGGGCCAGTTCGCTTGTCAGGGACCCGATGTTGATGATTTTTCCGTAGCCGCGTGGGATCATCCGCTTGGCTGCTTCTCGGCCAATCATGAAGGCGCTGGTCAGGTTGGTGTCGATCACCCGTTGCCAATCAGCGGTCTCAAGTTCGACCATCGGCTTGCGGAACTGGATACCGGCGTTGTTGATGACGATGTCTATCTCAATGCCCGACGCATCGAAACGGCTGAAAGCCTCCAGTATCGAGCTTTCTGATGTTACGTCGAAAGCCGCGGCTTCGGCGGAGTGGCCGTTATCAGAAAATTCCTTTACCGTTTGTGCAACGCGCGAAGCATCGGTTCCATTGATGAGAAGGCGCGCTCCCGCATTCGCCAGACCCTCTGCCATGGCCCGCCCAAGTCCGCGCGACGATCCCGTTACGAGAGCGGTGCGCCCGGACAGATCGAAAATTCCAGATTTTGTCATGTTCATCTCCTCAAAGGGCGCTGCGCCGAACAGTCAGGTCCGTCCGTTCGAAAACCTGTGGCAACAGCTCGGTGCCAAGTCCCGGTCCTTCCATCGGCAGAACGTAACCGTTCTCAATCACCGGAACATTGGTCACCAGTTCGCTGTACCAGCCGGTGTAAAAGGCGCGCACCGACTCCTGGATCATTGTATTTGTCTGTGAAAACGAGGAGTGAACGGCTGCAGCATAGGCAACGGGGCCGGTGCAGTCATGCGGTGCGTAAGGGCGGTGATACGTGTCGGCGAGGGAAGCGATCTTCCGACCTTCGGTCAGGCCGCCCGTCCAGACGAGATCGGTCATGACGATTCCGATAGCGCCAGATTCCAGCATGTCCTTGTAGGGAAAGCGGGAGCCCAGTGTTTCGGATGCGCAAATTGGCACGCTTGTTGATGCTGCAAGCTCCGAGAGTGCCGATACGGAGTTCATTCTGATCGGGTCTTCGTACCAGGTTGGATCGAACGCCTCCAGTTCCCGTGCAATTCTCTTGATGGTCGGCAGGTTCCACAGGCTGTGAAATTCGACCATGATCCGCATCTGGTCTCCGACGCGCTTGCGAATCTGCTCGAATGGCTTGATGGCCGTGCGCAGCTGTTCACTTGTGATATAGCGACCGTCATTCTCGATGGCAGCGGGGTCGAAAGGCCAGATTTTCATGGCCGAAATACCCTGTTCCAGCAGGTTTTCCGCCAAAGCCCCGGCGTCCGTCATGAAGCCCTTAAGGTCCTCATACGGGCCTTCGGAATTGTCACGGAAGTTCCATGTATCGACCGGCTTGATCTTGTTGGAGCGAACATAACCATAGCCCGCACAGGTGTTGTAAACGGGAATGCGATCATGACACAGGCCACCCAGCATCTGATGGACGGGCTGGTCGCAGACCTTTCCGAAAATATCCCAGAGTGCCAGATCGATAGCCGATGCTGCCCGGTATTCGGCACCCGTGGACGCTTGTGCCATTGGTAGATTGACAAGTTCTCTCGCATGGGCCTCGATGCGTAACGGGTCCTTGCCAAGCAGTCGACCGGCGAGAACGTCATGGATATGCGCTTCCACCGAGCCCGCACCATAAAATGTCTCGCCAAGACCAATGTGTCCCGCATCCGTGTGGACGCGCACCCATAAAACATTGGCGAACTCTTCCGTCCGCAAGGTTTCTATTGCGGTTATCTTCATTTGAAATTCCTCCCATCCGGCTGAAGCCAGACCGATCCCACCCGTGGGCCGCGCTTCAGGCCGCCTTCGCCGCGACAATAATATCGCTTGTAATATTTCACAACATATTTTATGAGTTTTCTCAAGATGGAGGAATGAGCGTACGGGGAGGTCGTTCATGGCACAGAGACAAATCATGTTTAGGCACGTCTTCAACCTCACCGCGCTGCGGTTTGCAGGTGAGGCAAACTTTGCCGGCACCTACCTTCGCCACATGATGAGCGAGACGGATAGGCCGGGCCTCCGGTCGTTCGCGGCCTGTGCTGCATCAAATTTAAGGTTCTAGAATTCCAATTGGGGGGTGCTTATGTCGCCACGGATCATATTCCATGGAGAGAATGCTGCCAGTTTCAGCAGCGATTTCGCCAGTCTCGTTCAACGTGGAGCGGAGATTGTTCTGCTTCCAGACGTCCTTCAAACCGAGGATCAGCGTCAGGCTTACCGGCAGGCAGATGTGATTGTTGGCGTCAAGTTCGACGCATCTCTGCCCACACCGGAAAAGCTTCAGCTGTTTCATGTGCCGGGTGCGGGCTACGATCCCGTTAATCTGGAAATGATGCCTAAAACCGCCACGGTCTGCAATTGCTTCGGCCACGATCCGGCCATTGCGGAATATGTTTTTGCGGCCATTTTGAACAGGCACGTGCCGCTTGTCGATGCGGACCGCAGATTGCGTCAGGGCGACTGGGCCTACTGGTCTGGCTCTCCAGACAGGCTGCATGACGAAATGTCTGGAAAGACAATTGGTCTTTTGGGTTTTGGGCATATCGGCAAGGCCATTGCCCGTCGGGCAAAAGCCTTTGATATGCGTGTCAGCGTGGCAAACCGTACCCGTGTTGATGTTTCAGAGCTGGTGGATGAATCCTATTCGCTGGACCAACTCGGAAACTTCTGGCCGTCAGCAGATTTTATCATTGTTTCAGTGCCATTCACCGCTTCTACGCAGGGAATTGTCGGCCAGAGCGCCTTTGCCGCGATGAAGCCGAGCGCCGTTGTGATGAATGTGGGTCGTGGTCCGACCATTGATGAAAAGGCTCTGTTCGATGCGTTGAGCGAGCGTCGCATTGCAGGTGCAGTCATCGACACCTGGTACGCCTATCCAGGCCCGGGCGAACCGAACCGACTGCCCTCGGCACTACCGTTTCACGAACTGAACAATGTCGTGATGACACCGCACATGTCCGGCTGGACAAGCGGCACGGTTCGCCGTCGCCAGCAGACAATTGCGGACAATATCAACCGGCGGCTGGAGGGCCGTGAATGCGTCAACATCATTCAGAGGGCGCAATTGGAACGTTGATGACTTGATCAATAGCTCAATCAAAAGGGAGAGAGTGATGAGCTTCTTTAGAAATTTGAGAACAGCAGCAGCCTTGGTGGCCGTGTGTGCGGGTGTTTTGACCAGCGGATTTGCGAGTGCGCAGACCGTCGACGAGATCGTCAAGCGCGGCTCGGTGAAGATTGGTGTGCTTGTTGGCGCGCCTCCATTCGGCTCCGTAGATGCCCAGGGCAATGCCGTTGGCTATGATGCTGATGTGGCTGCGCTGGTTGGCAAGTACATGGGCGTTCCTGTGACAATGGTTCAATTGACGCCGCCTTCGCGTATTCCAGCGCTGGAATCCGGCAAGGTCGATTTTCTGGTTGCGACGTTGGCGCCTACGCCCGAACGCGCCAAGGTGGTGATGTTTACCAACCCTTACAGTGCATTCCAGGTCGGTATTTACGCCCATAAGGATACGGCCATTTCCAAGTGGGAAGACCTCAAGGGCATGACTGTCGGCGTCAATCGCGGATCAAGCGTCGAGAGGGAGTTCGTCAATCGCGAGAAGGAGCTTGGTCTGACGATCCTTCGGTTTGACGATGACGCCACCACCATGCAGGCGCTTTTCTCCGGCCAGGTCCAGGCAATCGCGGGACCTGACGCGCAGGCAAATGCTGCCATGCGTCTGCGCGGCGATACGACCAGTGAAGTCAAGTTCATCTTCCAGGTCCAGCCCAACTCCATGACGGTCCGCAAGGACGCCTACGACCTGCATCAGTGGCTGAACAACACGATCTACTACATCAAGCAGAACGGCGAACTGGATGCCATCGCCCGCAAATGGGTCGGATCGCCATTGCCGGTACTCCCGACTTTCTAAGTCGGCCTGACGAACGTCCTCGCGCGCCTGATCGGCCGCGAGGACGGGATTACCGGGAGGAAGTAATTTCATGAATTTCTCACTGCATTTCGAATCCGTCTTTGCGGAATCCGATCTCATCATGCGTGGCATTGCCTTGACCATTGGTCTTTCCGCCACGGCTATTGCGCTTGGTACCTGTGTTGCAATCCTGCTTGTCGGACTGCGGCATCTGGGCAATGGTGCGGTGCGCTTCGGGGTGGACTCCTATGTGGAGTTGCTTCGCAACACGCCGTTTCTTGTCCAGCTTTTCATGATCTTCTTCGGCTTGCCGCTGCTTGGGCTGCGCATGTCCGGCACGCAGGCCGCGCTGCTGGCCATGACGCTCAATCTGTCGGCCTATGCGACGGAGATCATTCGAGCGGGCGTCGAATCCATCCACCGTTCGCAGATCGAGGCGGGTCTTTCGCTGGCACTCAGCCGCTTGCAGGTCTTCCGTTATGTCGTGCTGAAGCCATCGATTTCCAAGGTCTGGCCTGCACTGTCCAGCCAGTTCGTTCTCATGCTTCTGGCCTCCAGTATCTGCTCATTCATCTCAGTTCCCGAACTTTCCGGCGCCGCCTCGATCATCGAGCAGCGGACGTTCAGAAGCTTCGAAACCTACATCGTGGTCACGATCTTGTATCTGTGCATGGCACTCGTCTTGAAGCTTGTCCTGTTCTGGATCGGCTATCGTCTCTTCAACCGAAGGACAGTCGTCACCGCGCCCTTGGCCGTTGAAGGAGGGGTTGCCTGATGTCTACATTTGGTTGGCCAGAATTTATGTTCCTGGTGCGCTCCGCCGGTTGGTCCATTGTGCTTACGGCCATCGCGTTCGGTTTCGGTACCATCGCAGGCGGAATATTTGCCATCATGCGCCTTGCCCGCAGCTCCGTCTTGCGGACCATAGCGGCGGGTTACATCACCGTCATTCAGTCCATTCCGGTGCTCATGATCCTGTTCATGTCCTATTACGGGCTGACACTGTTTGGTGTCGAAATCCCACCTTTGTTCGCAGCGTCGATTTCGCTGTCTATATACGTATCTGCCTATCTGGCTGAAATCTGGCGTGGATCGATCCAGGCGGTTCCTTCGCAGCAATGGGAGGCCTCCGCCTCACTGGCACTGTCGAGATTCCAGCAGTACCGATACATCATCCTGCCGCAGGCCCTGCGCATTTCGCTGCCGCCGACGGTCGGTTTCCTCGTTCAGCTCGTGAAGAATACTTCGATCGTCTCCGTCGTCGGTTTCGTTGAACTCTCTCGCGCCGGACAGCTCGTCAACAACGCGACCTTCAAGCCGTTCCAGGTCTTTCTCGTCGTTGCCATCCTCTATTTCGCAATCTGCTTTCCGCTGTCGCGTCTAAGTCGCCATCTTGAAAGGGTTCTCCATGTCGGTCGTAGCCATTGACCAAGTCCATAAGCGCTATGGCGCGCTCGAAGTCCTGAAAGGTGTTTCTCTTACCGTCGAAGCAGGGCAGGTGGTCGCCATCATCGGGCGAAGCGGTTCAGGTAAGAGCACCATGCTTCGCTGTATCAACGGTCTGGAGCAATTCCAGTCGGGAGCGATTACGGTCGCTGGCCATCGGGTCGAGCAAAATCCGGCGAAGCTGCAGGAATTGCGCAAGGATGTCGGTATCGTTTTCCAGAGCTATAATCTGTTCCCGCACCTCAATGTTGGGCAGAACATCATGCTTTCGCCGCGGATAACGCAGGGCGTGTCTCATGCTGAGGCCGAGGCGCTGGCGCGCAAGGTGCTGGCCCAGGTCGGTCTGGCCGAAAAGTTCGACGCTTTTCCCGATATGCTGTCTGGCGGGCAACAGCAGCGTGTCGCCATAGCGCGCTCGCTGGCCATGCGGCCGAAAGTCATGTTGTTCGATGAAGTGACCTCCGCTCTCGATCCGGAATTGACGGGAGAAGTTCTTCTGGTCATGGAACAGCTCGCGAGAGAAGGGATGACGATGTTGCTCGTTACCCATGAAATGAGCTTTGCCCGCAGCGTGGCGAATGTCACCGTCTTCATGCATCACGGCAAGATCTGGGAAATGGGACCTTCCAAAGAGCTGTTCGAAAATCCACAGACAGCGGAGTTGCAGGCATTCCTCTCAAATGGTGTCAAATAACGTAGCGACACTGCCAATGTGACGGCAAGGTGTGGTTGACGATTTCGGAAAGACAAGATTGATTGCGGCATCAGTATTGTCTGGGCCGCTCTTCTTCGTGCGTCTTTTTGAGTGGCATTTTACCAAGGTTTAGAAATGAAAATTGGATCACCGAAAGAACAATATCCGGGAGAAGCCCGGTGCGCATTGACGCCTGACAGTGCCCTGCAGTTGCAGAAACTGGGTCACCAGTGTCTGGTCGAATCCGGCGCGGGTATCAGTGCGGGCTTTTCCGACGACGCCTTCAGAAACGCTGGGGTAACCATCGTTGAAACTGCCGAGAAATTATTCGCAGAAGCTGACATCATTGCAAAGGTCCGCCCGCCGGAGGCCGAGGAGCTCGACCGGCTGGATGCTTCCAAGACGCTGATATCGTTCTTTTATCCAGCCCAGAACAAGGAACTCCTTGAAGCGGCGAAGAGCACCGGCGCCAATGTCATCGCCATGGATATGGTGCCGCGCATTTCGCGTGCGCAGAAAATGGACGCTCTGTCTTCCATGGCCAACATTGCCGGTTACCGCGCGGTCATAGAGGCTGGCAACAATTTTGGCCGCTTCTTTACGGGTCAGGTTACGGCAGCGGGAAAGGTGCCTCCGGCAAAAGTGCTGGTCATCGGCGCGGGCGTTGCTGGTCTTGCCGCAATCGGTACTGCCACGTCCCTTGGAGCGATCACCTACGCGTTCGACGTGCGCCCGGAAGTCGCCGAGCAGATCGAGAGCATGGGCGCCGAATTCGTCTATCTCGATTTCAGCGACCAGCACCAGGACGGCGCTGCGACGGGAGGTTATGCCGCCCCATCTTCACCGGAGTTTCGCGAGAAGCAATTGGCGCGGTTTCGTGAGCTTGCCCCGCAGATCGACATTGTCATCACTACGGCCCTGATACCCGGTCGCGATGCGCCGAAGCTCTGGCTTGCCGATATGGTCACTATGATGAAGCCCGGTTCGGTCATTATCGATCTGGCCGCAGAACGCGGTGGCAATTGCGACCTGACGGTTGCCGATCAGCGGATTGTTTCGGACAATGGTGTTATCGTCATTGGTTACACCGACTTTCCAAGCCGTATGGCATCGCAGGCATCGACGCTCTACTCCACCAATATCCGCCATATGATTGCCGATCTGACGCCAGCGAAGGATGGGCAGATCGTCCACAATATGGAGGATGATGTTATCCGGGGCGCGACGATTGCCTATGCTGGAGACATAACCTTCCCGCCACCGCCTCCGAAGGTGCAGGCCATCGCCGCCGCAAAACCGAAGGCAAAGGCCAAGGAGCCAACGCCCGAGGAAAAACGCGCTCAGGAACTTGCTGCTTTCAAGACGCAATCGCGCAATCAGGGCATATTGCTTGCCGTGGGCACGGGCTTGCTGCTGCTGGTCGGTGCTGTTGCACCTGCAAGCTTTATGAGCCACTTCGTCGTGTTCGTCCTGTCCTGCTTCATCGGTTTCCAGGTCATCTGGAATGTTTCGCATTCGCTGCACACGCCCTTGATGGCGGTAACGAATGCCATCTCTGGAATCGTCATCCTTGGTGCGCTCCTTCAGGTCGGATCGGGAAATTGGCTTGTGGTGATCCTTGCAGCACTCTCGGTGCTTGTCGCGACGATCAACATCGTCGGTGGCTTCCTCGTGACACGGCGTATGCTCGCCATGTTCCAGAAGTCTTGAGCATTTTAGGGGGAGCATCATCATGACAACTGGTATCGTTTCGGCGGCCTATATCTCTGCGGCTGTCCTTTTCATTCTTTCACTTGGCGGTCTTTCCGGTCAGGAAAGCGCGCGCCGCGCCATCTGGTATGGCATTGTCGGCATGGCGCTCGTGGTCATCGCCACCATCTTTGGCCCCGGCGTCGAAAACCTGTTTATCATCATCCTGATGATTGCAGCTGGCGCGGCTCTCGGGACCTATCTGGCGCGTCGCGTGCAGATGACGGAAATGCCGCAGCTTGTCGCTGCGCTCCATTCCTTCGTCGGCCTCGCAGCCGTGTTTATCGGCTTTAACGCGCATATCGAAGCATGGCGCTTTGCCGGAATGGATGCCATCGAGCGCTCGGGCCTTGTTGGCTTCGCAGGCATTCTTGCCCACAAGACACCTGTCGAACTCGCCATCATGAAGGTCGAGGTCTTCCTCGGTGTCTTCATCGGTGCCGTCACTTTCACCGGCTCCGTGGTCGCATTCGGCAAACTTGCCGGGCGGCTGGACGGCAAGGCGAAGAAGCTGCCTGGCGGGCACTTTCTCAATGCAGGCGCCTTGATCCTGTCGCTGATCCTGATGCTCATGTATCTGAACGGCGCGGGCGCGTGGACGCTCATCCTGATGACGCTGCTCGCCTTCTTCATTGGCTACCATCTCATCATGGGTATTGGCGGCGCGGACATGCCTGTGGTCGTATCCATGCTCAATTCCTATTCGGGATGGGCAGCTGCCGCGATCGGCTTTACGCTCGGTAATGACCTGCTGATCGTCACCGGCGCGCTGGTTGGTTCGTCTGGTGCGATCCTGTCTTACATCATGTGCAAGGCCATGAACCGCTCCTTCATCTCTGTCATTCTTGGCGGTTTCGGTGGCACGACAGGCCCTGCCATGGAGATTTCCGGTGAACAGCTGTCTATTGATGCCGATGGCGTTGCGGCTGCGCTCAATGATGCTGACAGCATCATCATCGTGCCGGGTTATGGCATGGCCGTTGCGCAGGCCCAGCAGGCTGTTTCGGAGCTGACACGCAAGCTGCGCGCAGCCAACAAGAACGTCCGCTTTGCCATCCATCCGGTCGCAGGGCGTCTTCCCGGTCACATGAATGTTCTCTTGGCAGAAGCCCGTGTGCCCTACGACATCGTTCTCGAAATGGATGAAATCAACGAGGACTTCCCGGAAACCGACGTTGTGATCGTTATTGGATCGAACGACATCGTAAATCCGGCGGCTCAGGAAGACCCCAACTCACCCATCGCCGGAATGCCCGTGCTTGAGGTGTGGAAGGCGCGTCAGGTCTTCGTGTCCAAGAGAGGGCAGGGTACAGGCTATTCCGGCATCGAGAATCCGCTGTTCTACAAGGACAATACGCGCATGTTCTACGGCGATGCCAAAAAGTCGGTCTCGGAGCTTCTGGCCAAGATCGACTGAGGTCGCGAAGGCGGAAAATCGACAAATAACAATGAGGCCAGACAGGATGTCCCGTCTGGCCTCATTTTGTTAAAAGCAATCGCGTAGCGCTTCAGTGAACCGCCGGTTCCTCGCCCTCGAGGAAGGTGCGGATCCCGTCCTTTTCGACAGTGGCGAGAAATTCTTCCCATGCGTTCTTGTCGGTCGCAAAAGGTTCGTCCCATGAGGTCACGTCGTCTTCCTCGCTGACGACCTCCATCTGCCAATCCTGCTGGGTCCCGGCAGGCCGGAAGATATCGACAAGCACGGTAACGCCGTCATCTTCGAACTCGCCTGAAAATTCCGAGTGCTCGATCTTTTGTTTCTTCGGCGTCAGCCACCTGCACCTGTCGGCGCATCCGGCGCCAAATGTTCGGGATATTGAACAGTCTGAGACTGATCGGTATCGAATTCGTCTGGTGACTTCAACAGCCTTACGCCTGGCCCACCAGCCGCAGACGTCTTGTTGTCGTCAATGAAGGAAATGCCAGAAGACTGCAAAAAACTGATTACAGCCCGCAGATGTTCATGCCCACCCTGGCGTAAATCTTCAATGTCCATGACGGCTTCGACAGGAACCTGTGACGACGCGGCAAGCGTTGCCTGCTCCATGCCAAGAAGCACCCGTGCCGCCGCAATCTGTCTGCCTGAAACCTGCTGGTCTTCGCTCATCATGGGGAAACTCTGGCTGCTGTTTCGTTGCGTGACCCAATCAGTTATCACCCAAGGCAAGATTGATCAACGAATGCCGAATGAAACTGCAAGTTTCGGGGGGGGGGCTCTGCGCGACCGCGACATCTTGCGGCTGCGCAGACTGAAACGGTATGCCCTCTATATCCGGCTCACCGTTTGAAGTTTGAGTTACATGGCAGTGATACGTTCGCGGTATTTATCGATAATGACAGCGAGGATGATAACGACGCCGGTAATCATCTGCCGCATGAAATCGCTTAGGCCAAACAGGATGAGACCGTTTGCAAGGACGCCAATAATCGCTGCCCCGAGCAAGGTGCCGATGACCGTTCCTCTGCCTCCGCTCAGGCTCGTTCCGCCTATAATGACTGCGGCAATGGCATTCAACTCAAAGCCGATGCCGATGATCGGGCTGGCGATATTCAGGCGCGCCATATAGACCATCGAAGCGATACCGACCAGCGCACCGGCAATCGTAAAGGCTGCAACCTTGTAGACCATGAGCGAATGGCCGGCGAGGCGCACAGCCTCTTCATTGTTGCCGATCCCGTAGAGAAGTCTGCCGAAAACGGTTTTTGATAGGACGAACCAAGCAACGACGACCAAAGCGAGCGCGATCAGAAAAACAACAGGAACGCCGTAAAACATCTTCGACCCAAAGGCGTTAAATGCCTGCGGGAACGAATAGATCGTGCGTGCGTCCGTCACTTCCAGTGCTGCGCCACGGGCAATGTTGAGCATGCCCAAGGTCACGATGAAGGACGGAAGCCCCCAGAAGGCACTGATCCAGCCATTCATGAAGCCGCAGACGACACCGGTGCCCATGGCTGCAAGCGTGGCGAGGCCCACGGCTTGCCAGACGTCGAGCTCTGGAATTGTCAGAACAGTTCCGCCAACCACCGCGCACAAAGCGAGCATGGAGCCAACAGACAGATCTATGCCGCCGATCAGGATAACAAAGGTCATGCCGATGGCGAGGATCAGATTGATGGTTATCTGGGTGAGAATATTCGAAATGTTATTGGGACTGAGAAAATGCTGCGTGCTGAACGAAAAGATAGCGATCAGGACAAGCAGGGCTATGCCGATCCCGGCGTCTCGCAGCACAAGCTTCATTGAAAATTTCCCCATGGGCTTCTCTTTGTTCCCTGCAGAGGGCGTGTTTCCAGCTGCGTCCATTTTCAATGCTCCGCCTTTCGCCGTTCGCCCTGATAGGCGTAAGTCAATATTTTTTCTTCGGAAAATTCCGGTCGCGCCACTTCGCCGACGACGCGGTGCTGAGACATCACGAGGATGCGGTCGCATAGCGTCATTAATTCGGGAAGTTCGGAAGATACGACCAGAAGAGCCAGGCCATCTTCTGCGAGACGGCGGATAAGGGCGTAGATTTCCGCCTTGGCGCCAACGTCGACGCCACGGGTCGGTTCATCCAAAAGCAGCACGCGAGGACTGCGTGCCAGCCACTTAGCCAGAACGACCTTCTGCTGGTTACCGCCTGACAAGGTCAGAACATTATCTGCGGGGCCACCATATTTGAGGCGCAGATCTGACCCCAGCTCACGTGTTACGTCGACCTCAGCATTTTTGTCGAGCAGACCGAATTTCGACACCTCACCAAGCGTAGCCAGCGTTACGTTGGCGCTGATTGCCATGGAGAGAATCAGGCCCTGATCTTTTCTGTCTTCCGTAACGAAGCCGATGCCTGCCTCGATCGCATCCTTCGGCGAGCGAAACGCCACAACTCTCTCATCACGGGTGAGCTGCCCGGATATAGGCAATTCCGCGGCTGCGATACCCCGCAGAAGTTCCGTTCGGCCGGAGCCTACAAGGCCTGCAATCCCTAGAATCTCTCCCTGATGCAAGTCGAAGGATATGCCATCCTCGTGCGGAGACTGGGCGTGGCGGAATTTATCAAGGGAGAGGACCACATTGCTTTTGGCGCTGGATGTGACATCGCTCGCCATCTCTCTTTGCAATTGCTTTCCAACCATACTGCGGACCAGCTCGTTCTGGTCGGTATCGGCAATCGCACTTGAAAACACCGTCATTCCGTTTCTGAGCACAGTCACCCGGTCACAGATACGGGAAATTTCATCGAGATGGTGAGATACGAAGATGATGGAAACGCCACGGACGCGTAGCCCTTCGATGATTGAGAAAAGTCGCTCGGTTTCTCGCGACGTCAGGGTCGCGGTCGGCTCATCCAGGATGAGAACCCTGCTGTCCGTCATCAAAGCACGGGCAACCTCCACCAACTGGCGGTGCGCGATGCCAAGCCGTTCGACAGGCCAGCGCACGTCGATATCGCTAAGCCCGATTGCATCTAGCGCGGCACGCGCCCGTTCATTCATTTCCCGTCGCTTCACCACACCGAAAGCGTTGCGCGGCAAATGTTCTATGAAAATATTCTCTGACACGGAAAGAAAAGGAAGCAGATTGAATTCCTGATGGACGACCTGCAAGCCGTTGGCTTTCGCGTCTCTTGGCGTCTGCGGCGCATAGATCTCTCCCGCTAGCCTGATTGCGCCCGAGTCGGGCTTCACGATCCCGCAAAGAGTCTTGATGAGCGTGGACTTACCCGCGCCATTTTCGCCAATGAGGCCATGGACTTCTGCGGCGTTGACCGAAAGGTTCACGCCATTAAGCGCAATGGTGCCGCCGAAGCTTTTTTTTATATCGTGCAGTTCAAGCATTGGCTTTTGCTCTGCACCCTCTTGTGAGGCGAGCAAAGTCACGCCGGATTGTGAGATTGTCACAGAAGACCCTCCGGAAATTGCCGCACCGGGTGTGTCCGGCGCGGCGGTGTATGGGGGTGTGTTACTTCACGTTGGCTTTTGTAACCAATTCGATGTCGGTCTTGATCCAGCCTTCAAGCTTCGGTCCACCGGCGACGACGGAAAGTGCCTTGTCAATGGCGTTCGCCGCCATCTGCGAGCCGAACTGATCGACTGTGCCGAGCAGCTTGCCATCCTTCAAGAGAGGAGCAACAGCCGGAACGTTGTCGAAACCGACGACCTTGATGTCCTTGCGGCCAGCAGCATCCAGAGCCTTGATGACGCCGATTGCCATGGAGTCATTGGCAGCGAGAACGCCCTGAATATCAGGGTGTGCAGTCAGCATGTTCGAGAAGATCGAATTGGCTTCTTCGGTTTCCCAGTGGGCTGTGCGCGAATCCAGAAGCTTCAGCTTGCCAGCTGCAATGGCATCGTCGAAACCTAGCTTGCGCTGGGCTGCGTTGTCCGCACCAGGGTTTCCTTCGATGATGACGACCTTTGCGCCCTCGCCAAGATCCTTAGCAAGCGCATCGCCGACCATCTTGGCGCCGGCGCGGTTGTCAGGACCGACAAATGCGAGGTTCACACCGGCATCCTTCTTAGCCTGTTCGTCCAGAGCGACGTCAAAGTTTACGACGGTGATACCGGCATCCATAGCGCGCTTCAGAGGAGCGACCATTGCGCGAGAGTCGGCAGGAGCAATAACGATGGCATCGACACCTTGGGTGATAAAGTTTTCGACGCCGTTTACCTGACTTTCGAAATCTGTCTCGTTCTGCATTCCGATCGCTTTGAGTTCATAATCGCCGCGCTTCTTGGCATGTGCTTCAGCGCCCTCAAGCATGTTCTTAAAAAAGTCATTGGCCAGTGACTTCATGACAAGACCAACCACAGGTTTGTCTGCAGCCGCTGCGATTGTGGGCAGGGCTGTCGTCAGTGAAAGTGCGAGAATTGATGCAATAGTGAAAATTTTCATGAACATTCCTCCGTTGATCCGATAGCCCTCCAGCCATCGGTGAAACGTTTCATAGGCTCTATGACAACGTAGGATTTTGGTAATGCCAAATTTTTGACACGTCAATATGAAACGTTTCATAAGGAATTAATTGATAAAGTCTTCACCCGCTGCAGCGGTATGTCGGTACATAGGAGTGAAGCTTGAAGCCGACTGTTAAAGACGTGGCACGTGATGCGGGTGTATCGATTGGCACGGTGTCGCGTGTCCTATCAAAGAACGCCACCGTCAACGCAGGCATCAGGCAGCGCGTTGAAGAGTCGATCGCGCGACTTGGCTACAGTCCTAGCAGTCTTGGGCGCAGCCTGCGGCTGAACAAATCCGATATCATCGCACTGGTGATTCCCGATATCACCAATCCATTCTTTGCTGATCTCGCAAAACATCTCGAAGTCCTAGCATCAGCGGCAGGCTATTCTGTGTTGCTTGCCAATACCCATGATGACCCGGAAGCTGAAAAGACCCAGGTTCAGAGCCTGCTTGGGCGCGTCCCAGCGGGAATTGTAATTGCTCCCGTCAGCAACAGTTTTGCAGGTGAGCGCCTATCGAAAGGTGTGGCCTGTGTCACCGTCGACCGCCCGCTTGCAGGCTATTCCCTCGTATCGGTGGACAATGTTGAGGGAGGACGTCTGGCTGCCGAACACCTGCTGGAACTCGGCCACCGACGCATCGGCTACATCGCTGGCCCAAGCACCACAGAGGTTTCGCTTCAGCGACTTCAAGGTTTCCGCGATGAAATTGTTTCGGCGCAAACCCGGCTTGGCGGAGAGATTCAGTTTACGTCGGTAGAAGGCCATTTCGATTATAAATCCGGCGAAGAGATGGGTAGGCGTCTGCTCTCCGTTCCGGAAGAGATGAGACCGACAGCAATCGCGACCGCCAACGACCAACAGGCAATCGGGTTGCTCAGATGTTCACGGGACATGGGTATCCGCGTGCCGGAAGACCTCTCCATTGTTGGTTTTGATGATATACCACTCGCGTCCCTTGTTTTGCCTCGCTTGACAACAATCCGCCAGCCTGTTCAGCAAATCGCGGAAATCGCCGTGCGCGCAGTGCTGGAGCAGCGATCAATCGACGGGCCCATTCTGCTTCCTCCCAGCATCATAACAAGAGAATCAACTGCGTTTTTATCCTGAGCGCGGCCAGCTTTCCAAAACGGCTGCGTTGCGTGGACACTGAACCGTTTGCATCAAGACACTCTGGCGCCGGACTTTGCCTCGACGGTGATTGCCGCCATAAGATCGGAAACCTCAAAGCGCCTTATGGTGACGAAAATTCCTGAGCCTCAACCCATGTTTGGCAGCGCTGTTATGACCCACTCAGCTAGTGCAGTCCGCCAACGCCAAGCAGACGGTCGACAACGTCATGGTCGCTCGATAGGGCTTTCGGCGTGCCGCTCCAGGCAACGCGGCCGCGCTCGAGGATGATGACTTGATCGGCGAAGTCGAGTGCGCTTTGGATGCGCTGCTCAACGAGAAGAATTGTCATGTCACCTGTCTTTGCCAATTCTGTAAAGGCAATCATAAGCTCTTCGCAGATCACGGGAGCGAGCCCTTCAAGCGGTTCGTCGAGCAGAAGAACGGCCGGGCGGCCCAGAATGCTTCGCGCAGTTGAGAGCATTTGCTGCTCGCCGCCAGACAGTTGATTGCCGAAGTTGCGGCGGCGTTCCTTCAGTCTCGGAAACATCTGAAAGGCTTCTTCAATGGCGGTCCTGGGCCGGTTTTTCAGTCCAACCAACAGGTTCTCCTCCACAGTCAGTGTCGGAAAGATACACCGCGCCTGGGGAACATAGCCCAGTCCGGAATGTGCCCGTGCCGCACTCGCCAGGCCGGTCACATCGTTGGTGCCGATGCGGATGCTTCCATCGTAATGCCGGGTCTGCCCTGCCAGGGTGGCAAGCAAAGTCGTCTTGCCCACGCCGTTACGTCCAAGTACGGCCAGACGGCCGCCAGTTGCGACTGAAAATGAAACCTTGTCGAGAACCTGCGTTGGGCCATAACCGGCAGACAGGTTCTGCACCTCAAGCGGCATGGCTGGCATTGGCATAGCTCCCCAGATAGGCTTCGCGCACGCGCGGATCCTTGGTAACATCGACAGGCAGGCCATCGAAGATGATGGTGCCTGCCGCCAGCACGATAACCCGCTTTGCAAAGCGGAAGACGAGATCCATGTCGTGCTCGATCATCAGCACTGCGAGATCAGACGGGAGGTCGGCGAGCGCCTTTTCAATCCGGCCGGTGTCACTTTGCGGAACGCCTGCCGCAGGCTCATCGAGAAGCAGCACCTTTGGTTTGAGCGCCATAGCAACAGCAATTTCCAGAAGCCTTTGCTGCCCGTAGGCAATCTCGCTGACGCGGCGATGCATCAGTTCTTCCAATCCAAGCGTGGTCAGCATCTGCTCGACCTCGGTCATTATGTCTGGCATCGTCAGGAAATTGCCGAACATACTTCCCGACCTGCCTTGGCGTTGCAGAATGGCGAGGCCGACATGCTCAGCGGGTGTCATCTCCTGAAACAGGCGGGTGACCTGAAACGACCGTACGAGACCGCGCTTGACCCGTCCGGCTGCGTCAATGCGCGTAACCGTTTCGCCACCGATGCGAACATCGCCGGAATCAGGCGAAAGATTGCCAGTCACAAGGTTGACGAAGGTCGTCTTGCCCGCGCCGTTTGGGCCAATCAGGGCAACGCGATCACCGGGGTCCATGCTGATCGAGACGTCATTGGTGACGGCAAGGCCGCCAAAGGATTTCTTGAGATTGACGACTTCGAAGGCCGGGCTCATCGCGGTATCTCCCTGCGCTGTTTGGAGAAATTGGCCGCGGTACCGTAAAGGCCTCTCGGTGCAAACAGAACGACCGCAATGAGCAGAACGCCCACCATCGTCAGCCAGTGAAACGGGTTGGCGGCAGAAACATAATCTTCAAACAGCATGAAGATGACGGTGCCTGCGAGGGCGCCGAACAGTGATCCGGTGCCACCAAGTACCAACATGACGAGGCTTTCGGCAGACAGTGTAAATGAAAGGCTGTCCAGGCCGACGACCTGCGTGGAGATTGCGTTGAGTGCTCCGCCCACTCCTGCCACTGCGCCTGAAATGACATACATCTTTATCAAGGCCGCTTTCGGCGAGGCACCCATGGCTTTGATGCGAATGGGGTCTTCCTTGATCCCACGGCAGAGCATCCCGAATGGAGAGCGCACCAGAAAGCGCAACAGAATAAAGATGAGCACCAAGAGACAGACTCCGAAAACATAGGCCGTCTGGCCGTAGAGATCGAACTCGAAATAGCCGAACACGGGGTCTGCCGAAATGCCGCTCAGGCCGTCGCTGCCTCCTGTCCAGGATGAAGCCTTGTTGGCAAATTCATGAAAGAGATGGATGAGGGCAATGGACAGCACCAGTTGCGGCAGGCCGTGCGCCCGCAGGATGACGATGCCGCACACCAGTCCGGCAACGGCACCTCCAATTATTCCCACTAGCGCCATCAGTAAGGGGTCGGTTACACCGTAATGAGCAGATACGATACCGGCAGCGTAAGCGCCTGAGCCGAACAGCGCTGCGTGCCCCAGCGTCGCCACACCGCAGTAACCGGTCACTAGATCGAGTGACAGGACCAGCAGGGCAATGCCGATGATGCGGGTGAGCAAGGCGAGATTGTCTGGAAAGACGAAGTATCCGAGAATGGCAATCGCGATAATGACAGCAACCCCGGCGAAATCCTTGCTGACGGAGCGGTGAGGCGCGGCCAACGGCGCGTGGTGCTGTACTGATTGACTTGTGCTCATGCTAATTCTTCCTTCCAGCAAAACCGCGCGGGAATACGCAGATGAGCGCGATGACGGCGAGGTAGAAGAAAAATTCTCCAAACTCGGGCATGAGATAGCGTCCCGTCGTATCGATGCCACCCAGCACCAGACAGGCAATCAGTGCGCCGGGAATGGAGCCTGCGCCGCCGACTGAAACGACGACGAGAAAAGTGACCATATAGCGAAGCGCGTAATATGGCTCTACGGGCAGCAATTCAGCGCCGACGACGCCGCCAAATGCGGCAAGACCAACGGCGACTGCGAAGCTGAGTGCATAGATGATTTCAGTCCGCACGCCCAAGGCGGCCGCCATGGCGGCGTTATCGACAGAGGCACGCAGTTTTACGCCAAAGCCTGTTTTCTCGATGGTGAACCACAGGCATACCGCCACCACGATGCCCGAGGCGATCGCAAATAGCCGATGCATGGGAATAGTCCGAAACCCGAGGTCGGCAGAGCCTTGCAATTCGGCAGGCAGGGGGATGGTCTTGAGAGTGGGACCCATGGCGTAGTTGGCAATGCCGATGACACAGAAGGTGATGCCAATCGTCATCAGCACATGCGTCAGCTCGGGCGCTCCGTAGATACGGCGATAGAGAAATCGCTCTATCGGCAACGCGATGATGATGGTGCCCACGACAGCGGCCAACACGCCAACGCCGTAGCCAAGCCCCAGGTCACGCGTGGCGTAAGAGGCGATGTAGCCACCGATCATCGCAAATGCGCCATGTGCCAGGTTGACCACGCGCATCAGGCCCATGGTTACCGAAAGCCCGATCGAAATGACGAACAGCACCATGCCGTAGGCGAGGGCATCGACCGCGATGCTGAAGACAGTCTGCATGAGTTGAACCAATGCTTTAAAGATATTTAGATGGAGGAGCCGCCTGAATCCTGCCGTGCTTCAGGCGGTTGAGACGAGCAAATGCTCCGTTATTTTGCTGCTGCGAGACCCGGATCGCCCTGCTTCTCGAAAGTCTGAATTTCCTTGTTGTAGAACTTGCCAGCTGGATCTTTGGCAACCTCGCGCAGATAGATGTTCTGCGTGATGTGACGGCTTTCCGGATCGATGGAAACGGGTCCGCGTGGGCTTGTCCAGGACAGACCCTTCACAGCTTCGACTGCCTTCTCGGCATCCTGCTTGCCGCCCGTGGCTTCGATCATCTTGTAGATGACATGCATCCCATCATAGGCGCCCACTGCCGGAAAGGTCAGTTCAGCTGGGTTGCCGATTGCTTTGCTCGCAGCCTCTACAAAGGCCTTGTTTTCAGCCGATTCGTGCGAAACCGCGTAATGGAAGCTGGTCAGCATTCCCAGTGCGGCATCGCCAAGGGCTGGAAGGTCGGATTCCTGTGTCAGGTCGCCAGGTGCAAAGACCTGAATCCCTGCGTTCTTCAGGCCGTTTTCATTGTAGGCTTTCACAAAACCAAGTGTGGTTGGGCCCGATGGAAGAAAAGCGAAGACGCCCTGAGCGCCGGAATCCTTGATCCGTTGCATGATTGGGCTGAAATCATTCGTCGAAAGCGGCATACGGATCGCTTCGACAACTTCGCCGCCAGCTTTTTCGAAGCCCGCCTTAAAGGCATTTTCAGCATCGACGCCCGGGCCATAGTCGCTGACGACGGAAATGACTTTCTTTACCCCCCGGTCATAGGCCACCTTCGCGATGGGCGTTGACGTCTGCCATGTGGTAAACGAGGTGCGAACCACCAGCGGGCTTTTCGTAACGATGGCGGATGTCGCCGCATTCATGACGATGAGCGGCGTGTTGGCCTGTTTCAGGATAGGGGTGACGGCCATGGCGTCGGGCGTGAAATAGAAGCCTGCGAGATACTGGACCTTCTCCTTGACGACCAGTTCTTGCGCCAGCGCCTTGGATTGCGCCGGGTCGGCGGCCGGCAAGTCGCGATAGATGATCTCGATCGTGTCGCTGCCAACCTTGTTGCCATTGGCCGTCATGTAGGCGTCGATACCCGCCTTGAAATTCTTGCCCTGCAGGGCAAAAGGACCGGAGAATGGCCCGACGACACCAACCTTTATCGTATCGGCCTGAGCAACCGTGCCAAAAACGAGCGCGGCGGCAGCGGCCAAAAGCAGCTTCTTCATGTTTTTCTCTCCCTTTGTCGGCGGACTCCCTCGCCGGTCAGTAGCACGTAATGCTAATATGGCGAGTTTGTCACCGGGGGTGTCATTCTTAAAATGAAATAAACGCGCGGAGATATAACTTATTGGTTATATTTACGGGTGCTCGCTTCACCGCCTTTGGCTACCCTCATGAGATGGGGCTCTGGCAGAAGCGAGGCGGTTTAATAGGTTCAAACCATTTGGAAGATCGAGTGCGATTTGCGCACGTGCATTTTCGCCACAGCATCCCAGAATATCGACCCTCAGTCCAAACTGGCGTTGTTTTGATCTGGTGTTCACGCATTGCGTTCCGTTAACATGAGTTATGAAGTCATATTAAATTGGTTGTCGACCATCGCAGGAAAGCTGGGGCGGTTTATGAAGAAGCTGTTGGACGTTGTTCGTTTATGAGTACGGCATTATTGCACCTTTTAAGAACGCAGGAGAGTGACCGCCTGTTACGGTTCTTCCGAAGTCGCCTTAGAGATCGTGAAGATGCCGCAGACGCGATGCAGGAAACTGCGTTGCGCGCTTTACAGGTGTCCCAGACAACATCGATTGAAAATCCGAAGGCCTACCTGTTTCAGATCGCAAAATCGGTTGCGCGGCTGACGATCATCAAACAGGTGCGCGAACGGCCGCTACTGGTTTCGCTGGAAGCCGGGCTTGAGGTTGCCTGTGACAGCCCTAACCAGGAACAAATCGTCACGGGGCGACAGCATCTGGCCGTGATGGCACAGGAAATCAGTGCTCTGCCGAAGCGGTGCCAGGAAGTCTTCATCCTCAGTCGTATTCATGGCTTTCCCAATGGCGAGATCGCAGTGCGGCTCGGCATATCTCGAAACATGGTGGAGAAGCATATCATCAAAGCGTTGCTTCATTGCCGTGATGCCAGAGCGAAATTGAACAGCCGATAGAGCTACACGCCTCGCATGTTCTTCGCTCGACATATAGATATGCTGACTGGAATCAATTGAGAATGGCAAACATCCATGCGTGACCAACAAAGCGAGGCGAGAGACGATGGTCTGGCCGAACAGGCGGCGCTGTGGGTGGCGCGCATGCAATCGGCTGACGCATCGGCATCCGACCGTCAGGCATTCGAGGACTGGCTGGCGGCAAATCCAGCGCACAACGACGCCTATCAAGAAATGGCTGCGCTTTGGGGCGACTTGCGTAATGTCCCGCTGGCGCCTCGTCATCGGCGATCAGGGTCCAAACGCACTGCACTGACGATAATCTGCATACTGTGTCTGGGGGGCTTGTCCGTTTTCCTGTCTCAGCGAACGGGTTTGATCGACCGCCTTCATGCAGATTATTATACAGCGGTCGGAGAAACACGTGTGTTGACGCTGGAGGACGGAACTCAGGTCAGTCTGAACTCCGATACAGCTGTGGAAACACGATATTCCGAGCAAGAACGGCGTGTCGTTCTGCTGCGCGGTGAAGCGTTTTTCGATGTGGCGAAAAATCCGCAGCGCCCTTTCATTGTTGATAATAACGGTCTGACAGCCAAGGCTGTTGGAACTCAATATGCAGTGCGCTCCCGCAATGGAACGCTGCCACAAGAGGTTCAAGTCGAAGAAGGCGAAGTCCAGGTCGAAACGAGTTCAGGCATTACAAGACTCGGTGCCGGAGACGTGGTTACACTGGACGCTCATGGAGCGGCCATCGTCTCCCGGCAGGATGTGGCCACCAATACAGCCTGGCGCGAAGGAAAACTCGTTTTTTCTGGTCAGTCGCTTCGACAAGCGCTCAATATAGTGGCGCAATATCGTCACGGCCGGATTATCATTCTCGATGAGACCGCCGCTCGTTTGAGTGTTTCAGGCATTTTCGATCTTCGCGACACCGATCAGGCGCTTCGAATTCTGGAAACCAATCTCCCGGTCACAGTGACGAAGCTGACCAGCATGGTTGTGGTCGTCCGCTCACGATAATTTTTTTTGAAAAAGCACGTCAGGATGTCTGGGTCCTTTTCACTCTAGGTCTGCAGGAAGCAACGCGCGTTTGCGCGGTGCGTCAATGACCAGGCGTGAAGGGGTACTGAATGATTTCGTCAAAATACGTGCACATGAGAATGGGGCTGGCGACAACCACTGTGATTGGGCTGTCGATAGCAACTGCCGCAGGACCCACGATTGCGCGTGCTCAGACCGCAGCGGCTGCCCCTGCTGTCGCGACGTTATCCGTTCCTGCCGGTCCCCTCGAAAATGCTATTCTGACGCTGGGTCGCCAAGCCAATCTGCGCATGCTCTATCCTTCGGCAATTACCAAAGGAAAGACGACCGCCGGCGTTCGGGGACCGCTCAGCGTTTCAGCGGCAGTAACGCAGCTGCTCGCTGGCTCCGGTCTGAGTTTCACCATCACGGAGTCCAATACGGTCCGTATTTTCGATCCTGCTACCACGCAACAGGAAGCCAACGGAAATGGTGGCTCTACGGTCCTTGAGACAGTCGTTGTCCAGGGCTCCGGCAATGAGGGTGTAGCGGGTATCGTCGAGTCGAAAGGCTACGTTGCGAAATCCGGTCGGAGTGCTACGAAAACGAATATGAAAGTAGCTGAAACTGCACAATCGGTATCGGTTGTCAGCCGGAAACAACTGGATGACAGGCAACCACAGAACCTCAAGGAAGCAATCGATTACACCCCAGGCGCACGAAGCGGTGCCTACGGTACTGAGCCACGCTTTGACACATTCAAGCTACGCGGAATAGACCTGACATATACAGGTGTATTCCGAGATGGTCTGCGTCAGATCAGCAGCCCCAACGGTCTGTTCAGGCTTGAGCCCTACGGCATGGAAGCGGCAACAGTTTTGCGCGGCCCCGCAGCTTCGATCTATGGCGCAAGCAGTTCCGGCGGGATTGTCGACATCGTTTCGAAGCGGCCGACGGAAGAGCGAGTGCGGGAGGTTGAACTCCAGTACGGTTCCTACGGACGTGTCCAAGGCGCCTTCGATCTCTCCGGTCCAGTGACGGATGATGGATCTGTCCTTTATCGTCTGACAGGCGTTGCCCGCGATGCGCGTAATGAGGTGAAAGCCATCAAGGACGATCGCGTCATGATCGCTCCTGCTGTGACGTGGAAACCGGATGAAGGTACGAAGTTCACGGTGCTCGGCGAGTACATGGACTCAACCACGGGCGGAACGTGGGGTTACGTCAACACTTATAACAGCAACTATGTGTCGACTGGCGCAACGCCTGTTTACAGTGGAGATGCTCGTTTCAATGACTTCGACCAGAAGCAGTGGCGCATAGGCTACGAGCTCGAACACGAGATAAACGACACACTGACGCTACACCACAAGCTGCGCTATTCCGATCTTTCGACCAGGCAGGAGTGGGTGGACAGCAGTTATCCCGGCATTGTCTACGAAGACAATAAGGGGTTGGCGACGGACACTTATCTCGAAGCTGAGTTTCAAACTGGGGCCGCCCAACACAAATTGATCGGCGGCATTGATTACAGCTTCATGGAGTATACGTCGCGCCAGGGAGACGGACCGAACCGCTTTACTCCCACCTCCACCTACGTTCCCGCTATCAATTATGTCGAAACGCAAAAGCAGAGTTCGATTGGTCTTTATGTTCAGGACCAGATTGAACTTGATGCATGGCGGATCGGACTTGGCCTGCGGCATGATTGGCACGACAGCGACTATACCAGCGCTGGCACCGGCGGTTCCAGAAATGACAGCGTAACAACCGGACGGGCCTCGATTGGATATGTGACGTCCTGGAATGTCATGCCCTACATCAGTTATGGTACCTCCTACTTCGCCAATACGGGGGTGATCCTGGCGGGTACGCAAAGTCAGGCAAACCCAACTCGTGGCAAACAGTACGAGATCGGCGTCAAGTATGAGATACCAGATCAGAACATTCTTCTTTCCGCCGCCTATTTCGATATCAGGCAGAAGGACGCATCTCTCTATGACACCAACACCATGTCACTGCGTCAACTCGACCTTCACTCCCGCGGGATTGAATTTGAAGTCACGGCGTCACTCGACAATGGTTTGAGTTTTACCGGCGGCTACTCCTACAACGACGTTGAAATAACCAAGCAGACCCCGGCTACGGTCGGCAATCAGCTCAACTCTTCACCGTACCACATGTTCTCGCTCTGGGCAGATTACGAGGTCCAGAGTGGACCACTTGAAGGGCTGGGTGTTGGCGCCGGTGTCCGCTATGTCGGGTCCAGTTTTGGTGATGATGCCCATACAAGGGTCATCAACAATGGCGCGCGTACATTCGTAGACGCGGCCTTGCGCTATGATTTGGGCAAGCTGAACGACGCGATGGAAGGCGTCAAGCTGCAGGTCAATGCCACCAACTTGCTCGATGAAGTCAATCAAGTCTGCACGACTGGCTACTGCCTTTTTGATGAAGGTAGAAAACTCGTCGCCAGCGTCAAATACAACTTCTGATGACGACGCCAGATGCAAGAGGCGTACAGCCGTCGCCCGCAATCGTTTTCGCTGCGGTGGGTGGTCTTTATGTCGGGCAAAGCGTCATTGGCGGCTTCACCTTCCTCGGGCTTCCTGCCGTTTTAAGAACGGCAGGACTTCCGCTGGATCAGATCGGCCTGCTTTACCTGATCGTGCTGCCATGGGCGCTCAAATTTCTTTGGGCGCCGTTCATCGAGCGTTTCCGACTTCCCCGCGTTGGCAAAAACAGGTCAAGGCTTATCGTCGGCGCGGGAGTGGGAATCTGTGCATTCGGTCTTGTCATTCTTGCATTCGCCGGACCATCGCCAGTCAGCGTCGCCATTGCGATCCTGTTCTTTATCGCTGTCGTGACAGCAACTGTTGATATTGCGTGCGATGGCTACGCAGTTGAGACGTTGTCGAAAGAACAACATGGTTGGGCAAATGCGGCACAGGTCGGGGGTGCCTATCTAGGCTCCGCCATCGGGGCAGGATTGTTCCTTGTTCTTGTCGACCTTTACGGTTGGACGACCGCGACCCTGGTTATGGCGGGCGTTGTTGTCCTGCTCATGTTGCCTTTCATGTGCGGGCCATCGGCCATAGCCAGGGTAGAGACGCGTAACCAGACACCCTCCATGCGGCGCGCACTCAACCGACAAGAGATCAGAAATGGCCTTGTCATCGCGGCCCTCTATGTCGCAGCCCAAAAATGGGGGCTGGCAATGCTTGGTCCTTTCCTTATCGATTATGGGTTCAGTCTTGCATCGCTGGGACTTCTCAACGGTGCAGGAAGTATGATCGTCGGGTTTGCCGGAGCGCTCTTAGGCGGAATGTTGGTCCGCCTCTACGGGTCGAGACGCGTGCTTCTCTTATCGATCATTGCGCAGTCGCTTTTACTGTGCGCCTTTGCGCTCCTTGCCCTTCACCGCGAGACGGCACACTGGATTGTCATGACACTCGCCATCACCAGTTCTTCCGGAGTCATGTCTATCGGCTTTGTCGCCCTTTATGCATGCTTCATGGGCTGGTCGGATCCTCGCCAGGCAGGAGTGGACTTTACACTATTCCAATGCATGGACGGCATTGTCAGCATGGCGGGCGGGATAGGCGCAGGCACAATAGCCGAGCGCTTCGGTTACCAGACATCGTTCCTCATTGCCGCAGGCATCTCTGCCCTCGTCGCTCCGATTTTAACGCTACTTCTGAAGCGAAGTGATGCTTTAGCGAAAGCGGTGAAATACAATCAAACACAGTAGTTTTGACGCTTTTGTCTGCACGGGGGCAATCCTCAAAGTCAGCTAGGTCTACGGCTCAGAAATTTCGTTAGGGCGGCGCTCAGACGAGCAACTTCTGTTTCCGGCCCGCCTGATCGATCTGAAGCTGACGGATCAAGACATCGTTTTCCGCACCGATAAAAACCGCCTAGCGCCGCCTGTTTATGACCGCGCTTCAGCGGGCTCGTCTGCCCGTAAACCGGTGCCGCCTCAGCCCGGTGTGTCGCCGCTACTAAAATAAGCGTCCTCTCATAAAATGTGGACGGCCTGCGGGAACGTGATTGACAGTCCCGGACTTTCGGATATTCTTTTATTAAAGCCTATATAACATAATAATGGAACATCTAAAAACCGGGAGCTTCGCATGAGACTCAAGCTAGCATTTCTTGTTGCCACAGCACTTGTTGCCGCACCTTCTCTTCTCTCAGCCCAGGAAAAGGGCGGGATGATGAACGTCGCCACGATTGGCGAGCCGCCAACTCTTGATCCGATGGCTTCGACGGCCGATCTCGTCGGCATCGTGACCCAGCATATGTTTGAGACGCTTTACACGTTCGACAAGGAGTGGAAGGCGACGCCTTTGCTGGCCGACAGCCTGCCGGAAATCAGTGCGGATGGTAAAGTTTACACGATCAAGCTTCGGTCAGGTATCAAGTTCCACGATGGTTCGGACATGGCTTCGGACGATGTGGTTGCATCGTTGAATCGTTGGATAAAGGTCGCCTCACGCGGAAAGCAGGCTGCTTCCTTTATCGACAAGATCGAGGCTACCGATCCTTCGACTGTCACCATCTCCCTCAAACAGCCATATGCGCCGCTCGTTTCCCTGCTGGCCTTCAACAACTCGGCGGCAATCATTTTGCCTGCGGAAAAGCAGGAGGAGCCGATGAAGGAGTTTATCGGTACCGGGCCTTATATGCTCAAGGAGCGCAAGGCCGACCAGTACATCCAGCTCGTTCGGTTTGATGGTTACACATCGCGCTCCGGCGAGAGCAATGGCTATGGCGGCGCGCGTCACCAGTATCTCGACGAGATTCGCTTCGTTCCGGTGCCCGATGCCAATACGCGCGTCGAGGCCGCCGTTTCCGGGCAGTATGACTATATAGACAGCCTGCCGGTTGAATCCTTCGACAAAATCAAGTCGTCGACGGCGACGGAGCCTGTCGTGCTCAAGCCGTTCGGCTACCCCGTCTTCGTTTTTAATACGGCGGAAGGATTGGCCAAGGATGTGGCCATGCGTAAAGCGATCCGCCAGGCATTGAGCATGGAAGACATGATGGCGGCAGCCTTCGGCAGCACGGATTTCTATGCGCTTGACGGCGATATCTATCCGAAGAATTTCGTATGGAATACCGATGCCGGCGTTGAGGGTAGCTACAACCTTGCGGACCCTGAAGGTGCTGCAGAAGCGGCGAAAGCTGCAGGTTATAACGGCGAAAAGCCGATCCGTATCCTGACCAGCCGCCAGTATGAATTCCATTACAAGATGGCGCAGGTGGCCGCGGAATATCTGAAACTTGCCGGTTTCAAGGTGGATATGCAGGTCGTGGACTGGGCGACGTTGACGCAGCGCCGGGCCGACAAGGCGCTGTGGGACATCTACATTACCCACAGCCCGTTCCTTCCTGAGCCTGCACTCATCGGCTCTCTCGCTCCGACCTCTCCGGGTTGGTGGGATACGCCGTTGCGCAAACAGACGGTTGAAGCCTTCTCCGCCGAAGCTGATCCAGAGAAACGCCTGGCGCTATGGGCAGATGTCCAGAAAGCCATGTATGCCGAAATTCCCTACATGAAAATCGGTGATTTCAATGGCTTGACGGCCAAGGCGAAAAAGGTCGAGGGCGTTGATCCCGCTCCATGGCCCTATTTCTGGAATGCTTCGATCAAGAAGTAACGCCTCTCCGATCGGTCCGATGCCGCCAGTGGGCGGTGTCGGGCTCGAGAACGTTTTTCATCCGGAGCATGAAGAGAGAACTATATGATCCGCTATATTCTCCAGCGCCTTTTCGGCATGATCGTCGTGATGTTTCTCGTCGTGACCATCGTCTTCGTCATTGTGCGCGTTACACCTGGAGATCCGGCAGCGGTGATGCTGGGGCCGGATGCCTCAGCTCAGGATATCGCGGATCTGCGCAGTCGGCTCGGGCTCGACCAGACGTTGTTCGTGCAATACTTCATTTATATAGGGCAGATGCTGAAAGGTGATCTCGGCCAGTCAATCTTCCTGAACATGCCGGTGACCTCGGCCTTGATGGCCCGCGCCGAGCCGACATTCTTCCTCACGCTGTTCTCGCTTCTGATCGCCAGTGTCATTGCTTTGCCCATCGGCATCTACGCCGCCTATCGTCGTGGCTCGTTTATCGATCAAGCCGCGACAACAGTGGCAATGCTCGCCGCTAGCATCCCCAGCTTTTGGCTCGGCCTCATTCTCATGCAGACCTTTGCCGTGCGGCTGAACATCTTTCCCGTCTCCGGCTATGGTGGGCCGGATTCGAGTTTCTTGGAGCGAATGTATCATCTGACCTTGCCAGCCTTCGCGCTTGGCATGGTGTCCTCCGCCCTCATCCTGCGCTTCACGCGCGCCTCCATGCTGGACGTTTTGGGTGACGACTATATCCGCACTGCCCGCGCCAAGGGTCTGGTAGAAAGACGCGTCATTCTCAAGCACGCCTTGAAGAATGCGCTGATACCCATCCTCACCGTCATCGGCCTTACCGCCGCCGTGCTGATTTCAGGCGCTGTTGTTACCGAAACGGTCTTCGGCTTGCCCGGCGTCGGAAGCCTCGTCGTCTCGGCGGTTCTGCGACGGGATTATCCGGTCATTCAGGGCGCGCTGCTGGTCATCGCCGCGCTCTACGTCCTCATCAACTTCGCAATCGATATGCTTTACCTGGCGATCGATCCGCGTGTGCGTTACTAAAAGGAGCGCCACAGATGGTCGATATTTCCGCAAACACTGCAAAGCCTGAGGCAAGCGAAGGGTCGAAGTTTCTTCGGCGGTTCCTCAAGCGCAAGACTGTCGCGGTCGGGCTGCTCATCTTGGTCGTGTTTGTGCTGCTGGCCGCGCTTGCTCCGTGGATTGCGCCTTATTCGCCTTCCAAGTTGTCCATCGTCAACCGATTGAAGCCGCCGGGTGAAATGTTCTGGTTCGGCACCGATGAGTTCGGCCGGGATGTCTTCTCCCGCACCATCTACTCCGCCAGACTTTCCCTGTTGATCGGCGCGTCGGTGGTCGTCCTGTCGGCAGCCATCGGCGTGACACTCGGGCTTCTGGCCGGCTTCTTCCAGAAGCTCGATACGCCAATTGCCCGGCTGATCGACGCGATGATGGCGTTTCCGGACATTCTTCTGGCCATTGCGCTGGTGGCAGCACTCGGACCCTCGCTCACGACCGTCATCATTGCGCTGTCGATCGTCTATTCGCCACGCCTTGCCCGCATCGTGCGCGCTTCCACCTTGGTTATCCGCGAGCTTCCTTACGTGGAGGCGGCGCAGGCACTTGGCATCTCCACCTTCCACATCATGACACGGCATGTGCTGCGAAATCTGCTCTCGCCGATCCTGGTGCAGGCGACCTTCCTGTTCGCCAGCGCCATGCTGGCCGAAGCTGGCCTTTCCTTTCTCGGGCTCGGTGTCAGCCCTGAAATTCCAACCTGGGGAACCATGATCGCCAGCGGCCGTCAATATATCGGACAGGCCGACTGGATGACCTATTTCCCTGGCTTTGCCATCATTCTTTCCGTGCTGTCGCTGCAAATGGTCGGCGATGGCTTGCGGGACATGCTCGATCCAAGACTGCGAAGGGATTTGTAATATGACAGGGGAAAACGCAAAGCCGCTCCTCCTTACCAACGTCAAGCCAATGGCTTTCGGCGAGACCGGACAAAGTGGGGCGACCGATATTCTGGTCGGCGCCGACGGCAAGATCGCCGCCATCGGGCAATCCATTGACGCCCCGGCGGATGCCACCCGTATCGATGGCAAGGGTGCCTGGGTTTCACCTGGCTGGGTCGATCTGCATGTTCATATCTGGCATGGCGGTACAGATATCTCCATCCGCCCATCCGAATGCGGCGCAGAACGCGGCGTCACGACACTTGTGGATGCAGGCTCTGCGGGCGAAGCCAACTTCCACGGTTTCCGCGAATATATCATCGAGCCGTCGAGAGAGCGCATCAAGGCGTTCCTTAATCTGGGTTCCATCGGTCTTGTGGCCTGTAACCGCGTGGCGGAACTGCGGGATATCAGGGACATCGATCTTGATCGCATTCTGGAATGCTACGCGGAAAACAGCGAGCACATCGTCGGGCTGAAGGTGCGCGCCAGCCATGTGATTACCGGTTCCTGGGGGGTTACCCCCGTCAAGCTTGGCAAGAAGATCGCCAAAATCCTGAAGATCCCTATGATGGTGCATGTCGGAGAGCCACCGGCGCTCTATGATGAGGTGCTGGAAATTCTCGGTCCCGGTGATGTGGTCACCCACTGCTTCAACGGCAAAGCGGGTTCATCGATCATGGAAGACGAGGACCTCTTCAATCTGGCAGAACGCTGCGCGTCTGAAGGGGTGAGGCTGGATATCGGCCATGGCGGCGCGTCTTTCTCGTTCAAGGTCGCGGAAGCGGCAATTGCGCGTGGTCTGCTGCCGCATTCCATATCGACCGACCTTCATGGCCATTCCATGAACTTCCCCGTCTGGGACCTTGCGACGACGATGTCGAAGCTGATGTCTGTGGGAATGCCGTTCGACAAGGTCGTCAACGCGGTTACGCACGCGCCTGCCGAAGTCATCAAGCTCGACATGAACAACCGGTTATCGGTGGGTGCACGGGCGGATTTTACGATCTTCGATGTTGTCGATTCCGACCTCGAAGCCACCGATTCAAACGGCGACGTTTCGCAACTCAAGGAACTCTTTGAACCGCGTTATGCAGTGATCGGCGCGGAAGCTGTCGCCGCCAGCCGTTACATTCCCCGGGCGCGCAAGCTTGTTCGCCATAGCCACGGTTATTCCTACCGTTGAATGCGCCAGAGATGAAAACAGATATCCGCATGGATGACACAGGAGTTTGCGTGACCCAGTCCCCGACCAAGCCTGAAGCCAGGGCCGATACGCCTTACGACCGGCTTGCGGCTCTCGGCATCAAGCTGCCGCCCGCCGCACCGCCGATTGCCAATTTCGTGACGCATGTCATTGAAGGCAATATGCTTTACCTCTCCGGTCAGGGGCCTCGCGAAGCCGATGGTTTCCTGCACACCGGAAAAGTCGGAACGGATGTTTCTGTCGAGAAGGCATATGCCGATGCGCGTCTGACGGGCATCAATCTGCTGGCTGTCATGCAAGACGCGCTGGGTGACCTTTCCCGCGTGCGTCGCGTGGTGAAGCTGCTTGGCATGGTCAATGCGGCCCCGGATTTTCTCGACCATCCGCAAGTCATCAATGGATGCTCTGACCTGTTCAACGCTGTGTTCGGCGAGGCGGGACAACACGCCCGCTCGGCCGTCGGGTTCGGTTCGCTACCGGGCAACATCACCGTCGAGATCGAAGCAATCGTAGCATTGCACGGCTAAGGCAAGAGGAGCTTTCAGTGATTGCGCCAACCCATCAGCTTCTCAATCCGGGCCGCAGATGCCTTGACCCGATCGGCGTAGCCGGTCTTGTCGGCAAGCACCTTCTGCTCGGGAAGCACGATGGAGATCGTCGCAACGCAATCTCCTTTGCCGTCCACGATGGGCGAGGCAATACAGGCGACCGAATAGTCGGATTCGCCTGCTTGGATGGACAACCTGTCTTCGAAGGCTTTTTTCGCCGCATCGGAGAGCGTTGCGGCATCGATCTTTGCGCGTCCAGTCGGAGAAATACGGGCGCCGCGTTTGAACAGCTCGATACGCTCCGCCTCCGGCAGATGCCCGACCAGAAGCCGTCCAGAAGCCGTCCAGTTCAGGGGAACGCGCGTGCCGACTCGCGAGGCAACCTGAAAATGGCTTGGACCATCCGCCATCGCCAGAACAAGCATATGTTCGGCATCGCGGCCGCAGACTTGAACGGTTTCTCCCGCCTCTCGGCAAAGGTCATGCATTTCGTGCATGGCGACGCTCATGAAGTCCAGAGACCGGGCGTAAGCCAGGCCGTAGTGATAGAGCCGCGCACCAAGCCAGATCATGCCGTCGGCGTTACGTGCAAGAAGGTTTTTCTCCACGAGGTCGTCTATGATCACATAGACGGTGGACAGCGGCGCCTTGATGGCTTTCGCAATGGCATAGGCACCGGCGGGCGCGCCGGTTTCGTACAGATAATCAATAACCTGCAAGGCCCTGTCGATGCCGCTCACGCGGGAACGCCGGGCCTTGCCCTCGCACTCAACCGCAGATGTCTCGTCGGAAAGTTCATCCGATGACCTCTTCAAATCCACAGCGCACTCCCGCATCTAAAAGAACCTATTGCATTACTATGGCATAGTTGAAGGTCGGGCAACAGAAATTCGAGCCCCCATGGCTCAACGAACGGAGAATGAGAATGTCTGACGATATACGCACGAAACTCGGTCTGCGCCCGGTCATCAATGTATCCGGCACGATGACGAGCCTTGGCGCCTCCATTGTCGTTCCGGAAGCCGTGGCTGCCATGGCGGCAATCCTGCCGCAGTTCGTTGAGATCAACGATCTGCAGCGCAAGGCAAGTGCCATCATTGCGCGCCTCACAGGTGGGGAAGCCGGGTTTGTGACCGCATCCTGTTCGTCGGGCATCAGCCTTGCGGTGGCGGCAACCATAACCGGGCCGGACCTGCTGGCGATCGAGCGTCTTCCCGAGACATCGACGGACAAGAACGAAGTTCTTTTGCAGATGGGGCATGTGGTGAGCTACGGCGCGCCGGTCGACCAGTCGATCCGGCTTGCTGGCGGCAAGGTCGTGATGATCGGTCAGGCCACGTCTACTCATCGTTACCATATGGAAAATGCGATCACCGATAAAACGGCTGCAGCGGTGTATGTCGTCTCGCATCACGTTGTCGATTACGGTCTCTTGAACCTCAAGGAATTCGTGGAAATCGCTCATGCCAAGGGTGTTCCCGTCATCGTGGACGCGGCTTCCGAATATGATCTGAAACTGTTTCTGGCACAGGGTGCTGATATCGTCCTTTATTCCGGCCACAAGTTTCTCGGTGGCCCCACCTCCGGCATCGTTGCGGGCAAGAAAGAACTCGTGCGCAACGCCTTCCTGCAAAATATGGGAATTGGTCGCGGCATGAAGGTTGGTAAGGAAAGCATCTACGGCGTCATGGCGGCGCTTGAAGCCTGGGAGAAGCGTGATCACGCCGGTATCCGCGAACGTGAGACTGGTTATCTCGCACTTTGGAAGCAGACGCTTGCCGATCGTCCCGGCGTAACGGCCTTGATCGAGCCTGATCCCACGAACAACCCGCTTGACCGGATGCGCGTCATCATTTCACCCGAGGAAGCCCACATCACCGCCTGGGATCTGGCCGCCGCCCTGCGTAAAGGAGAGCAGCCAATCATCGTGCGGGATCACGAAGTCGAACACCACTATTTCTATCTCGACCCCTGCAACCTCCACCCGGGCCAGGAAAAGGTTGTGGCATCGCGGTTGGCGGAAGAATTGGACAAGGCCCGGGCGTCCAACGAGATCATCGCCACTCCGTTCGAGGATCTATCCCGTCATCGGTTCGACGGCGCGTTGCGCTGGCCGGACTGAGCCACGCCGTCCCGGCGGTCCTCCTTAAAGCGGACCGCCCCGATGGTGCTGAGGCAGAAAGAACAAGAGGAAAGATCATGACCAACCTTGCCGAGACCATAACCCACCCTGAAACATCGGCCAATCCCGTTCTATCGGTGGAAAAGCTGCGGACATCGTTTCTGGTCGATGGTATCTGGAAGCCCGTCGTTCGCGACATTTCATTTACCGTTGCTCCGGGTGAAACGGTGGCAATCGTGGGTGAAAGCGGTTCAGGCAAGTCTGTTACGTCGCTCTCGATCATGCGTCTTCTTCAGCCAGATACGAGCCGTATCGAGGGCAAGGTCATGCTTGGCGGTCGCAACCTGCTGGCGCTGCCTGAACATGAGATGCGCAAGGTGCGTGGCAATGATGTTGCCATGATCTTTCAGGAGCCGATGACCAGCCTCAACCCGCTTTATACCATCGGCGACCAGATTTCCGAGGCGCTGCTGTGCCATGCACCAATGAGCAAGCAGGAAGCGCGCGCAGAAACCATCCGGATTCTCGAAAAGGTCCGTATCCCCTCTGCCGCCTCGCGCTTCGATGAATATCCGCACCATTTTTCCGGCGGTATGCGCCAGCGCGTGATGATCGCAATGGCCTTGGCGACAAGGCCGAAGTTGTTGATTGCCGATGAGCCGACGACTGCGCTCGATGTGACCATCCAGGGACAGATCCTCGATCTCATCAAGACATTGCAGGATGAGGAAGGCACGTCCGTGCTCTTCATTACGCATGACATGGGGGTCGTCGCGGAAATCGCTGATCGCACGGTTGTCATGTATCAGGGGGAGCAGGTGGAAACCGGCGACACCGCAGATATCTTCCACCGCGGCAAGCACCCGTATACGCGCGCCCTGTTATCGGCCGTGCCGGTTCTCGGTTCGATGCAGGACTTCAATCGCCCGCGCCGCTTCCCCGTCGTCAATGTCGCGACCGGCGAGTCCGATATTCCCGTGGAGGTCAGCGATACGGTGGCGAAAGGTCAGCCCGTCCTCCAGGTCCGAGACCTGACCAAGCGTTTCGATATCCACTCCGGGCTGTTTGGAAAACTCTCAGGCCGGGTTCACGCGGTGGAAAACGTGTCGTTTGATCTCAGCGCCGGAGAAACACTGGCGCTTGTCGGGGAATCCGGCTGCGGAAAATCCACCACCGGCCGTGCCATCATGCGGCTCATAGACCCGGGTAGCGGTTCCGTGCTGGTCGATGGGCGCGAAATTCTTACCCTCGACAAACAGGAAATGCGCGAGATGCGCAAGACTGTGCAGATGATCTTTCAGGACCCCTTCGCCTCGCTCAATCCACGCATGACCGTCGGCGCCGCCATCGCAGAGCCCTATCTCGAGCACAAGATGGGCGACAGGAAACAGGCGAGGGACGTGGTGGCCGATATGCTGGTCAAGGTCGGCCTGACGCCTGACATGGCCAAGCGCTATCCTCACGAATTTTCAGGCGGGCAACGTCAGCGGGTCTGCATCGCCCGCGCGCTGGCGCTTCAGCCAAAAGTCATCGTCGCCGACGAAAGCGTTTCGGCGCTCGATGTCTCAATCAAGGCTCAGGTCATCAATCTCATGCTGGATTTGCAGCAAAGTCTCGATCTGGCGTTTTTGTTCATTTCGCATGACATGGCGGTGGTCGAACGCGTCAGCCACCGGGTGGCAGTCATGTATCTGGGGGAAATCGTCGAGATCGGTCCGCGCGCAGCAGTCTTCGGCAACCCGCAACATGCCTACACCAAGCGGCTGATGTCAGCAGTGCCGGTGCCGGATCCCGACAGACGGCGGATCAAGAGCGGTTCAGTGGCAGAGGAACTGAAAAGCCCGATACGCCCGGTCGACTACGTCGCGAGCCCGGCGAGATACCGTGAAGTATCGCCGGGGCATTTGCTGGCACAAGCCTGACGTCGCTGGGACGTCAGGTGTTCCTCTGGCGTCACTCGATCCGCATTCCCGTATCGGCGTCGAACAGGTGAAGGTGTTCCTGCTCGAAATCGAGGCCGATCGTCTCGCCATTCCTCACGGGAATGCGCCCGTTTATGACGACCACCATTTCCGGTGTCGTGGCGGTGGTAAGGTAGCTCGTTGATCCCGTCGATTCCACCAGCGCCACCGGCGCGGTGAGGGCGCCCGTTCCATTGGCTGCTATGACAAGATGCTCGGGCCTCAGCCCGACGACCAACTGCCTGTTCGGCGGTATTGGCCGGTCAAGCCTGATGGTCTGCGGTTGGCCGAGGGCGAGAACGAGGCTTTTACCGTCCGGTCCAGCCGTGGCAGGTATGAAATTCATGGCCGGTGAGCCGATAAAGCCCGCAACGAAGCGGTTGACCGGCCTGTCGTAAAGATCGAGCGGCCGTCCCTGCTGCTCGATCACGCCCTGGCGCATGACGACAACATGGTCTGCCATTGTCATGGCTTCGATCTGGTCATGGGTCACATAAACCGAGGTTGCACCAAGCCGGTCATGGAGTGCGCGGATTTCCTTGCGCATATGAACGCGCAGTGCAGCATCGAGATTGGATAGGGGCTCATCGAAGAGGAACGCCTTGGGATTGCGGATGATGGCCCTGCTCATCGCAACGCGCTGGCGCTGTCCGCCGGAAAGTTCGCGCGGATAGCGATGCAGCAGGTCGGACAGGCCGGTCACGGCTGCTACGTCTTTCGCCGCCTTTCTTGCATCCGCCTTCTTGGTGCCGCGAATACGCAGGCTATAGGTCAGATTTTCCTCGACCGTCATGTGCGGGTAAAGTGCGTAAGACTGGAACACCATCGCCAGATCGCGCTTGCGCGGTGGAACATTGTTCATTCTCTCGCCGGCGATCACAAGATCGCCACCTGAAATCGATTCAAGGCCAGCCAGTGAGCGCAACAGTGTGGACTTCCCGCATCCCGACGGCCCGACAAGCGCAACGAATGCACCCTTTGCAATGGTGAGGTCTATGTCTTTGAGCGCGTGATAGGCACCGTAATATTTGTTTACGCCTGACAATTCGATCTGGTTGGTCATTTGAGAGCTCCCGATGTGAGGCCGGAAACGATGCGGCGCTGCAATAGGACGAAGATGGCAAGGATCGGGGTTACATACATGGTGGCATAGGCCATGATGTTGTTCCATTCGCTGGTGTTGGGACCCATGAACGAGTTGAGGCCGACGCTTGCGGGCTGCAATTCGACGTTCTGGATCATCGACTTCGAATAGACGAACTCCCCGAATGCCTGCATGAAGATGAGGATGGCGCTGACGAGAATACCGTTGCGGGCAAGCGGCAGCACGATGTTGAAGAAAGCGCCGATACGGGAATTGCCGTCCACCAGCGCCGCCTCTTCAAGCTCCATGGGCACGGCCATGAAGGTTGCCCGAACAAGCACAACAAAGAAGGGCATACTCTTTGCCGCAATCGCCAGAATGACGGCAAAGCGTGGATAATCCAGCAGCCCGACCTGCGAAAAGCCCACAAAGATCGGCGTGATCATGAGGGATGCCGGCAGGACCTGCAGCATCAGGATAAGGAACAGTCCGATATCGACCCAGCCGTTGCGGTAGCGGGCAAGAACATAGGCGCATCCGGTGCCGAGAACCGCGATCAGTGCGACGGAGCCGAAGGCGATAAGGGTGGAGTTCCAGAGATAACGCCCCATGTTCCGGCTTTCCCAGACATATGCGAAAGTGTTCCACTGTGCCGTCGAAGGCCAGAAGCTGGGCGGCGTCGCGAACATTTCCGAGCCGGTTTTCAGCGCGGTGATGTACATCCAGTAGAGCGGAAAGAGATAGATCGCCGCCATGATGATGGCGATGGCGAGCATGAAACGATTGCGGCTTGTGTCACTCATCCGCGCACCTCATGACGTGTCGAGCGCACATAGACGATGGCCGCGAACATCACGAAAACAGTCATGATGACAGAGATCGTCGCTCCCTTGCCGAAGTCATATTGGCGGAAGGAGAGGTCCCACGCCCAGTATTGCGCAACATTGGAGGAATTGTTCGGCCCGCCATCGGTAATGGCGGCGAAGAGATCGAACTGCTGTAGCGTGAAAATCAAGCCGAGCGAGATAATCGCGCCGATGGTTGAGCGCATCATCGGCAGGGTGATCGTCCAGAAACGTTGCCAGGCATTCGCGCCGTCCAGTTCTGCCGCCTCGTAGAGATCGTCCGGAATGGCTGACAGCCCCACGGACAAAAGGATCATATTGAAGGAGGTGCCGAGCCAGATATTGGCAAGAATGACCGCCCAGAGAGAGAAATTCGGGTCCGAGCGCCAGAAAATGTTGCTGTCGATCATGCCGCTTTCCCGCAGAAAGAAGTTCAGCACGCCGAAATCGCCGGACAGGATCCAGTTCCAGATGGCGCCGACGACCAGTCCCGGCATAACCCAGGACACAAGGAACAGGCCGCGCAGCCAGGAGGAGCCCGGAAAGCTTGTCCAGAAGAACAGGGCAAGGCCAAACCCGACCACAAACTGGCCAGCGATGGAGCCCACAACGAAGATGACGGTATTGTAGAGAATGGGCAGGGTTTCGGGTTGCCGGAAAAGGTCTATGTAATTCTTGAAGCCGACAAACGGTCTGATGATGCTGCCAAGGCTGAACATATCAACCTCCTGAAAACTCATCAGAATATTGTAGAGCAGCGGCAATCCGGCCAGAACGAACAGAAACGCGAAGGGTACGCCAACAAGGCCAATGTCAAACCCGCGTCCGTCCGTGATGCTCGAAACGATCCTTTTCATGGAAACCCTCATTGACGCCGGTGGAGAACCGCCCGACGCCTGAGACGCCGAGCAGTTCTTCCGGGAGGAAAGGTGGATGGCAGCGATGCCATCGGTTTCGTGAAGAGGCTCAAGCCTCAGCCTTCGATAAGCTTGATCTTTTCAGCGGCCTGATCGAGTGCGGCTTTCGGTTCCATCTGGCCCGTCAGCGCTGCCTGTATCGCGTCCTGAATCGCCTTGGAAATCTTTGGCCATTCGGGCGAAGGACCACGTGGCTTTGCATATTTCAGCTGTTCCACGAAGGTCTTCAGCGCCGCATCCTTCAGCGCATTTCCGGTTGACGGAATCGGAAGATCGGAGCGGGCCGGGATCTGGCCGAAATCCTTGTACATGGTCTTGTCCTTCGAGGCGAAGAACTCGAGCGCCTTGAATGCTTCTTCCGGATGTTTGGTGTTGGAGAAGATCGCCCAGTTGTAGTCACCCATGGCGGAGGAGCGCTCCGCACCTTCCTTGGGAACGGGGAGTAGGGCCGTGCCCCAGTCGAACTTCGCTTCCGCCAGCATACGGTCGATTTCCCATGGTCCGGAAATCGCCATGGCGGCGTTGCCCGCGTTAAAGGTCGCTGTTGAGTCCCACTGGCTGCGCGTCAAGGTATCGGGAGACGTCATCTTGCCGTCCAGCATTTGCTTCCAGATGGTCAGTGCCCGCACCGCACCTTCGCTGTTGATGGACTTGTAGGTGGCGCCGCCCATCTGTGCCCATGGCAAGAACTGGAACGTGCCTTCCTCGTTGGCTTTTGCTGAAAAGGTGATGCCGTAGACGTTCTTGGAAGGATCGGTGAGTTTCTTCGCGGTCTCAAGCAATTCGTCCCATGTCTGCGGCGGCTTTTCCGGGTCAAGCCCTGCGGCCTTGAACAGGTCCTTGTTGTAGTAAAGCGCAATCGTGTTGGTGGCTTTCGGCACGCCGTAATATTTGCCGTCCCATGTGGCGGAAGCCAGCGGGCCGGGGAAGTAGTTTTCCGGTTTGATGACCGTGGATTTTGCGATCATGTCGGTCAGATCGAGAAAGGCTTTGCGAGAGGCAAACATCGCATGATTTGGATTGTCGATGGTTATGATGTCAGGCGCATTACCGGTGGAATAGGCGCGCATCGCTTCGCTCACGACGTCATCGAATTGTATCTGCCGATACTCGATCTGGATGCCGTTCTTCTGCGCGTTGAATTCCTTGATCAGATTTGGGGCGGGCTGAATATCGCGGTCAAGCGACCAAAGCGTCAGCTTCACGTCTTCTGCCTGTGCACTGATTGCAAAGAGCGAAGCGCTTGTTGCAAGCGCCGTTGCAATGGCAATCGTATATTTGCGGATACCCATAGTTTCCTCCTTTGTGGTTATCCAGAATGTCCGTGAATGGCTGCGCGGCCTCCTCCTTGCCGCGCGTGCATTGAACCAATTACACCGGGTCGACGACGAAGCTGCCGCCGCGTGCCTGCTTGAGATGGTTGAGGCCATGGACCTGTCCGGTCATCTCCAATGCATCGCGATAGACCGGGTCATGCCAACCTTCGATATCGATGGAGCCAGACCATCCCGCCAGCCTCAGTTCCGAAATGATGTCCGACCAGTTGCTGTCGCCGAAACCGGGCGTGCGCATGAACACGAATGGATGCTTTCCAAAAATGCCGTGTTCGCGAATGACGTCCCAGCGGATGGTCGCATCCTTGCCGTGAACGTGAAAGATTTTCGAGGCCCATTTGCGGATCTGCGGCAGCGGGTCGATCAGATAGACCATCTGGTGGCAGGGCTCCCATTCAAGGCCGATATTATCGTCTGGTGTCTCGTTGAAGATCAGTTCCCAGGCGTCCGGATTGTGGGCAATGTTCCAGTCGCCGGTTGCCCAGTTGCCGTCCATAGCGCAGTTTTCAAAGGCAATCTTCACACCCTTGTCGGCGGCGCGCTTGGCAAGCTCGCTCCAGACCTGCTTGTAGCGCGGCAGGCTTTCGGGCAGCGGCTTGTTACGGATGCGACCGGTAAAGCCTGCAACGCAAGTTGCGCCGAAATGGTGGGCATTGTCGATGCAATCCTTCCAGCCCTGCAGCGTCTGCAGGTCCATGTCCGTTTCTTCCAACGGATTGCCGAACATGCCGATCGTTGAGATCGTGATATCTCGGTCCCCTATCGCCTCGCGGCAGCGTTTGCCGAGCTCTGCGATGTCCTGGCCATTTGTCGTCTGCCAGAAAAACGGTTCGAAGCTTTCAAAGCCCATATCGGCGATCTGTCCGATCCGTTCTGCTGCCTGGCCCTTTGTGGCGCTGACCATGGTGCCGATACGAATGGATTGTCCTTGCTGGTTATTCACTGTTCTCGTCCCTATGCTGCTATGTCGACGGGCTGGCCAGACCTTGCGCTTTCAATCGCGGCAAGCACCATGGCCAGGCTTTTGATGTTGTCGTGACTCACGGTTTCCGGCTCGCGACCGGTGCGGATGGCATTGAGAAAACCAGCGATCACGCTGGCGTGGCCGTGCGTTTCGGCCTCATGTTCAGGCATCGGTACATTGATGGGCGTGAAGCCGTGCAGGAGCCCTTGTTCAGTGCCGGCGGTTGCCGCCTTGAAACTGTCCTCGCCATCCCATGTCAGCATTCCCTTGGAGCCGACAATGCGCCACGCACTTTCCCAACTGGTGCGCTCACCCTCGGCGCACCAGGAGCCGCGATATGTGAACACGACGTCGTCCGAAAGCCGGAAGATGGCATTGGCCGCCGCGCCATGGGCGTACCACGACCCTGCCGGGTTTGTTTCCAGGCAATAGACGGACAACGGCGACTTGGCCGAAACGAAGCGTGCTGCATCGAAAGTATGGATCGCCATATCAAGAAGCAGGACATTGTCCATCTTTTCCCGGAAGCCACCGAAATGGGGGCCGAGGAAAAAATCACAGTGAATGCCGGTAACCGTGCCGATTGCACCGCTCTCCACCAGCCGACGCATCCGGCGGATGCCGGAGATGAAACGCCTGTTTTGAACGATGGCGTGGATTCGGCCAGCACTGCTGGCAGCACGGCGCAAATCTTCCGCTTCGTCCATGGACGTGGCCATAGGCTTTTCGCTCAGAACGTGGCAGCCGTGGGACAGCGCGGTTTTGACGACGGAATGGCGGGCCGCAGGAATAACCACATCAAAGAGAATATCGGGTTTTGTTTCCGCCAGCACCACATTGAGATCGGTGCCAACAACGACGTTGCTCAGGTTAAATTCGGTGGCAAGCGAACGGGCTGTGGCGGGATCGAGATCGACCAGACCAACGATCGTAACCGCGTCCCGCATATCAGGTGTTTCCTGCAAGGCGCGTAGCCAGCCCTTGGCCATAGCTCCGCATCCACACAAAACGGCATTGTATGTCACTGAAAATCTCCTCCAACGGTCACCGTCACTCCTCATGCGGTTTTCCGTAAACGTTTACGATACTATGGACAGACGACTATTTTTGTCAATACTGTTTCCGAAAACGTTTTCGACGCCGCAGAAAGAGACCTTGATGAAGGGCATACGCCAACTGGCAGAGCATCTGGATATTTCAATCGGCACCGTGTCGCGTGCGCTGAATGGAAAAGCCGATGTCAACGAGGATACACGCCGCCGGGTGCTGGAAGCGGCAAGCCGCCTTGGCTACGTGGCAAATCAGTCCGGGCGCTCGTTGCGGAAGGGATCGACCGGTGTCATCGGCTTCATGATGCAGACGGGGCCGGAGATTACGGGACAGGGCGACACGTTCTTCATGAGTGTGTTCGATGGCGTCCAGACCGTCTTTGCACGCCACAAGCTTGACCTTGTCGCTTTGCTTTGCTCGTCGGATGAAGATCCGGATGCCTATTTGCAGCGCGTCGTGGCGCGTGGGTTTGCGGATGCGATCATCCTCTCGGCGACCCGTCTTCACGATGCCCGCTTCGAACTGCTCGCCCGCCACAACATTCCCTTCATCACGCTCGGACGAAGCCAGACGGATGTGGGTCAGCCGTGGATCGATCTCGATTTCGAAGGCATGGCAGAGGTGGCAATCGAAAGACTGGTGCATAACGGCCATCGACACATTGGTCTGATCTGGCCCCATGGCGATCTGAACCTCGGCCACATCTTCATCCAGCGGTCTCGCGAGGTGCTTGCCGGGCATGGCCTCTCGCTGGCGGAAGACCATATCTTCCGCGCAACACCCAGCGAGACAGGCGGCTATGGTGTCGCGCGCCAGATCATGGCCTGCGAAACCCGGCCCACAGCCGTCGTGCTTGTCAATGAAACGCTCGTAACCGGGCTATATCGCGGCCTCGAAGAGGTGGGGCTGAAGCCCGGCAAGGACGTTGCGATCATCGGGCGGCAAAGCTCGCAGGCGCAATTTCTCCAACCAAGCCTGACCTGTTTCAGTCTGTCTCTTCGCGATCTCGGCATCAGTCTGGCCGAAAGCCTGCTATCCGTCATGCCGGAATATCAGGCTCACTACCCAGATGCGATTAGGCGAAGGGTGTGGCCGATGGAGTTGATCGAAGGCCATAGCGGCTGATGTTTCGGCATGCTTTCCGGTCCGGCGGAGACGTGGTGCAACATTATCGTGGCACCATCAATCTTTGATCTAGCCGCGAGAATGTTCTTCTTGCAAAGTGCGGCTTCGTGTACCCACCGGGCGATGTAATAGGTATATTTGCTTGTGAAGATCGATCAACAAACGACAAGGGCTATGAACCGCCGGCTGATTCTTAACCTGATCAGGCGCGAAGAACAGCTCAGCCGCGCCGATATTGCCGCTGCAACCGGTCTCAGTCCGGCGGCGGTGACCTTCGTTGTCAGCGATTTGATTTCCGAAGGCTATCTTGTCGAAGGCAAGACGATACCGGGGGGAGGAGGGCGCCGACCTATACCGTTGGAAATCAATTATGCCGGTCATCTCGCCATCGGCATCAAGATGAACGTCGGTAGTCTGGAATGCGTGCTGACAGATTTGTCGACCGCCACGCTTTCTTCTTTGACCGTCGAGTTCAAGGATACGTCTCCGAACTCTGTTCTGAACGCAGCCGAAACAGCCGTCTCACGTTTGCAGAGGCTCGCTCCCGAGGGCGCTGGGCTATTGACTGGCGTCGGATTTTCAATGCCGGGCACAATCGATGCGGAGAAGGGCGTATGCGTTAAGAGCCACCGTTTCCTCTGGGAAAATGTGCCTTTCGCCAGCATGTTGCAGGAGCGCGTCAACGTGCCGGTCTGGATGGAAGACGATACCTTGGCATTTGCACTGGCGCAGCATCTCTTTGGCCTTGGCAGGCAACATCGGGTGTTCACTGCGGTGGCGATTGGTGTGGGTATAGGGTGCGCGACTGTTGTTGACGGCAAGGTGCAGCGCGGCGCACATGGTCATGCTGGCAAAATCGGACATTCCCTGCATCAACAGGGTGGACCGATATGTGAATGCGGACGCTCCGGCTGCTTGCAGGCATTTTATTCCGAGCCTGCCATCATTGCGCGCTGGCAACAGACAAGGGCAGCGGAAAAGAATGGGAGTGTCGACCGCTATGCGATGAAGGAAGCGGCGCTGCAAGGTGACCAGGCCGCCATTAGCATCTTGCAAGAGGCGGGTACGGCGATAGGGATTCACCTGGCGCGTATGGTCGATATTGTCGATCCAGAGATTATCATCGTTGGCGGCGAGGCCGTGACATTTGGTGACCTTCTCTTTGATCCGATGCAAGAGGCGCTAGACCTCTATTGCTTTACACAGCCACCCGCTCTGGTTCCGGATGAACGTGACAACTTCTGGAGTAGCGGTGCTGCGGCCCTGGCAACGCAGGGGCTGTTTAATTTCGAAATGACAACGCCCGCCATGACGATCTGACACGACCGGCGAAGGTCGATCTATGACCTTCGCCGGTTGCTTCGGGGACTTGCGCCCCTCTGGGAGAACCGTAATGGCGTGATCAGCCAAGTTCTATGACGAGGCAGCCATAGCCCTCGATCGTGTTTTCGCCTGACACATCGCGTCCTGTCAGCAGGTCCTTCCCGAACGGAAGGTTCTCAAGCTTTTGCTCAGTCTCAAGGGTGTTGAGAACGAACAACAGCTTACGATCCTGTGCTGTACGCATCACGACTTCCACACCTGTGGGCAAATCCGCAATCAGCGGTTCGATACCAGCCTTTGCGAGGACGACGTCATCCAATACATCCACCAGATCATCGGTGAGATAGGTTGCGAGATAGATCACTTGTCCCTTGCCGACCTTGCGCCGCGTGGCTGCTGCCCGACCCTTGGCAAAGCGGTTAGACCAAGTGGCGATGGTCTCCACGTCATCATCGAGCGTCAGCAACTCATAGAGATGCTCTGCCTCGAGCGTGCGTCCGCCGATGTCGATCGTGTATTTGCGGAAGGCAGAGGAGGATGGAAGAATATGCGGTGGCACATAGTGGCCATCCTCCACGCCACCCCTCTGGAAGAGGCCGTCGCCATCCTTTGCCGTGATACGACCAAATTCTTCGACGCGAATACCGCAGAGTTTTGCAAGCGCCCCGCCTGGGGCCAGTTCCCGGATGATATGGTTGTTGATGTCGCGCGTACCAGTCATCGCTCCAACAATCAGCGTACCGCCGGCCTCAACGAAGGCTTCTACATTGGCCGTCCATTCCTGATTCCACATGACCCAATGGGGAATGTAGAGCGCCTTCAAACGGGAAAGATCGTCTTCAGGATGAATGAAGCCGCAAGAAATGCCACGTTCATAGCAATGGCGATGTAGCAGTGTTGCATCGTCCTGCGGAGACGGCAGGCCGATCGGATAGGTCTTGTGGGCTTCCTGATTGTCGAAATCCGCACCGGCGATGCCAATATCCATATGGACCGAGGTTCCGAGCAGCTTGTCCTTGATCTTCGCTATATCGCGGGCAAACTGCTTCGCCTCGTCGAAACGGCGACGCCCGACATCATCATGATCGATCAGGCCCATCCAGTAAATTTCCGCACCGAAATGCGCAGGACGCCAGCGGAAGAACATCAGGCCATCGGCCCCACGCGAAACGGATGACAGTGCCATGCGCCGCATTTCGCCCGGTTCCGGTGTCATGGTGGTAAAGGCCGGCTGGCTACCCAGGCCTGAGGCCTGTTCCGGCACGATGAAGTTGCCGGTATAGCTGCGGCAGAGATCGAGCTTCAGTGCCTGTGTGGCACCATGTCCGCCATTGCGTCGGAACTCGTCATAGAGCATCGGGTAGATGTCGAAGCCGATGAAGTCGAGGTCTTTTCCGAAGTCACCGCGAAAATCGATATCGGTCAGATTGCCGAGATTGTGGAAGATGAACCAGTCGGGGTTCGTCGCCCGCAGGATTTCCACCTGATCGCGCTGGAACGCGGCAGTCGCCGTGGCCAGGAAACGGTGATAATCCTGCACGTGGCCGGGGCTCAGATAGGACGGCGCCATCGGGTAGGGCAGCACGACCTGATCGAAATTGTCATAGGAGGTCGCCCAGAAATGGCCGCCCCATGCAAAATTCAATGCGTCAATGCTGTCGTATTTGTGGCGCAGGAAGTTGCGGAAGGCGAGCGTTGCGGAATCTGAGAAGGACTCCGATACGGTGGTGTTCAGCTCATTGTCCGTTTGCCAGCCGATGACATAAGGATTGTCCTTGTAATGCTCCGCCATTGCCCTGGTGATGCGGCGGCTGTGATGGCGCAGCACGGGGCTCGTCGTGTCGCCATGCTGGCGCGAGCCGTGGCTTGCGCGACGGCCCTTGCGGTCGACGCGCAGGATTTCAGGATAATTCATACTCAACCAGCGCGGCGGCGTTGCCGTGGGCGTGCAGAGAATGGTGTTGATGCCGGTTTTGCCAAGGCCTTCGATGGCGCGGTCGAACAGATCGAAATCGAATTTGCCTTCAAAGGGCTCCCAGATGTGCCAGGCAAATTCGCCCATGCGCACGGCATTGAAGCCCGCTTCCTTCATCCGGTCAGCATCGCGCTGCCAGTAGCTTTCGTCCACATGTTCAGGATAATGCGGCACGCCAAGCAAAAAATCGTCAAGGTTAAGGGTGCGCCAAGCCGATAGCGGCGCAGGTTTCGTCCGTTTCATCGTGGAAACTCCAGTTTACTTTTGGGTCACAGGCTTGGGAGGTGTGAGCGTTTTGCCATCGGGGCCAAACAGGTAGCAGTCATCAAGGGCGAAGCCGACACGGATGGATGAGCCGACATCGAAGGGCACAACCTTTCCAAGCTGGATCGTGACATTGTGCGTCCCCGTGTCGGAGCCGACAGCCATCAGCGGCGAGGCATCCGCATGGACAATGGTTTCCCGACCCAGATGCTCGACGAGGCGGACCTTCGCGTCGAACGTCATCAGCGAGGGGTCGACATCCTGTGTTTGCAGACGCTCTGGCCGGACACCCAGCGTTACCGTGTCGCCCGTCTTCACCGAGGCGTCGGCAGTCAGCGGAACGCGGAGGTCTTCAAGTCCAGCAAAGGAGACGACAGCAGTGCCTTGTTCTGTTCTGATGACCTTGCCTTCAAAGAAGTTCATGCGCGGCGCGCCGAGGAAGCCCGCGACGAAGTGGTTCTTCGGGTTGGCATAAAGCTCCAGCGGAGAGCCGACCTGCTCGATCTCGCCCTTGTTGAGAACGACGATGCGGCTCGCCATGGTCATGGCTTCAACCTGATCGTGCGTCACGTAGATCATCGTTGAGCCAAGTTCGGCGTGCAGGGTCGAAAGCTCGACACGCATCTGGGTGCGAAGCGCTGCATCGAGATTGGACAATGGTTCATCAAACAGGAACACGTCGGGTGAGCGGGTTATCGCCCGACCGATGGCCACGCGCTGGCGCTGGCCGCCGGACAGTTGTTTCGGCAGCTTGTCCAGCTGTTCGTCAATGCGCAGGATGGCGGCGGCACGTTTGACTGCAGCATCGATTTCGGCCTTCGGGCGCTTAGCCATGCGCAGCCCAAAGCCCATGTTTTCGGCAACGGTCATGTGCGGGTAGAGGGCATAGGACTGGAACACCATGGCGATGCCACGGTCGCCCGGCTCTTCCTTCGTCACATCCCGGCCATTGATCATCAGTTTACCGGAGGAGATCGTCTCCAGACCGGCAATGGTCTTCAGCAGGGTAGATTTGCCACAGCCCGACGGGCCGACCATGACGATGAACTCGCCCTTTTCGATCGTCAGATTGATGTTCTTCAAGGCGTGGAAGCTGGTGTAATGCTTCTGGACGTTGAGGATTTCGACGCTGCTCATGTCAGTCGTATCCTTGCTGATCGGTGAGAGTTGGGTTGTGCGGCTGGCGGAAGCGGTCATCCTTTGACGGCTCCCATGGTCAGGCCGGAAACGAAGTGCTTCTGCATCAGGAAGAACATCACGACAGGGGGCACGGCGACGAAGATGGTTGCCGCCGACACGATGTTCCAGGCAGAGACCCATTCGCCCTTGAGGTTGGAGAGGCCAGCGGTCACGGGCTTGATCGCGTCGCTTTGCGTCAGCACCAGCGCCCAGAAATAATCATTCCAGATGAAGGTGAAGGTCAGGATGGCGAGTGCCGCCAGTGCAGGCCGCACTAAGGGCACGACGATGTGGACCAGCGTTTGCCAGGGCGACGCACCTTCTGCACGGGCCGCCTGAAACAGCTCATCGGGAAGGGCAGCGATGAAGTTGCGCATGAAGAGTGTCGCAAAGCCGGTCTGGAAGGCGATGTGGAATATCATCAGGGCCCAATAGGTGTCGTAAAGCCCGGCCCACACCATTAGATCCCGGATCGGGATCATCATCACCTGTTGCGGTAGAAAGTTGCCGCCGACGAACAGCGTGAAGAGCACCATCGAGCCGCGGAAACGGTAGCGTGACAGCACGTATCCGGTCAGCGTCGAGAAGATCAGGACCATGATCACCGAGGGAATGGTGATAATCATGCTGTTGGCGAAGTAGCGCAGCATCTTGGTCTGCTGGAACACGGCCACATAATTGTCTGTCAGGCTGAACTTGGTCGGCCAGCCCCAGTAATTGCCTGCCATCACATCATCGAATGACCGGAAGGACGTCATGATGACGGCAAAGAGTGGTAGAAGCCACAGCGCAAGAATGACGCTTACCATCGTCATATAGGCAATGCGGGCCGCGGTTTTGTTTTCGGGGATAGGACGTGGATACATCAGATCACGCTCCCTTCTCGGCCTTGACGAGGCCGCGCAGATACCAGGCGATGAAGATGGACATGATGAGGAACAGAACGGTCGCAATCGCCGCGCCATAGCCGAAGCGGTAGGAGAAGATCGACTGTTCGTACATCTGGTAGGCAAGCACGGTGGACGAGCCGAATGGACCACCGGCAGTCATGACCGAAATCGCATCGAAGGAGCGTAGTGCGCCGACCACGGTAATGGCGACGGCGATAAAAGCCACCTGCGTCAGCTGCGGCAGGACGATGTGTCGCAACATTGGCCAGCCCCGCGCGCCATCGACACGGCCAGCCCCGATCATCTCCTCGTCGAGATTGTTGAGACCAGCCAGGAACAGCACCATGCAGAAGGCCACCTGGGGCCAAAGTGCTGCGATGACGACGGCGAAGGTCACGAGGTTTTCGTCCGACAGCAGCGCCGGTGCCGTGGCACCAAAAGCCTGATAGATGATGGCCAGCAAGCCGAAAGTGGGGTCGTAGAACCAGCCGAAGATGACGCCCACCGTGACCGCCGCCAGCACCAGTGGCATGAAGAAGAGCGATTTGACGATCCGCATTCCGGCGATCTTCTGGTTGACCAGAAGCGCAATCGCCAGCCCCATGGGTGGCGCCAGCAGGAACATCACGAGCCAGATCGCATTGTTTTTCAGGGAGATATAAAACTGCGGATCATCGATCAGCTCGGCATAGTTCGCCAGGCCGACCCATGTTTTGGCGCCCATGCCATCCCATTCGTGAAAGGAAATCCAGAACGTCTCGATCGATGATGCGATGATGACGACCAGAAAAAGGATAAGACCCGGCGCGAGAAGAAGCGCAGGCGTCAGCCAGTTGCGATGGCGGCGCCACCAGATAGACATGAGACCATCCTGTCGATGAGGAGGGGAGGCAACAACGCCTCCCATTTGGTGTGCAGGCAGAGCTTAGCCGTGGATGCGCTGACGCGTGCGCTCGATCTGCGTGAGGATTTGCTCGCGGCGATCCGGCTTGAACATGAATTCCTGGAAGCCCTTGAGGCCCGCCAGTGCAAGGTCAGGGTCGCTGTCACGGTCGTAATATTGCGCCGTACCCTTGACCTTCTTCATTTCCTCGACGGCCATTTTCAGGATCGGATCGTCGTTGATGGTGCAATCGCTGCGAGCGGGCACATTGCCTTCCGGAGACAGGTAAGCGCTCAGATTTTCCGGCTTGTAGAAGAAGGCGAGGAATTCTCGCGCCAGTTCCTTGTTCTTCGAGCCGGATGGCATGTGGATCGAATCCACCGAGAAATCCTCGAATTGTTCGACGCCCGCCTTGATGGTCGGGAAGGGCGCAAAGCGCACATGTTTGAGGTCTTCCGGCGGGAAGGCATATTTGATGAAATTGCCGAGATCCATCATCGCGGCCTTCTTCTGGACCAGCGAGGCCGCAGCCGGATCCCAGGCAAACGATGTGCCGTTCGGCGTGAAGAAATCGGCCTTGATCAGCTGTTCCCACTTGTCGAACACTTCGGTGAGCGATGGATCGGTGTACTTCACCTTTCCTGCCATGAGATCCATGTGGTGCTGAAGACCATTGATGCGCAGGTTCATGTGGTCGAACCATCCACCGCAAGGCCATTGATCCTTGGTACCCATGCTCATCGGAATGAGGCCAGCCTTCTTGGACTGTTCGGCTAGCGTGAAGAAGTCATCGAATGTCTTGGGAACGCTCAGTCCGAACTGGTCGAAGGTATCCTGACGGTAGAAGAGACCCCATAGAATTCCGCCCGTGGGGAGGCCATACTGCTTTCCATCGACGGTTACGGAGCTGAGTGTCGTACCGAGAACATCGGCATATTTTTCCCGCTGGACCAGATCTGAAATGTCTTCAAACAGCCCCTTGTCGACAAAGCTGCGCATACGGCTACCGGAGAACCAGAAGCAAATATCCGGCGGACTAGCCACGAGATAATTGCGAATGGCGGTTTTGTGCGCCTCATGATCCATATTGTTGACGGTCACCGTGACGCCGGACGCATCGCCAAATGCCTTGGCGATAGTCTCGAGCACTTTGCGTTGCTCGGCGTTGCCGCGATTTGAAATGATTGTAAGCTGCTTGGCCTGGGCAAGAGCAGGCGTTGATAAAGCCGCGGATGCAATGGCAACGCCCGTACCCTGAAGAAAGCGGCGGCGAGACGTCGGCAGAAATTGCGAATTGAAATTCATCGGTGATCTCCTCCAGTCAGGGTCTCCAAGACCTGACGTGGGCATAGAAATCAAAAACGAAATGTCTCGTCAATAATTAATTTAATAAATAAACAAACCTGAAAGCCGTATTTCGCCGGTGTGGTGGACCTTAATTGTGCGCTTTGCCGGTAGACAGTTTGCGATAGGTTGGGTGAAACATGAGGTGATGCGGTGGGCGACAAAACCGCAAGGCGCTCCAGCGGAGACAGCAGGCGCATGTTCTTCGGCGCAGGTCACGCAATTGTCCCAAAGGGCCCCACGATTCATGCCTTGCTACCTGAGGCAGCCACAAGCCGACAGTCCGACCTTTTGAGGGAAGGCCGGAGCATTTCCGTATCGGGACTGGTTATTTTCGAAAGGGGAGATGCAAGTAAACCGCTACCAGGCGCTTGTTCCTGTCTGAATTTCAGTCAGACCTGGAACGCAAAGCGTGGCGTGACCGAACATGGTGCGATCACGCCCAAAGCGGTGGTGCTATTCGGCAAATTTGACGGTCACGCCGCGCTGGCGAAAATAGGCCTGCATCATCTTGCGACCCGAGCGGTTGTTCTGTGGCAGCCTGGTCGAATCGAAAACCGCTTCTTTCACGCCGTCGCGCGCCATGGCAGCCTTCAGGGTCGCTATGTGTTTGTCGATTTCGGCATTGTCTGCCTGAAGCGATTCATAGATTTTGTCGGTTGCTTCGGCAACGGTCAGTTCGCTCACGGTCACTATTCCTTCTCACTCTTTTGAGGACCCGATATCACCAATCGCGCATCTGTCCTACCCCACATCTTCGATGTGAGGCCTTCAACTGTCTTCCCGCGCCGGAAAGCTCCGGAGATCAGCAGAATTCGTTCAGCTTGAGGATTTTGTATGCCTCAATCGCCGCGCGCAACTCATCCTCAGAGTTTCGATTGCCCTGATTGACGTCGGGATGGTGCATCTTGAGCCGAAGCTTGTATTGAGCCCTGATTTCCTCGGGCGTAGCATCGTGTGAAAGGCCGAGCGTTTCGAAGGCCTTGGCTTCGAGAACCTTCAGCTTGCGCTTCTGCATCTCTGCCTTCTGCGCTTCGCGTTGTGCTGCGGTCTTGCGGGCATTGATTGCTTTTGCCGAACCGGACCGCATTGTCGAAGGCAGCGGTGGCTTCGTTTCCTGATCGATCCGTTTGCCGATCGTCTTGCGGCTGCCGATTGCGGCTTCCTTCTGGTAGCGCGCAACCTCTGGGCTGGAAGGTGCCGTCGTGAAGCTATAGCCCTTGTTGTACTCTCTCACATGCTCGAGACAGAACAACAGATAAAGGCCTTCCGCCTTCGGACCCACGGGCGCACGGTGCGTGCCAGCTTTGTCGCAGCCGTCCCAATGGCATTTTGGGCCTACGGGTTCAGCCTTTGAAACCGCGTTTTTCTTGCGCGTGGGCTTCAGGCCGACAAAAATTTTCGAATCAGCAGTCATGACCGTCTGTATGAACCTCTTGCACATTCCCGGCAAGAATGTCTGCGCCGGAACAGGGGCGTTAATTGTGTCGATTGGAGCGATTATGCAAGCGTCTTGTCGGCATCTATCGCAACTGTGAAGACCAAAGACAGAAGTGACCGTGTCTTCAAAACCACGGAAAGGTTTCGGAGGTCCGCCCTGTCCCCATTTTCTCACGCGACTTGATGTCAGACCGAATGGCTCAAATAGAACTCAAATGCATATTTGTTAGGCAATGGTGGATTATTGTTCAACAGTATAGACATGATTGTCCTACTTTGCTAGCGTCTACATTAGCAACGTCAGCTCCTGTTTTATGGCCGCGATGGGCAATGCAGTGGACAGGATTTGTCCCGGATTGCTTCCCGATATGCGCTGCGAGACATGAGCGGACCATGCCAATGCCGGAGAGACAGACATGACAGACGCAATGGATCAACTTAAGCCGCTCCTTTCCATAGAGGGACTGAGCGTCGAGTTCGGCTCCAGTCGTGTTGTCGATGATCTGTCCTTTTCGGTTTCACCCGGAAAGACCGTGGCCATCGTTGGCGAGTCCGGTTCTGGAAAATCCATCACGTCGCTTTCCACCATGCGCCTGGCGGACATGATGGGAGCGAAATTTCCCGCCGGACGTATCGTCTTTGCCGGAAGGGATCTTCTCACCGTCTCGCAAAAGGAGATGCGCTCCATTCGTGGCAAGGACATCGCCATGATTTTTCAGGAGCCGATGACCTCCCTCAATCCGGTCTTCACCATAGGCGATCAGATTTGCGAGGTGCTGGTTCTTCACGAAAAGCTCAGCAAGGCTGCGGCAAGAGAAGAAGCGCGCAGACTGCTGCAAATGGTACGCCTGCCGGATGCCGCGGCACTTCTCGATCGTTATCCTCACCAATTATCCGGCGGGATGCGCCAGCGCGTCATGATTGCCATGGCGCTGGCCTGCCGTCCAAAGCTGCTGATTGCCGATGAGCCGACGACGGCTCTGGATGTCACGATCCAGGCACAGATCCTCAACATCATGCGCGATCTGCAGAAAGATCTCGGTATGGGCATGGTTTTCATTACCCATGACATGGGTGTCGTCGCGGAAATGGCCGACGACGTCGTTGTCATGTGGGAAGGCAAGAAGGTCGAGGAAGGCCCTGTCGGCCAGATTTTTGCCAATCCGCAGCATCCCTACACCCGTATGCTTCTTGCAGCAGTACCGCGCCTGGGCAGCATGACGGGAGAAAATCATCCCAAGCGCACACCGCTCACTGTCCTTGAAGACGGGAAGCCAAAGATCATCGGCGAGGAGCGGGTCCAGGATACGGTGAAATATGACGAAAAGCCGATCCTGTCGGTGAAGGATCTGCTTGTCCGGTTCGACGTGCGTAAAAATCTGTTCGGCAAGGCAACGCATCGCCTCAGCGCCGTCCAGAATGTCAGCTTCGATATCCATCCGGGCGAAACGCTGGCGCTGGTGGGTGAGTCCGGTTCAGGCAAGTCCACGATAGGACGGACAATCCAGCAGCTTCAAACGTCGATGGGTGGCGAAATTTCCTTTGCCGGGCGCACCTACTCATCCATGTCCGCAGCTGAGCGGTTCCGGATGCGCCAGGAAGTGCAGTATATCTTTCAGGATCCCTTCGCCTCGCTCGATCCACGCAAGACGATCGGCTTTTCCATTGCCGAGCCTATCAACACCCATGGACTGCTGTCCGGCTCCAGGGCTGTCCAGCGTCGGGTGGATGAGTTGCTTGAGCGGGTTGGGCTGAGTGCGTCGGTCGCCAACCGTTACCCGCATGAGTTCTCGGGCGGCCAGCGGCAGCGCGTCTGCATCGCGCGCGCCTTGGCATCCGATCCGAAACTCATCATCGCAGACGAAGCGCTGTCGGCACTCGACGTGTCGATCCAGGCGCAGATCATCAACCTGTTCATGGACCTGCAGGCGGAGCGCGGGCTCGCCTATCTTTTCATCAGCCACGATATGGCTGTCGTCGAGAAGATAAGCCACCGCGTTGCGGTTCTTTATCTTGGCCAGATCATGGAGCTGGGCAGCCGAAGACAGGTCTTCGAGACGCCCATGCATGATTATACCCGCCGCCTTTTGTCGGCCGTCCCAGTCGCAGATCCCGGCGCTATCAGGCAAACGGCAATGATAGAGGGTGAAATCCCCAACCCGGTCCGTCGCGTCGGCGACGAGCCAGCAATTCTCGTCCACGAGGAAATAGAACCAGGCCACTTCGTCGCAAGAACGGCCTGATAATCCGCATCACTCTGAGAGGAACAGATCCATGATGACAATAAAAAACAGGGGAATGACAGCAATTGTGGCGCTCGCGCTATCGGGCGTGGCGCTCTCCGTCGCGCCAGCCTCTGCTGCAGGAAAATTGACGATTTCCAGCCCGCAGGATCCCGGTAGCTGGGACCCTATCGATACATTTCTGGTGCAATGGGCCGCTGTCGCCACCAATATGTTTGATGGCCTGACCTATCGCGGCCCGGATTTGAAGCTGGTGCCCGGTTTGGCTGAATCGTGGGAAGAACTGGACGAAGGCAAGCGCATCCGCTTCAAGCTTCGCCAGAACGTCAAGTTCCACAATGGCGAGCCCTTCAACGCTGAAGCCGTCAAGTTCACGTTCGACCGTCTTCTGGGCGAGCAGGGTGCAAAAGGCCCGCAGCGTTCCAACTATACGGCCATCGAGAGCGTGGAGATCATCGACGAAAACACAGTGGATATGAAGCTGAAAGCTCCAGATCCTGTTCTGCTGACGAAGCTTGCCGGTTACGGCGCGATGATCGTGCCGCCGAAATACATCACGGAAAAGGGTGAGGACAACTTCAACACCAATCCCGTCGGCACCGGCGCCTTCAAATTCGTGTCCTATGCGCCGAAGGTGAATATCAAGCTCGAGGCCAACCCGGATTACTGGGGCGGTGCGCCAAAGCTTTCCGAGCTCGACTATCGCTTCATCTCCGAGCCTGCAACAGCCGTTGCCGAGCTCCAGGCTGGCCGCGTCGATCTCGTGATACCGCCAACCATCCCGATTGGCATGTTGCCGGTCATTCAGGGCGATTCCAATCTGGAAATCGTCAGCGTTCCCGGCCCGACGGTGGATGCGCTGCGCTTCAACACGCGCGACGGCATCACCAAGGACCCGAAGGTTCGCAAGGCCATCATTATGGCGGTGGATCGCGCCACCATCGTCAAGTCCATCCTCGCAGGTCAGGGTTCGGAGATTGCAAGCTTCCAGGGCGAGCTTTCATTCGGCTTCGACCCGGAACTGAAGTCGCTGCCTTATGATCCTGAAGGCGCAAAGAAGCTTCTTGCTGAAGCTGGCGTAAAGCCGGGCTCGACTGTGCAGATCGATATTCGCGGCAATGACGCGACGATGAACGAAGTCACGCAGGTCATCGCCAGCTATCTGCAGATGGTCGGCATCACCGCAACCATCAAGCCGTATGAGACCAATGTTCTGTTGAACGACATCATCCCTCAGGGCAAGACCGGCGCGATGTTCCAGCAGAAATGGGGCGGCTGGACGTTCGATTACGACAACACCGCCTATTCCATGTACCACTCCGGCGAAAAGTGGAACCCTTACGAAAAGGATGAGGCGCTGGACAAGCTGCTGGAATCACAGCGGCCTCTGACAGACCGGGCCGAGCGTGAGCGCATCCTGAAGGAAATCGGCAAATACACGGCCGAGAAGGCGCTTGAACTGCCGCTCTACAACACCAACGCGATCTATGGTGTTAGCAAGAAGGTCAAGGGCTTTGTCGCAGCACCCGACAACCGTCTCAAGCTGACCGACGTTACCGTCGAGTAGTCTTTGTTTGACGCCGCTTCACGGCAAGCGGCGTCAAAAATCATCTTTGCAAGGAAAAGAACGTGGTTGGTTTCCTCATCAAGCGATTGCTGCAGGCATTTTTTGTCGTCATCGCAATCACCCTGCTCGTCTCATTTGCCATCCGTCTGACGGGTGATCCCGCCGTTACGATGTTTCAGGGTGGTGGCAGCATGACGGAGGAGGATCTGGCGCGTATTCGGGTGGCGCTGGGAACGGATCAGCCCTTCTTTGTTCAGTATCTGAATTTTCTGAAAGGGCTTGTGACGCTCGATTTCGGAAAAAGCTTCGTCGGTGGCACGCCCGTATCCCGCCTGATTGGCGACGCCTTGCCTGCAACTCTTTTGCTGGCCCTCATATCGATGGTCGTGTCGATAGCGCTTTCCATCCCGCTCGGCATCAAGGCCGCGACCTCGAAGGGCAAGGGCCTCGATCAGGCCATTCGCATTTTCTCGCTGCTCGGCCTTTCCTTTCCGAATTTCTGGCTGGCACTTATGCTGGTTCTGCTCTTTTCCATCACGCTGGGATGGCTGCCGCCAAGCGGCATGGGTGGTGCGGCAAGCTATGTCATGCCCGCCGTGACCATGGGCGTTATTCTCACAGCCACCAATGTCCGGCTCGTTAGAACGGCAATGCTCGATACGCTGCAGTCGCAATATATCATGGTCGCCCGCGCGAAAGGTTTGAGTGAGAGCAAGGTTCTTTACAAGCACGCGCTGCGCAACTGCGCCATTCCGCTCATCACCTATTTCGGCCTTCAGTTCGGCGGGCTTCTGGGCGGTATCGTGGTGATCGAGCGGGTCTTCAACTGGCCCGGTATGGGTTCACTCGCATTCGATGCGGTTGGCGCGCGCGATTATCCGGTGCTGCAGGCGGTCATTACCGTGCTGTCGCTGATGATCGTCGGCATCAATCTTCTTGTCGATATTGCTTACGGGCTGGTCGATCCCCGTATCCGCACGGAGTAACTGACATGGCTGCAAACACTTCCCGCCTTTCGCGTTTTTACAGCCTTGAGTTCATTCTTGGCGCAACCCTGACAGTTGTGATTTGCGCGGCCGTGCTTTTGTCGGATGTGCTTTTCCCAGGTGGCGCGGACAAGATCGATCTGATGGCACGGTTGGCGAAGCCCTTCGCAAGTGCTGCCCATCCTTTCGGCACGGATCCGCTGGGGCGCGATGTGCTGGCGCGCGTGGTCGCAGGCGGCAAGATTTCGCTGCTGGTTGGCTTTACATCGGTCATCGGCGCCGTCGTCTTTGGCGTTCTCATGGGCCTTATTGCCGGTTATTACCGCGGCTTCTGGGACATGGTCGTCATGCGCTTTGCCGATATTCAGCTGGCAATGCCATTCATTCTCCTAGCCATCACCTTCATTGCCATCGTCGGCGGCAGCCTCACCAACACCATCATACTGCTGATCGTTTCCCAATGGGTGCAATATGCGCGTCTGGTGCGCGGCTCTGTGCTGACGCTGCGCGAGCGCGAATTCATCCTGTCGGCCCGCGCAATCGGCGTGAAGGACTGGCGCATCATCTTTCAGCATCTCCTGCCCAATCTGGTGGGTCCGGTCATTGTTCTGATGACGCTGAACGTCGCCAACAACATTCTTCTGGAAAGCAGCCTGACCTTCCTCGGCATGGGGGTCGACCCCACCATTCCCAGCTGGGGCGGTATGCTGGCTGATGGCAGGACATATCTTCAGATTGCCTGGTGGGTGAGCGTATTTCCCGGCCTTGCAATCCTTCTGACCGTGCTGGGTCTCAATCTTCTGGGTGACTGGTTGCGCGATAGCCTTGACCCCACCGGCAGAACCGCGAGGTAATAGGCGATGACAGAGATATTTCGACAAGGCTTCGAGCGGACGCTTGAGCAGATTATCAACGGGGCCGAGGCAGGTCAGTGTATTGAAGCGTGGACCTTCGATGACGCTCCAAGCCGCCGCGATGCCGAGCGGCGCCTGACCGAAAAAGGTCTGACTGCGCGCATCCGAAGCGCCTACAAGCCGCTGCTGCACGCCTTTCTCGAAGATATCGATCTGACTGGCGTCACGAGCATTCAGATCGGATATCCGGTCCATCCGGCAGCACCGGAAAACCGTTTCCGGCTTGAGGCGTATCCCTTGGCGGCCTTGGTGGGTGACGCCAAAATTGCGTTTCATCCGCGCCCGGATGGCGAATTCTTTTACGATGTCGCTCTGACAAGGGGTGAGGTTGTCGAGAGGCTGAAGGTTCTTGCACCCAATCGCGTCCATGTGGATGCCGTCGGAGAAACCAATGTGTCACCAACCGGATGGATGCGGCGTGGCGACGATGACACCGGGGCTCGGCTGGAGACAGACTATAAGCGTCTGTTCGAAAGCGCGATCAACGCCATCGCGGCCTATGATTGGGGACAGAATGAGCCCTATTTCGATGAGTTGAACATTCGTGTTCTCCTGCCAACACGGGATGAGCCGCTTGGCTTTGGTCATGAGGTGATAAGCCTGCGCGAAGCGCTGCACGAGGATCTGTATTTCTCGCTGCTTGAGTTCTTCCAGAAGAAATCAGGTCGTCCGCTTGGCGATCGTGGTTTGAAACCCGGGCAGATCGTCCCTGAAATCATTGAAAGCGAAGCGGAAATCTCGGTTGTCATCGAGAACAGACCGCTCGGTACGGGTTTTCTGGATTGCGCAGACCAATCGCTCGATACCGCAAAGGAACCGCTTTCCGCCGGACAGATAGACGCGCTGCTGGCCGATATCGGTGGCGAAGCGTTTTTCGCGCCCGCCCGCTCAGGAAGACAGGTCAAGGCCCGCTACCTCAAAGGGAGCGATGCTGCTGTCATGATCAGCGGCGGTCAGCATCCGAATGAGACGACCGGCATCGTGGGGGCTCTTCGTGCTGCGCGCGCGCTGCGGGAAACCCCTGGAGCACATTTCACGATATCTCCGCTCGAAAATCCCGATGGCTATTCCGTTCACCAGCGGCTGCGGGTTGATAACCCACTGCATATGCACCACGCGGCAAGATACACGGCGCTGGGCGACGATCTGGAATACCGCACGGAAGAGAACTCGGGCAAATATCTCAACGAGAAGGAAATACGGTTCAAGGCGCAGGAATTGAGTGACGCCAAGCTGCACGTTAACTTGCATGGCTACCCCTCGCATGAGTGGACGAGGCCACTTTCCGGCTATGTTCCGCGCAACTTCGCCATGTGGACACTCCCGAAAGGCTTCTTCCTCGTCATGCGCCACCATGCCGGATGGACGGAGCAAGCCGAGACCCTGCTGGACAACGTCACCCGACATCTGGGAGCAATTCCGGGGCTTCTGGAATATAATGACAGCCAGATTGCGCTTTACGAAATTCACGCCGGCGAAACTGGCTTCCGCGTCATCAACGGATTTCCGTGCCTCTCATCCATCGACGACAGACACACCGTTCCGATGACGTTGATTACGGAATATCCTGACGAAACCATCTATGGCGACGATTTCATCGATGGCCACACCGCACAAATGGAAACCGTGATTGCTTCCTATCGCGCGTGGCAGGACATTCTGTCGGCGGCCCAGATTTCCTGAACCTTGTAACGAGAGCCTTGAGGGGCCGGAACACTCCGGCCCGCTCACATCCGAAATATCAGGCAGCGGCGAGCGCTTTTTCGATGTCCTGCACGCTATGCCCGGTCAGGTCCTTGTCGAGTTCGCCTACCAACACATCCGATAGGGATTTGTGGTAGCTCTTGCGCATCTCACCCAGAGTGCGGGGTGCTGCGATGACGACAAGGCTTTTGATCTTGCCGTTCAGAACCTGGTTGTTCAGCATTTGCGCGACACCTGCGGAAAAGCCGTCTTCGTCCTGCTGGCTGTCATCCGGGTTGGCGGCACTGGAAGAGTGACGGGAGCCGGATGGTATCTTGCTGTCATCCACCGTCGCTGCGGGCATGGCTGTCAGCTTCACATTTTGCGCGTCACCTTCATTCTTGAAGAGGCTGAGCTTTTCGCCGTCCGCGACTGCGATTACCGTGTTCTGTGGAATGTCCATTTTAGTCTCCCATGTGAAGAGATAGAATTCTTGTCGAGCGTTTACACGCCATGGAACAACCAATCCCGTGCAGTTCCGTTCCGTTTCGAATCTGCTGTCGTGCGGCCCAGCACGTTGGGAAGCTCGCCGTTTCGTACGGAACGCTCACGCTTTTCAGAATTTCTGTTGACTTGAGACGCTCGGCTGCGAAACTGCCCCGGTGCTGGAAACAAGCTTTGGGAGGAGCGTTTCATGAGACGGAATTGGCCTGACGAGTTCAGAGACTTTCTAAACGGTGCAGAAGAGGTGACGCTCACCCTGTCGGGAGCGGAAAGCCATCATCCCAAGATCACGCGCAAAGCCTTGAAGGTTCGCATTTCCCAGGAGAATTACGAGAAAATCTGGCCGCTCGCGGAAATGCGTTACAGGCTTCAAGGTGACCGTGCGGGCTCTGCCGTCACACTGATCACCAGCAATCCTCACTACCAGGCCTGGCATCCGGCTGATGGTGGTATCGAGCAGGTTAAGCTGCCCAGTGGGCGAGTACACGAAACGAAATTCGTGATCGTCCACTTCCTTCTGGATGAAGTGCGCGAGACCGTGGAGGCATAGTAGGCCTTTAGCCGTCCTTGCGATGACAGATATCGAAGAGCGTCAGCGCGGCTTTGCTCGCGTGACGCTCCTTGTGTCGCAAAATCCGGAATTCGCGGGCAGGGGCGCGAAAATCGACTTCGCATAATCTGCCGCTCTCAATATAGAGCTGTGCTGCAAGCCGCGACACCGCGGCTGCTCCCGTGCCCGAAAGCAAGGCGCAGAGAATAGACTCGTTGGACGGGAGGACCAGCACGGTATTGAGGGAACCGGCCTTGATGCCGAGATCGATCAATGTTTCTTCAAAGGCAGACCGCGTTCCCGATCCCACTTCGCGCATCACCCAGCGACCATCTTTCAGGTCCTCCGCGCAAAGCGCCTTTTTGCCTGCCCATGGGTGAGAAGGACCAACAACGACCACAAGTTCGTCCTTGGCGACAATAGAGCCCGCAAGCGCCGGCTCATCCAGCTCACCCTCGACAAAGCCGATATCGGCCTCGCCACTAATGACAGCGTCTGCAACGGTGCGCGTGTTTCCTATTGTCAGTTCCAGCTCTATGCCGGGAAAGTCATTGTGAAAGGCCATGAGACGTGGCGGCAGCCAATAGCTTGCGATCGTCTGGCTGGCAAAAACATTCAGCGAGCCGCGTTGCATCCCGCCCAACTCGCTCAGGATCAGTTCCACGGAACGAGACCGTGCGAGCAGCATCCGTGCTTCATCAAGAAAGATGCGTCCCGCTGCCGTCAGCTCGATGCGACGTCCGATGCGATGGAAAAGCTCGACGCCATAATGCTGTTCGAGATTGCGGATGGCTGAACTGACGGCCGATGGCGTCAGATGAATAGCGGCCGCCGCCTTCGTCAGGTGCTCGCGCTCGGCTACGGCAACAAAGATTGAGAGTTGTTCGAAGGTCATAGGAAATCGTTCTGTTTTTCCGAATGAAACGTAGAATTATATTCGATGGAAGTAAATTAAATTAGATGAAAAAACTGCGACTGGTATCAATCGAGTCAGTTCATCATGCAGTCCTCGCAACTCCGTCAGATCGTCCCCGGCTTGGTCATGTGCGTCCTTGTCGCCGGTGCAGCCTATGTTCTCGCCCGCATTCAGCACGCGTTGTTGGGCGCTGGGTTTCTTGAGGCCTTGGTGTTTGCGATCATCATCGGAATTGCGATCAGGACCATCTTCTCACAGCAGAAATCATGGCAACCGGGCATAAGCTTCAGTTCCAAGACATTGCTCGAGATCGCCATTGTCCTTCTCGGCGCCTCCATCAGTTTTGCCACAATCCGCAGTGCCGGGCTGACGCTCATCATTGCCGTTGCTGCCATCGTTACCATGTCCATCTATGTAAGCTTCGCGGTTGCCCGCCTGCTCGGTCTGTCTCCGCGCCTGTCGATGCTGATCGCCTGCGGGAATTCCATTTGCGGCAACTCTGCAATTGTCGCAGTCGCTCCGGTTATTGAAGCCAATTCCGATGAGGTGGCGTCCGCTCTCGCTTTCACCGCTGTTCTCGGCGTTGCCTCGGTCCTGCTTCTGCCGCTCCTTTATGTCTATGCGGGAATGGGCGCTCTCCAATACGGGGCTCTAACAGGGTTGACTGTCTACGCCGTTCCGCAGGTTCTGGCGGCGGCGACGCCTGCTGGTCTCCTCGCCGTCCAGACGGGAACGGTCATGAAATTGCTGCGTGTCCTTATGCTTGGTCCCGTCATCTTCACGCTTGGCATCCTTCAGGGAAAGGCCGCCCGGCGTGAAGGCCGCGCAACCTCCCATCGCAACCTTGTCCCGTGGTTTATCATCGGCTTCATGGCGGTGGTGGTGCTGCGATCGTTGGGCCTGATCCCGCTTGAAATCGTGACCATCCTGCTGACAATCTCAAGCGCGCTTACCGTCATTGCCATGGCTGGTCTTGGACTGTCGGTCGATATTCGCACCGTTGCCAGTGCCGGTGGCCGGGTGATTGTTGCTTCATCGATTTCGCTGTTGCTGCTCGTAACCGTCAGCTACTTCGTGGTCATATCGGCGCTCCAGCCGTAAGGCAGGCGAAGTTACAGCGGCTAATAAAGGTCCACGAAACCCCGCGCCTTCAGGGGGCGATCGTCAGGAAACGAGAGCGAACCGACCCATCGCGCCCCGTGCAAAGCAAAGGGGTTCACCTTCCCGGTGTGCCGCGCGCAGCACACGGCCCAGCAAAATCGAGTGGTCACCGCCATCATAGACCGAGGCACGCTCGCATTCGAAACGGCTGAGCGTTCCCGCTATGATTGGAACACCTTCCGGGTTGTCATCCCAGGAGAACTCGTTGAAGCCGAGGCCGCCGCGGGTAAAACGGCTGCTGAGATCGCCCTGCTCTGCGGCAAGAACGTGAATGGCAAAATGAGTTGCGTTGGCAAAGAGATCATGCCGGGATGACGTCTTTGCCGGCGACCACAGGATCAACGGCGGATCTAGCGAAACGGACGAAAAGCTGTTTACGGTCATGCCGATCGGTCCAGCCGGGCTTTGCGCGGTCACAACCGTTATGCCGGTCGGAAATGTTCCAAGCGCGGTACGGAAGCTGCGCGTATTCGCGGCGTCCGGAACAAACCTATGCTCGCCGTGGTCCTCCACGTTGATCGGTGATGTCATCACGGCACCTCACGGCCTGCTGCGAGTGTGTAGAGCTCAAACCACGTCTGGCGGTCCATGACCACTTTTTCGGCCTGAGAAATAGCCTTGATGCGCTCAAGGTTGTTCGTGCCGAGCACGGGCAGTATCCGCGCCGGATGGCGCAGCAACCAGGCGATCGCGACTGCGGCATTGTCCACGCCTTGATCACCCGCAATCTTCGCCATTGCATCAGCCAGCGGACCGCCAGCCGTCATCAGCGATCCGCCACCCAGAGGAGACCAGGCCATGACGGGGAGATTTCTTTCCTGAAGATAAGCCAGATCACCATTGGTAAACGGCGAAATCTCGCTGAGGCTGAGCTCGATCTGGTTTGTCACCAGCTCGTTTTCCATATGGGTCTGCAACAGGGAAAAGTCCCAGGGGCGGAAATTGGATACGCCGACGCTTCGGACCTTGCCGGACGCCACCAGTTCATCAAGTGCTGCACCTGTCTCATCCGGGTCCATCATCGGGTCGGGCCGGTGAATGAGAAGAAGGTCGATGCGGTCTGTAGCCATATCGCGCAAGGACGCTTCGACAGACGCGTTGATGTGTTCTGCCGATGTATCATAATGCTTCACGCGGGCAGACGAGTGGCGACCGACCGGCGCGACGATGCCGCATTTGGTCACGATCTCGACCTTGTCTCGCAGCGACGGCGTCGCCTTGAAGCTTTGTCCCAAGATCGCTTCAGCCGTATAGCCGCCGTAGATGTCTGCCTGATCCAGCGTTGTTATGCCCTGTTCCAGGCAAGCTTCGATCTTGGCTTGTACATGGCCCTGAGAGGTGTCCTTGTCGTCCCCGATGCGCCACATGCCATAAACGATGCGGCTGAATGAGAGGTCAGGGGTGAGTTCGATGCGGTCCATCAGTGGCGCTCTCCGTTTCCAAGGGGTGTTGAAGGCGTCTGCGCCGGTACACGCCCATGGGCGTGGGGTAGCGAACACGTCTTCATTTGCGGCAAGACTTTGCGACCAAAATGCTCTGCCTCTTCGAGATGGGGATAGCCAGAGAAGATGAAGGCTCGAATTCCCATTTTACGATAATCTTCCAATGCGCTCAGGACCTGATCCGTGGATCCGACCAGTGCTGCACCACATCCGGAACGGGCTCGTCCGACGCCAGTCCATAGATGCGGTTCAATGTAGCCAAATTTATCCGCGAGTTCACGGGCTTTTGCCTGATGGGCGACGCCTAAGGAAATGCTGTCGTGGGCGCGGTTGCGGATAAGTTGGCCGTATTCGTCGTCGAGCTTCGATACAAGGTGCTCTGCATATTCTTTCGCCTCCGCCTCCGTATCGCGGACGATCATATGCACGCGCAGACCGTAATCGAGTGTTCGTCCGTGCGCTTCGGCGCGTGCATGCACCGCACGCATACGCTCTGCAAGCTGTTCCTTGGTTTCCGGCCACATCAGATAGACATCGCACTGCGCGCCGCAGAGTTCCAGAGCGTCCGGCGAATATCCTCCGAAATAGAGAAGCGGTCCCCCATTCTGCTGATAGGGGCGGGCCGGCTCTGTCGAAACACCCTTGAACTGATAGATCTCCCCATCATGGTCGATCGTGTCGCGTGTCCACGCCTGCCGCAGGATTTCCACCACTTCATGGCTGCGTCTGTAGCGATAGGCGCTGTCGGCAACTTCACCGGGGAAGTCAGAGCTGATGACGTTGAGCGTAAGACGACCCTTCAACATGTGATCGAGCGTCGCCACCGTCCGCGCCAGCATGATCGGCTGCATCTCGCCGCAGCGGATTGCCGCAAGGAAGTTGATCTTCTCGGTAATGGGTGCGCAACCGGCCACAAAGCTCAGCGTGTCCTGTCCCACCTGGTAGGAAGAGGGGCACAAAATATTGCGGAAACCGAGATCTTCAGACTTTCGGACGATGGAAGAGCAATGCTCCCAGCTGGAGCGCAACGCGCCGTCGGGAACGCCGAGATAGGCGTAGTCGTCGGAACAAAGCGCTGAGAACCACGAGACCTCGCTGGCGTCAAGGTCCGCGGACGTTACTGGCACAATCGTCATGAAATCCTCCTCACAGGACGGTTGCCAATTTAGTAACATCGGGTATTTTGTAAATCAATAATGTATCAATTTTTTCTGACGAAGGTCAAAAACCGTTGAAAATGAGAAGCTCCAAGGGAAGTCTGCCGGTGTATCTCCAGATCGCCGAGACGCTTGTCAGAGACATCACCGCCGGTCGGCTAATCGATGGCGAGAAGCTCCCGCCTGAGCGCGAGATGGCCTCAACGCTTGGAATAGCAGTTGGAACGTTGCGAAAGACATTGGCGGAACTTCACAATCGCGGCCTGCTGAAACGCATTCAGGGTTCTGGCAACTACATCTGTGCGATTACTGATCCCAAGAGCGTCTATTCCATGTTCCGGCTGGAACTCATCACTGGCGGCGGATTTCCAACAGCGGATGTCCTCAGTGTCAGCCGTCAGACCAAGCCGCATGACATCCCGTCCTTCGGTTCATCTGAGGAGGGGCATCGCATCAGACGTCTTCGACGCATCGGCGGCAAGGCTGCTGCAATCGAGGAAATCTGGCTAGACAGTTCCTATATTGAGCAGGTCGCTGCGGAGGAACTTTCGGAATCCCTGTATCTCTATTATCGTACGCGGCTGGGATTATGGATCGCGAAGGCCGAAGACCACATCGACCTGGGCCACGTGCCGGATTGGTCGCCAGATGCATTTGGGCCGAGATGCGGAGACGCCGTGCCCCACGTGCTGCGCATCAGCTACTCTCATGATGGGGCTACGGCGGAGATTTCGCACACGTGGTATGATCAAAGCGTAGCGCGTTACGTCAACCGTCTGCGGTAGGCCTCAGGGCGGTTTTGATCTTGACCGAAATCAAGTTGCCACATGGAAGAATTTAAAAAAAACGGAAAATTCCTTTTTTAAACAACGCTTGGAATTAAATTTCAAACGGAATAAATTAAATTGATACACTATTGTTTTCATTCGTTCCTAACGTATGCTCTTTGTCAGAGGAGCCCGGAGCATCGTGGCCGAGGGTTGGGTGATTATCAATGGCATCAGTTAAGCTTTCAAAGCTTGAGAAGAGTTATGGCGCGCTTCGCATCGTCAAAGGCATCGACCTTGAGATAAGCGATGGCGAATTCGTCGTTTTCGTCGGCCCGTCCGGCTGCGGAAAATCGACCACGCTTCGCATGGTCGCGGGTCTTGAAACGATTACAGGCGGCGAGGTTAAGATCGGGGACCGCGTCGTCAACCGCTTGGCCCCGCGTGAACGGGACATTGCCATGGTGTTTCAGGATTATGCGCTCTACCCGCACAAAACCGTCAGGGAAAACATGGGCTTCAGCCTCAAGGTCCGCGGCATAGCAGCGGGTGAGGCAGCGGCGCGTGTGGACGAGGCGGCGAACATGCTTGGCATTTCTCACCTGCTGGACCGCCGGCCCGGTCAGTTGTCGGGTGGTCAGCGCCAGCGTGTTGCCATGGGGCGGGCAATCGTTCGCCGCCCGCAGGTCTTTTTGTTCGATGAGCCACTGTCGAACCTCGACGCCAAGCTGCGTGGTCAGGTTCGCACCGAGATCAAAAAACTGCATCAGGCCATCGGCACGACCATCATCTACGTGACCCACGATCAGGTCGAGGCCATGACCCTGGCGGACCGGATCGTTATCCTGAAGGGCGGCGAGATCGAACAGGTCGGCACGCCTGATGAGGTCTATAACAAGCCTGCAAGTGTTTTCGTTGGCGGTTTCGTCGGCTCTCCGGCGATGAACTTTGCTAAGGCTTTGGTACAGGGCAACGATCTGGTTTTCTCTAACGGTGATCGCATTCCCGTATCCGCGCTGCGGCAGAACTGTCAGTCGGGTGCGACGGAAGGCCGGAACGTTATTGTCGGTATCCGGCCGGAGCATTTCGCCATCGGCACGTCCAGCGTTTCGCTGACCTGCGACGTTCAGGTCGTTGAGCCGTTGGGCTCGGATACCTTGATCCATTTCGCCATTGGCAGCGAAACTCTGACCGCCAGAATGCCGCCGGAAACGCGCATCCTGGCAGGGGAGACTTTGAAGATCGCGGTGGATCCAACAAAGATCCATTTGTTCGACGCGCAGACAGAGCGTGCAATCTAGCATCGCGTTCTGGTGTTGGGAGGTCGCTGACCGCACACAAGAGATAACAACGGGAGGAAGCAATGAACTTTACGAAATTAACCGGTGCATTCTTTTGCGGCACCATGCTGGCCTTTGCGATGCCGGCAGCAGCTGAGACAACGCTCAGCATCTATATCTCCAGCCAACACCAGCCAAATGTCTGGCGTCAGGCGTTGGACAAGTATGAGGCCGCCAATCCTGAGGTAAAGGTCAAGATTGAAACCGGCGGCAACACCTCCGAAGCGCAGGCGCAGTATCTCAATACGGTTATGTCGGCAAAGGACAGCTCGCTCGACGTGTTGATCCTCGACGTCATCCGCCCGGCCCAGTTTGCCGCTGCTGGCTGGACAAGCGACTTTGCCAACAAGGACATGTCGGCCTATCTGCCCGCTTATTCTGGCGCCAATACCGTCGATGGCAAGGTCATCGCTCTTCCGGCCTTCGCAGACTCGCAGTTCCTTTATTATCGCAAGGATCTGCTTGAGAAATACGGAATTCAGCCTCCAAAGACCTGGGACGAATTGAAGGTTGCCGCCAAGAAAATCTCGGAAGGTGAGGGCAACGCCAATCTTCAGGGTCTGTCATTCCAGGGCAAGGCAATCGAAGGCGCAGTCTGCACCTTCCTGTTGCCTTACTGGAGCCAGGGCAAAAACCTTACGGAGAATGGCCGCCTCACATTTGACCGTGATGCCGCGATCAAGTCGCTGAGCCTGTGGAAGAGCTTCGTTGATGAGGGTGTTTCCAAGAAGAATATTGCCGAAGTCGGCACCGACGACACCCGCAAGGAATTCCAGGCTGGCAATGCGATCTTCGCCGTGAACTGGTCCTATGCCTGGGCACAGGCGCAGGGCAAGGAATCGGCTGTCGTCGATAAGGTCGGCGTGGCACGTCTGCCTGCGATCACAGGTGGAGAACAGGCCACCTGCCTCGGCGGTTGGGAGTGGGGTGTTTCCGCCTATTCCAAGCATCAGGATGAAGCAAAGAAGCTGGTGGAATATCTCTCCTCGCAGGATGTTTCCAAGTTCATGGCCATTAACGGTTCGCTCTTGCCAACCTATGCCGGGCTTTACAAGGACGCCGATGTCCTGAAAAGCGCGCCATGGTTTGCCGACGCCCTCCAGGTTGTCGAGACCGCAAAGCCGCGTCCTGTCACGCCACGCTACAATGAGGTGAGTGAAGTCATCCGCACCACGGTCAACTCCGTCCTGGCAGGTGTCTCGACACCGGAGCAGGGCGCCGATCAGATCGAGGCCCGCCTGAAGCGCATCCTGCGCTAGGATAATGCCTGAGGTGCTTGCCGCAGTGTTTGGGCGGTGGGCTGGAACCTTCACAAGATGTGGCCCTGCCACTGGGGGCGACGTGGTCCGTCGCCCCCAGATCATCCAATGCTCGGAACAGAACCATGGCAACGACATTATCGAAAGCAGACGAGAGACCTGCGGCACCGTCTCCGAACTGGACGCGCTGGCTTGACCTGAGCGACCGGTCCCTGGCCGTCCTGCTTCTCGCGCCAGCGGCGATCCTGTTGGCCCTGATCATCGTCTACCCGGTGTGCAGGCTGATCTACACAAGCTTCTTCAGCCTGTCCCTGACATCGGGACTGCCAGCAGAGTTTGTCGGGCTGGAAAATTATCAGTTGATGTTTGAAGATCCGGTTTTCTGGGAAACGACCTGGAACACGGTCCTTATCACCCTCATCACCGTGCCGGGTGCCTTGGTGATGGGGCTCGGCCTTGCGCTGATGGCCAATCTGCCATTCGCGATCCAGTGGCCCGTCCGCCTGTCCCTGCTCATTCCCTGGGCGCTGCCACTGTCCTTTGCAGGTCTTATCTTTGCGTGGTTCTTTCACTCCGAATATGGCGTCGTGAACGATGTACTCAATCGCTTTGGCTTTGAGGGAATTATTTGGTTCAATTCGCCCAACTGGGCCTTTGCTGCAATCTGCCTCACCATCATCTGGAAAACCTCGTCATTCATGGCGTTGATCATTCTGGCGGGTTTGCAAACCATTCCCCGCTCGCTCTATGAGGCTGCGGATGTGGATGGTGCCGGACGGTTGCGCCAGTTTTTCGAAATCACTCTGCCGTTGCTCAAGCCGTCCATTGTCGTCGCGCTCATCTTTCGCACGATCACCGCGCTGCAAACCTTTGATATTCCATACATGATGACCGGCGGCGGGCCAGGCACATCCACGGCAACGCTCGCGATGTACATCCACCAAAACACGGTTTCATTCCTCGATCTCGGCTATGGTTCGGCTCTTGCCGTGATGATGTTCGTGTTGTCGATGTGCGTAACAGCCGTCTATCTGCGCATGATCCGGACAAAGGAGTAGTCGCCATGAGCACACACACATCGCATGGCCGCATGTCCTTTCTGTCGGGTATGCCTCTTCGCTTCATCGCCGCCGGCATTCTGTTGATCAACGGCATGTTCCCCGCCCTGTGGATTCTGTTTACATCCCTGAAAACAGAAGCCGAATTGACGGCGAAGCCAATCACATGGGTGCCGCACGCGCCGACTTTGCAAAACTACATGCAGGCCTTTTCGGATCAGCCACTGCACATCTTCCTGTTCAACAGCTTCATGGTCGCACTTCTGTCGACAGCGCTGACCCTGCTCGTTTCGGTGCTGGCTGCCTATGCACTGGCGCGTCTCAATCTGGCCTATCGCGGCTTGATCCTTTCCCTGATCATTGCCGTTTCCACGTTCCCGCTCGTCACACTGCTGGTGCCTCTGTTTGAAATCATGCGCGCGCTCAACCTGCTCAACAGCTGGACCGCACTGGTTTTGCCCTACACCGTGCTGAGCCTGCCTGTTTGCACCCTGATGCTGGTATCCTTCTTTGAGGGCATCCCGCGTGATTTGGAAAATGCAGCCATGATCGATGGTTGCACCCGCCTCGGCGCCTTGTTCAAGGTCGTTGTTCCGCTTTGCGCACCGGGCGTGTTTACTGCAGGCATTCTCGCTTTCGTCAACGCGTGGGACGAGTTCCTGCTGGCGCTTTCCTTCAACTCCAATCCCACTTTGCGAACACTGCCGGTCGGCATCCAGCTCTATCAGGGCGAGTTCGCCTTCCCTTGGCCCGTCATCTCTGCAGCGCTGGTGGTTGGCATCGTCCCCGTGGCGATCCTCATCGTCATTTTCCAGGAACGTGTCGTATCCGGGCTGACTGCAGGTGGCATCAAGGGCTGACGCCTTGAGGCGGACAGTGCATGACCGCTCGGAATTATTGAAAGACAATGGAATGAAACTCGAACGCACCGCGACCGGATTCACCCTTTCGCTCAACGGCAGAACGATCCTCGACCATAGCGAGACCGCACCAGCCCTTTTCGTCGGTCGGGGCGAAGAGCGGATGGATATGTATCGCGGTAACTTTGACATCGAAGATTACGTCATCGAGCGACGCCCGCTATCCTTCGCGGAGCTGGACGGCAACCGGGTTTCCTTGTCAGATGCTGCGGGTCAGCCAGCGTGTCTTGCTCTTACCATCGGCGATAACGCCATCAGTTTTGAAGCATTCGACCCCGGCCTCAACCGTTTTTGGATCCGCATTCAGGCTGATGAGGATGAGCATGTCTGGGGCGGTGGCGAGCAGATGTCCTATTTCGACATGCGCGGTCGCCGCTTTCCCCTGTGGACGTCAGAGCCTGGCGTTGGTCGCGACCCCACAAGTGAAATCACCTTCAAGGCCAACGTCAAGGACAAGGCTGGCGGTGACTACTACAACACAAACTACCCCCAGCCGACATATGTGTCCTCGGCGCTCTATGCACTGCATGTCGAAACGACAGCCTATTCCGTGTTCGATTTCCGGCAGAAGGGCTTCCACGAAATAGAAGTCTGGGCCATTCCTGAACGGCTTGAATTTTTCGCAGCTCCGACCTTCGTGGAATTGGTCGAGGCCTTGTCTCTGCGCTTCGGACGCCAGCCGCCCTTGCCGGATTGGGTCTATAATGGCGCCATTATCGGCCTGAAGGATGGCGAAAACTCCTTTGCGCGGCTGGATACCATGCTCAAGGCTGGCGTTCAGGTATCTGCTCTCTGGTGCGAAGACTGGGTGGGATTGCGCCAAACGAGCTTCGGCGCGAGGCTGTTCTGGGACTGGCAGGCAAATGAGACTCGCTATCCCGGCTTGAAAGAAAAGATAGCGGAGCTGCACGATAGCGGCATTCGCTTTCTGGGCTACGTCAATCCATATCTCTGTGTTGACGGGCCGCTCTTTAAGGTCGCAGAGGACAAGGGCTATTTTGCCACCGATGGAAACGGCAATACGGCTCGCGTCGATTTCGGTGAATTCGATTGTGGTGTCGTGGATTTTACCAACAAGGCGGCCGCCGACTGGTTTGCAGAAGACATCATTGGCAAGAACATGCTGGATTTCGGCCTCTCCGGCTGGATGGCCGATTTTGGCGAATACCTGCCCATCGACGTGCACCTTTCGAATGGTATCGATGCCAAGCTCATGCACAATGCCTGGCCAACATTGTGGGCAGAGGTGAATGCAAAAGCGGTTGCCTCGCGTGGCAAGACCGGAGAGGCATTGTTCTTCATGCGCGCTGGATTCACCGGCGTTCAGAAACATTGCCCGCTTCTGTGGGGTGGCGATCAGTCGGTTGATTTCTCACGCCACGACGGTCTTGTAACCGTCATGTGCGGAGCGCTGTCGTCCGGCCTGCTCGGCAATGCCTACCACCATTCGGATATCGGCGGATACACCAGCCTTTTCGGCAATGTTCGCACGCCGGAGCTGTTGATGCGCTGGGCCGAGATGGCAGCATTTACGCCGGTCATGCGCAGTCACGAAGGAAACCGCCCGCGCGACAACATGCAGCTGGATCAGGACCCTGTTGTCCTCTCGCATTTTGCCCGCATGACGCGGCTTTATCGCCATCTTGCGCCTTATCTCAAAACTCTGTCCGCGGAGGCCGTCGCGCGGGGACTGCCGGTGCAAAGACCACTCTTCCTGCATTATCAGCATGACCGCGAGACCTACACCATTCAGGACAGCTATCTCTACGGCGCAGATCTGCTTGTCGCGCCCGTATGGAAAGCGGGTGAGGAAAACCGTGTGCTCTATCTCCCTAACGGTGAAAACTGGGTTCATGTGTGGAGTGGTGAAGAGTTTTCGGGCGGCGTCGAGGTGTCAGTTGCTGCCCCTCTCGGTCGTCCCGCTATCTTCTACAAAGCCGGGTCCGCGCACCAAAGCCTGTTTGCGGCTTTGAAGGAAATCTGAGCTTTTGATCAGGGGCGTGCTTGCGGCTTTCAAGGGAAATGCGTTGCCAAGCTGCAACGCGCCTCTGATTTTAGTTTTCAATAACATTAGAAAATGAAAGTCGAAGTGGACAGCAACCGCGGGAACAACCAATCTGGCCGCATCGGCGGGGGCTGATTCAGAAAGGTTTTCAAATGAGATATCTCTTGAAGTGCGCGGGCCTTTTGGCATTGCTCGGCTCGTCTGCTTCTGCCGCAGATCTCGCCGTTCAGACCGAACCTGCAGCGACAGTGGCAAACCCAGGTGGGTTCTATCTTGGCTCTGTCAGCAGCCTGACATTCATGGACGACCTCGATTTCTCCGCTTTTGGCACTGATATCAGAAGCGAATACGACATGGGCACCTACAGCGCATTGCGTGCAGGTTACAGCTTCGGCTCCTACGGCTTCGTGTCTCCACGTATCGAACTTGAAGTCGGCTATGGCCGCGCAGATGTTGATGAGCATTTCGTGGGCGGCTTTGGCGCAGGCAATGATTCCTTCGGCTCGGCCCGTGCGATCCAGGGCTATGTCAATGCTTACATGGACGTCCCGACTGGCACGGCCTTCACGCCTTACTTCGGCGGCGGCGTCGGTGCCATGAACCTCGAGCTTCGTCGTCAGGGCGTTTCCGCTACCGGCGTCGTACTTGATGATGACGACACGAAGTTTGCTTACCACCTTGACGCAGGCGTGGGCATCGAGCTCAGCTCGATTTCCTTCTTCCGTGATGTGAGCCTGTTCACCAACACCACATTCGATATCGGTTACCGCTACACAGCTGCCGATGATTTCGATTTCACGGCTGTCGACGGCACCACCTCAAGCACAGACTTCAGCAGCCACGCTCTGACAGTCGGCTTCCGCCGTCAGTTCTAATCGTTCAAAGGGCCGCAAATTGCGGCCCTTTCCTTTTCAGGCGTCATTTTACCTGAGCGGGCACTATGTGCCGCTATGTGGCTCGGTGGCGAAAGTCACACTGAAGCCCTTGAAACGAATTCTCGCACTCCCCATTCCTTTATGACGGGAAATGTCCCGATTTGGAGGCTATGCCATTGGCAGGTTCATGGAGCGCAAGCGATTTTGACAAGGGTGCAGCGTACACCGCATTGGGCGGCGAACAACGCCTGCAACGCATCCGCCGCCTCGCGCGGATAGCGAGACTGATGGATACAGCCATCGGCATCCCCGGAACGAAACTTCGTCTTGGCGCCGACTCGGTGTTCGGACTCGTGCCTGTGATCGGTGACGGCGCAGGTGCGATGATTGGTCTTTACATCGTCAATGAAGCGCGTCGTCTTGGTGTTCCCAAAGAGAAGCTTTCGCGGATGGTGGGAAACATTGCGCTGGATGCCTGTGTAGGCAGCGTCCCTCTGCTCGGAGACGTCTTCGATCTGTATTTCAAATCTCACCGCAGAAACGTACAGATAATTCTCGACCATTTTGGTGTGATGCAGGAAGACATACGTCGGCCCTGATCGCCTGTCCGGCTCGTTACCGATAATCGTCGCTTTGCCTTGTCCCAACGCTTACATTTGCGTTGGGTCTTTGATTTCATCGAGTGGTCCGGTCAGTGCTGTGCGTGGTGGGACCAGTTGCGGCATGATCACGGTAATCTCCGGATGATCGGGCGCCGCCTCAAGCAATTCAAACCCCCGCTCCAGCATCTCTGAAATGTTCGGTTTTGCCATATAGACAGGGAATGGCAGAAAGGATGCGAAGGGGTCGTAGTCGAAGCATCCCACGACGATGTCTTTGAACATGTCCACATCGTACCGTCCGAGAAAACGTAGAAGCCCTTCGAAATTGATGGACGAGTTGATGAACAGACACCGCGGCAAATGGCCTTCGCGCAAAAAGAAGCGTTCGAAGGCCAGTTCGGTCATGCGCGGCGAATAGCCCGTAACCTCAATGTCGCCGCTGCCTTCGGTGCCGAAAAACGCTCGCTTTGCTGCATGGAAGCCCGCAATTCGCTCGCGGCTCGCGTGGTCGTCATGGCCACCAAACAGCACGACTTCTTCCGCGCTGAAGTCGCCGTTTCGGGATGCGTGGCGAAGGATTGCGTCGGTCAGCGCTTCTGCGCCATTGCGGTTGTCCGAAATCACCGAATAGGCGAATTTGCCAGGAAGGTCGATGTTGACATGCGGCAGCTTCGCGCTGGCGCAGATCTGGTGGACACCATCCGGGTCCTTGACGCCAGCGATAAACAGCGCGTCGATGGAATAGGCGATGAGTGTTTCGACAGTCCTGCGCTCCTCATCTGGATCACGCCGACCTGACACGACCATCGCCGACAGACCACGCGACCGCGCCTGAGCTTCAAAGGTTTGCGCCATGGATGAGAAGAAGCGGTTGTCATAGACGGGTACCAGCAAACCGACGAGCCCTGATTTGGAGCTTCTCAAGCCACGGGCCTGAAGATTGGCTGTATAGCGCTCGGCCTTGGCAAGCGAGAGAATCTTTTCCGCAGTCTCCTGTGAAATACGCCGTTTGCGCCACGATCCGTTCAAAACGGCGCTGACGGTGGATGCCGATGCGCCTGATAAAACCGACAGGTCGTAAATAGTGGCTTTCTTGGAGCTCTGGTCCGTCATCACATCCTCCGAATGATTCCGATTGTTAGGATATTCGTCCTCTTGACGAAAGGCATAACCGTGTTATGTTCAATGCACCATCGATTGTGCAACTTTGCAATACCGATTGCGCAGATGGTTGTTGCTATGGGAGTGGCAGAGCAGTGTCTCGGGTTTCGAGGCTGGAGGTTAAGGCGTTGGAGCGCCTATCCTTGCTCGCTGGAATGTTTTTGGAGGAGGAGCATCCATGAATAAGATAATTGCGGCCGCAGTCGGCCTTTCGCTTGCGTTACTCGCGTCCACCGCATTGGCCGATGGGCCAAAGGTCGGTGTCGTCGTCAAGATTGGTGGCATTCCCTGGTTCAACGCCATGGAAGCCGGTATAAAGGAACAGAGCGCCAAGCTCGGCGTACAGGGTTTCATGGTCGGCCCAACGAGCGCTGATCCAGCACTTCAGGTTCGCGCTATCGAAGACCTGATCGCGCAGAAGGTTGATGTTATCGGCGTTGTGCCGAATGACGCAAAGGTGCTGGAGCCTGTCCTGAAGAAAGCTCAGGATGCCGGTATCAAGGTCATCACCCATGAATCGCCAAAGCAGGTTGGCGCGAACTGGGATTTCGAACTCGCTTCCGCCAAGGGTTTTGGTGAAGCGCACGGCAAGTTGCTGGCCGAGAAGATGGGCGGCAAGGGTTCTTACGCGGTGTTCGTCGGCTCGCTGACCGTGCCGCTTCACAATGCCTGGGCCGATGGCGCCATTGCCTATATCAAGGCCAACTATCCCGACATGAAGCTGATCGGCGACCGTTACGGCGTGGCCGAAGACGTCGACAAGAGCCGTTCCACGGCGCTTGATCTGATGGCGGCAAATGCCGATCTCAAGGGCTTCCTCGCTTTTGGTTCGCAGGGCCCGATTGGCGCAGGTCGCGCCGTTGAAGAGCGTCGCAAGGATGGCAAGGTCTTCGTCATCGGACCGTTCTCGCCGGGGCAGGGCGCAAAGCTCATCAAATCAGGTGCTCTGACGGGCGGCTTTATGTGGAACCCGAAGCAGGCCGGTGAAGTGTTCATCACGCTTGCGGACCTTATCGCCAAGGGCCAGGTGCCGAAGGCGGGTGACGACATTCCGGGCCTTGGCAAGATTGCGCCTGAAGGCAACACCATCGTGGTCGATCAGCTGTTGAAGATCGACAAGGAAAGCATCGACAAGCTGGTTTCCATGGGCCTCTAGTTCCTCCCGAAGGCCTGGGCCGCGTCAACTCTGTTTGGCGCGGCCCCCTTTCAACATCTGATCAACAGCATCCGCTTAAAGGCGGCTGAGCGAAGAGATTTGCCATGACGAGCGCCGGACCGCTCCTGTCCCTCAAAAACGTCAAGATGACATTCGGTGGTGTTCGCGCTTTGAAAAGCGTTGCCTTCGAAGTCAATCCGGGCGAAGTGCACTGCCTTGCCGGTGAAAATGGTTGCGGCAAGAGCACGCTCATCAAGATCATCACCGGCGTCTACAAACCGGAAGAGGGTGTCGAGTTCTTCTTCGACGGCCAGCCCATTACCGCCATGACGCCGAGTCTGGCGCAGTCACTTGGAATTCAGGTGATCTGGCAGGATCTGGCGCTGTTTGGTGAAATGACGGTCGCTGAAAACATCGGCTTCCAATATGCCGTCAGCGGCAAATACGGTCTTGTGAACAAGCGCGCCATGGAAGCTGCCGCAGAGAAGGCTTTGGCCCGCCTCGGCGTTTCGCTCGATCTCCATCTGCCGCTGAAAGAATTGCCGATTGCCCAGCGCCAGATCGTCGCCATTGCCCGCGCATTGGTTGGTGAAGCGCGGCTGGTCTTCATGGACGAGCCGACGGCATCGTTGACGCAATCGGAGACGGATTACCTCATCGACATCGTCCGCAACCTCTCGGCCTCGGGCGTTGCGGTTGTCTTCGTGTCGCACCGCCTCGCGGAAGTGCTTGAGATTTCCGACCGGATGACCGTGTTGCGCGATGGCGAGCTCGTCGGCGTGTTTCCGGTAGAAGGCATGACGCAGTCTCGTGTCACGGAATTGATGACCGGACGGAATTTCGACAACGCCGTCGTGGCTGCTGATCACGACGACCAGCCCGTCGTCCTGTCCGTGCGCAATCTCTCCCGAAACAATGAATTCGAGGATATTTCCTTTGAACTGCGGCGCGGCGAAACCCTAGGCGTCACCGGCCTTTTGGGTGCCGGACGCACGGAACTTGCGCTGACGCTGTTTGGAATGCACAAGCCGCATTCCGGAGAAATCATCCTGAATGGAGAAAAGGTAAGCTTTGGCTCGAATCGCGATGCGATTCGTGCGGGGGTAGCCTATCTCTCCGAAGACCGGCTTTCTCTCGGCCTCAACCAGCCGCAATCCATTGCCGACAATCTGGTTATGGCGTCGCTGGATCGCATCCTGTCTGCCGGGCTCATCTCGCCTCAGAAGAAGCGGAGTGTCGTTTCTAACTGGATTTCCGCGCTTGGCGTCAAGATCGGCGAGCCGGAAGATCCGATCCGGACCCTGTCTGGCGGCAACCAGCAACGCGTGGCGATTGCCAAGTGGTTGGCCATCGGCCCGAAGCTTCTCATCCTCGATGCTCCTACAGTCGGCGTCGATGTCGGTGCGCGGGCAGGCATCTTCGATATCGTGCGCAAGCTCGCCGCCGATGGTCTTTCGATCATCCTCATCTCGGATGAGCCGCCGGAAGTCTATTTCAATACCGATCGCATCATCCATATGGCCGAGGGCCGGATCAAGGCGACATATGATCCGCGGCAGATGTCGCTGACGGATCTGGAAGGAGCAGTCTATGCGTAGGTTGATGCTGGGCCATACGACAGAGTTCACGCTTCTGGCCGTGATGATCGTTTTGTCCGCCGCCCTGTCCTTGGCGACGGACCGCTTTTTTACGATCTCCAACGCTTTCGACATTCTCAATGTCTCTTCCGTCAACATCATTTTCGCCGTCGGCCTTCTCGTCGTGCTGATCTCAGGCGGGATCGACATATCCTTCGCGGTCGCTGCCTCGGTCGTGCAATATGTCACGGCTCTCGCTATCGGCGCGCTGGGTGGCGGCAACTGGGCGGAAGGCTTCATCATTGCAGGCGCGGTCGGCATTGGCCTTGGCCTCATCAATGCGCTGCTCGTCTACAAGCTGCGGATCATCTCCATCGTCGCGACGATTTCCACCTTCAACATCTTCTTCGGCCTGTTGATGTTCTTCACGAAGGGTGTTTCCATCTACAATCTGCCGGACTGGCTCACGACACGCGTCGTCTTCTACGAACGCGAGATGGCCGATGGCTCCTGGCTGGAACTGACGCTACCCGTCGTCGTGATGATCCTTTGCTGCATCGCCACCTGGTTCATGATTTCCCGCACCACGATCGGCCGCCAGCTCTATGCCTTTGGCGACAATCCCGAGGGTGCGCGCCGCTTCGGCATCAATATCGGCGCCATGCACTACATTTCCTTCGGCTGGTTGGGCCTGATGGCTGGGATTGCCGGGCTGATGCAGGCGCATTACGCGGAAGAGGTCGTGCCCAATGCGCTCTATGGCCGTGAACTGGACGTGCTTGCCGCGACTGTTCTGGGCGGTGCGCGTCTTGGCGGCGGCAAGGGTTCTGTCATTGGCTGCGTTCTCGGCGTTCTCATGGTTTCGATTACGCAGAACGGCCTGAACCTGATGGGCGTCTCGCCCTTCGCCTTCAAAATGATCGTCGGTGCCATCATTCTCGTGGCCATCACGCTTTCCTCCTCACGCATCGATAAACTTCTGCCTTTCTTCTCCAAGGGCAATCTACAGAAGAGGGGTGCACGCTGATGTCGTCGCTCATCCAGAAATTCAACAGCGCATTCGGCGCTGACATGGCCGGACCGATCATCGCGTTCTTCGCCGTGACGGTGATCTTTGGCTTAGGCGCGGATAACTTTCTGTCGCTTGGCACCTTCGGTTCAGTGGCATTCCAGCTGCCTGAACTTGGGCTTTTGACGCTGGCGATGCTGCTGCCGCTTCTGACTGGCGGTATCAACCTCTCCGTTACCTTCACGGCCAACCTGTCGGGCCTTGCCGCTGCCGGTGTGCTTCAGATGTATGGCGGCGTAGATGCGCCAGCCGGCGCCTTCGCGCTCGCCGTCGTAGCCGCACTTGCGACCGGTGGTGCCGCAGGCTTGATGACCGGCGCGGCGATTGCCTACACCCGCGCCCATCCGATCCTCATCACGCTGTCCATGATGATCTTCCTGCGCGGTCTGGGGGAGTTTCTAACGCACGGCGGAGACGTCTCCGGCTTTCCCGAATATGTCGCCCCAATCGGTCATGGCCTGATCCTCGGCGTCCCCGTGCCGCTCCTCATTTTCATCGCCTGTGTGGCGCTCTGGCAGGTGTTATTGACGCGCAGCAAGCTTGGTTTTGGCCTGTTGATGATCGGGTCAAACATCGAAGCCGGGGCCTATTCCGGCCTCAACACGCGCCGCATCCTCATTCTCGTCTATACGCTGTCAGGCATGATGTGCGCCGTCGCTGGTATCATCATGATGGCCCGCTTCAACTCGGTGCGCATAGGCCACGGTGAATCCTACCTGCTGATCACGGTGCTGGCGGCGTTTCTGGGCGGCATCAATCCGTTCGGGGGCTTTGGACGCGTGCTGCCGGTCTTCGTCGCGCTGGTCGTGCTGCAGCTTCTGTCATCGGGTCTCAATTTGATGGGTGCCAATCAGCATCTGGCAACGGCTCTCTGGGGTGTGTTGATGATCGTCGTCATGGCGGCACGCACAATCGCATCCTCTTACTTCCTGTCTCGTAGAAAGAAGGTGTGACGTGAAGGGTTTTGGCATTCACGCAATGGTGTGGTCGACCAAGTGGGACCACGAGGGCGCTGAGCGGGCGATTGCCGGTGCTGCAAGCTACGGCCAGGACTACATCGAAATACCGCTGATCGATATTCCAACTGTCGATGCACAGCACAGCCGTGCGCTTCTCGAAAAGCATAAGATCGGTGCAGCATGCTCGCTGGTTCTGCCGGAACATGCCTGGGCCTCCGTTCGCCCCGACGCTGCAATCGAGCATCTGACTGCCGCTCTGGACAAGGCATCTGAAATCGGTGCTGTGGCGCTGACGGGCGTTACCTTCGGCGGCACGAATGAGCGGACCGGCTTTCCGCCGACTGAGCGCGAGTATGATAATCTGACCCGTGCACTCGGCGCTGCGGCTCGCCATGCCAAGACGCTCGGCCTGCAATTCGGCGTCGAGGCCGTCAATCGATATGAGAGCCACCTCATCAATTCGGCGCAGCAGGCGGTGGATATGGTCGAGCGCATCGGACTGGATAACGTCTTCGTCCACCTCGATACATTCCACATGAATATGGAAGAGAAGGGTGTCGCCAACGGCATCATCGCTGCGCGCGATCACCTGAAATACATGCACATGTCGGAAAGCGATCGCGGCACGCCGGGCTTTGGCAATATTGCATGGGATGAGATTTTCGCGGCGCTCGCGGCCATTGGCTTCAAGGGCCTGCTGACGCTTGAGAGCTTCGTTACCATGCAGGCAGAGATGGCAGGTTCCATTTCCACCTGGCGTCCCGTCGCGCGCGATAGGGACGAGGTTCTGGACAAGGGCGTCGCCTTCCTGCGCGACAAGGCGGATCAGTACGGAATTTTCTGAGCCTTCGTTGGCACGCCAGTCACCGTTGTTTTTCGGATTGTGAAGAGGTCACATTGAGTAGCGTAGAAGATAGTGCACGCGAGATTGCCGCACGGACACTCCAGCAATTTGCGGAGAATAAAGGTTGGCGGCTCATGATCGCCATTGCCGGAGCACCGGGCTCGGGAAAATCAACGATTGCCGAGCAGGTCGTCGACGTTCTGAACGGTGAAAGCGGCGTCTCGGCGGCACTCTTCCCCATGGATGGCTTTCATTACGATGATGCTGTTCTGAAAGACATGGGCCGCCTGCCTTACAAGGGCGCAATCGATACGTTTGATGCGCATGGCCTGCGTCATACGCTCAAGCGCCTGAAGGCGAATGAGGATGATGTGGTGGCGGTCCCTGTCTTTGATCGCTCAATCGAGATTGCCCGCGCGGGAGGCAGGCTGATCTCGCAATCCGTCAACATCATTGTGTGTGAAGGCAATTACCTGCTCTCACGGCAGGAGCCGTGGAACCTGCTGAAGCCGATTTTCGATCTCACTGTCTTCGTTGATGTCGCCGAGGATGACCTCCGCAGCGGGCTCCGCGAAAGATGGCGCAGCTTTGGGCTTGGTGACGCCGATATCACCAGGAAGGTCGAGGAAAACGACCTTCCCAATGGTCGCGCGATCATCTCCGGCAGCGACGAGCCTGACATGCGGGTAAAGAACCCCGACGCTGGCTAGAACCTGCGAGTGATCGCACTGAACCTTCCAAACTATTTCAATAGCTTATCCCTCATCTGTTAATCGAGAGAGTTACCATGAAACACGGCATTTATTACTCCTATTGGGAACATGAGTGGAGCGCCAAGTTCGGCCCCTATGTGGAAAAGGTCGCCAAGCTTGGCTTCGACGTCATCGAAGTCGCGGCCCATCACATCAATGAATACAGCGATGCGGAACTGGCCGAGATCAAGCAGAGTGCCAAAGATAACGGCATTATCCTGACCGCTGGCATCGGCCCTTCCAAGAGCAAGAACCTGTCTTCGCCAGACGTCGCTGTGCGTCAGGCAGGCAAGTTATTCTTCGAACAGACGCTGACCAATGTTGCCAAGCTCGACATCAAGACGATCGGCGGCGCGCTGCATTCCTATTGGCCGGTCGATTATTCACAGCCTGTCGATAAGGTGGGTGATCGCGCGCGCGGCGTGGAAGGCATTCACGACATTGCCGATTTCGCCAGCAATCTCGGCATCAATCTGTGCATCGAAGTCCTCAACCGCTTTGAAAACCACGTTCTCAACACCGCTGCCGAGGGCGTCGCTTTCGTGAAGGATGTTGGCAAGTCCAACGTCAAGGTCATGCTCGATACGTTCCATATGAATATCGAGGAAGACAGCTTCGGCGATGCGATCCGCACCGCAGGGCCCTTGCTTGGCCATTTCCACACCGGCGAAAGCAACCGTCGTGTACCAGGCACAGGCAGAATGCCTTGGCATGAAATCGGTACAGCGCTTCGCGAGATCAACTATACCGGCGCTGTCGTCATGGAACCCTTCGTCAAGACAGGCGGCACCATCGGTTCAGATATCCGGGTCTGGCGAGATCTCAGCAATGGCGCTGACGAGGCGCGGATGGATGAGGCTGCGAGAAACTCGCTCGCCTTCTCCCGCTTCGTGCTCGGTCACTGACATCTGGACAAAAACTGTAACGGTGGGACAAGTCGCCACCGTTACACCCGGCCGCCATTTGCGGCGAATACCTTCACAAATACGCGCTCCCGACAGCCAACGGCACCGAGATAAGGCCTTGTTGGCAATGTCAGAATCCGCGCTGCGCCCAGCAAATTCCTTGCATGGCTTGCACACTTTGCTGGAAGTTCTTGCGCATTCAATTGTCAAAAAAGTATCAGCTTAAATTCCGCGTTGATGTAGATGCGTAGCAATATCAGTGCTTAATATCTCCGTGCTGACAAAAACTGCAAAATCGGAGGTTTGCAGTTTTGGATAGCTGGATTTCGCGCTCGGTAGGAGGAGACGCTGTGCAACCCGATCTGGAACTCGTTCATATCCGCAAAGGCGAATCCTTCGCAGCGTGGACGCACGGCTATCCATTTCGGACCGTCCGCTGGCACTACCACCCCGAATATGAAATCCATCTGGTTGTTGCGACATCGGGTCGATTTTATATCGGCGATCATATCGGTCGCTTCGAGCCGGGGCAGTTGATCGTCACCGGTCCGAACCTGCCGCAGAACTGGATATCAGACATTGAGCCGGGCGAAATCGTGCCCGCTCGCTCGCTGGTCATCCAGTTCCCGCAGAAATTCGTGGAAGATAGCATTGCCGGCATGGCGGAGATGGAGGCGGTGGTTCCGCTTCTGGAGCGCAGCCGCCGTGGTTTGCTATTCGACAAGGGCACGAGCGATACGGTGCGGCCGTTGATAGAGACGCTGATTGAAACGCGCGGTCTCAAACGTCTGGCGCTGTTCTGGGAAATTCTCGATGTGCTGGCAACTGCGCCTGAACCGGAAGTTCTGGCCAGCTTGAGTTACGAACTCGATCTTTCCAACATCAATGAGGGCGGCGTCAACCGCGCGATTGCCTATCTGCGTGAACATCTGACCGACGATATCGATGAGCGCGATCTGGCCGAGATGGTGGGACGCAGTCCAAGTTCATTCTCACGGGCATTCAAGCGCCATACCGGTACGACGCTGGTCCGTTACCGCAACCAGTTGCGGGTCGATCTGGCGTGCCTTGCGCTCCTGACGCGACCCGAGGTGAAGATTGCCGAAATCTGCTATGAGATCGGCTTTTCCAACCTGTCCAATTTCAACAGGCATTTCCAGAAGCTGAAGGGAATGCCGCCTTCGCAATTCCGCGCCACCTTTAACGCCAACGAGGCCTTCAGAGCCACCGGATAAGCGAAACTCAACCATACCCCACCGCGGGGATCATCAATTCGGGAGGCATGGTGCTTTCCGGAAACGGACAGGCTTTGCCTGTCGTCGTCCACAGGGAGGAAACCGGGATGAAAAAGACATTGACCGCTTTGTCGATTGCCGTCGCGACGTTAGCTGCAAGTTCGGCTCTTGCGCAGGACGCCAAACTCAAGATTGGCATGACCTTTCAGGAAATGAACAATCCTTATTTCGTGTCCATGAAAGAAGCTCTGGACGAAGCCGCAAAGGCCATCGGTGCTGAGGTGATCGTCACCGACGCTGCACACGACGTTGCAAAGCAGATCTCCGATGTCGAGGACATGTTGCAACAGAAGATCGACATTCTCCTTATCAACCCCACTGACTCAGCTGGCGTCGAAGCCGCCGTGCAGGCCGCCAAGGCACAAAATGTGATTGTCGTTGCCGTTGATGCCAACGCAAACGGCCCCGTCGATACGTTTGTTGGGTCCAAGAACAAGGATGCCGGTTACCAGTCGTGCCAGGCGCTCGGCAAGGCAATAAACGGCGAGGGCGAGGTCGCCATCCTAGATGGTATTCCCGTCGTACCAATTCTTCAGCGCGTCGAAGGCTGCAAGGAAGCTCTTGCGGAATTCAAGGGCATCAAGCTGGTCGATACGCAAAACGGTCGTCAGGATCGCTCGGTCGCGCTCGGCGTGGTCGAGAACATGTTGCAGTCGCGTCCAAACCTAAAGGGCATCTTCTCCGTCAATGACGGCGGCGCAATGGGTGCTCTTGCGGCAATCCAGGGGGCTGGTCGTGATGTCAAGCTGACATCCGTCGACGGTGCCCCGGAGGCAGTACAGGCCATCGCTGAGGGTACGCCATTCGTCCAGACCACGGCGCAGTTCCCACGTGACCAGGTGCGTGTCGGCCTTGCCATGGCGCTTGCCCAGAAGTGGGGTGCCCGCGTCGTGCCAAAGGAAGTTCCAATCGACGTGCGCCCCGTCACCAAGGAAAACGCTGCCGGCTTTAGCTGGTAAGCGGCTTCGCCTGCATCTCCCTCGCCTTAGGGCGGGGGTGATGCTTGTCCATGTAATTGCTGGAGGAAACAATGCTCGAACTAAGAGGCATCAAGAAAAGCTTCGGCAAGATCGAGGTCCTGCACGGTGTCGATCTGACGGTGAACGCGGGCGAGGTTCATGCGCTTCTGGGCGAGAACGGCGCTGGCAAGTCAACGCTGACGAAGATCCTGTGCGGCATTCTCAAGCCCAGCGAAGGCGAGATCTGGATCGATGGAGAGAAGCGCCAGTTTGCCGATTATAACGAGGCCATCAATGCTGGTATCGGCGTGGTTTTCCAGGAGTTTTCGCTGGTTCCTTATCTCAACGCGGTCGAGAACATGTTTCTCGCGCGCGAACTCTGCAATGGTCTGGGCTTCATGAAGCGCGCTGCCATGCGCAAGCGTGCTGGCGAAATCATGAAGCAGCTTGGCATCACAATTCCGCTCGGGGTTCCCATTCGCAACCTTTCCGTCGCCGAACAGCAATTTGTAGAGATTGCAAAGGCGCTGGCGCTCGATGCACGCATCCTCGTGCTTGACGAGCCGACGGCAACACTGACACCAACGGAGGTGGAACACCTCTTCCATGTCATGAGAAGCCTTCGTGCTCAGGGTGTTTCCATCATTTTCATCTCGCACCATCTGGAGGAAATCTTCGAGATTTGCGACCGCATTACGGTGCTCCGCGACGGCGAATATGTCGCCTCCTGCGATGTCGCTGACGTCGACCAGTCGCGGCTTGTCGAGATGATGGTGGGGCGCCGGATCGAAAACAGTTTTCCGCCAAAGCCGGTCATTCCCGCTGAGGCCAAGACCGTCCTTGATGTCGAGGAGGTTCAACTTGCCAAAGGTGGCCCCGTGTCCAGCTTTAAACTCCGGCAGGGAGAAATTCTTGGCTTTTCCGGGCTTGTGGGATCCGGGCGGACGGAAACGGCACTCGCCATGCTGGGTGCTTATCCGGCAGCGCGTTGCAAGCTGCGAATGAATGGAGTCGAGATACGCTTTGCCGATCCTTCGGAGGCTCTCGCCGCCGGTATTGGTTTGCTGCCGGAAAGCAGAAAGGAACAGGGGCTTATTACAAGCTTTCCCATCCTCCAAAACGTCTCGCTTAACAATTACGGCAAATATCTCCTCGGCCATTTCTTTATCAACCGCCGCCGCGAATTGAGCGACACCCGCACTGCGATGCACAGCGTCCGTGTGAAGGCGCCGCACCCGCATGTGCGGGTCGACACGCTCTCAGGCGGCAATCAGCAAAAGGTCGTGATTGCGCGCTGGATCAACCACAACATGAAGGTACTGATTTTCGATGAGCCGACACGCGGCATCGATGTCGGCGCCAAAACCGAGATTTACCAGCTGATGCGCGAGTTCACCGCGCAGGGCCATTCCATCATCATGATTTCGTCGGAGCTGCCGGAAGTGATCGGCATGTCTGACAGGGTCTGCGTTTTCCGCTCGGGAGGCATTGTCGCCACCGTGGAAGGCGACGCGATCACCTCCGAGACGGTGATGACCCACGCAACAACCGGGAGGACACAACATGTCGCATGATGCTGACGCTATCACTGGCGCGCAGGCGCAGGAGGCCGCGACGCCCGTCTGGAAATCCATCATTCACTCGCCGCTGGCCTTGCCATTGGCAGGCCTGATCGTGGTTTCGCTGCTGATGGGTTTTGCCTCGGATAACTTCTTTTCCGTATCAAATATTCTCAATGTGCTGAGGCAGGTTTCAATCGTGGCGATCCTCGCAGTCGGCATGACCTTCGTCATCCTGACCGGAGGCATTGATCTGTCCGTGGGTGCCGTCATGGCGCTTGCAGGCACAATCGCCGCTGGCTTGATGGTAAAGTTCGGTATGCCAGGCTGGGTGGGTTTGCTTGCGGGTGTCGGCCTCGCCGTCGCGCTGGGACTGTTCAACGGGGCGCTGGTTGCCTGGGGACGTATGCCTGCCATCATCGTCACCCTTGCCACCATGGGCATTGCCCGCGGCGCGGGTCTGATCTATTCGGGCGGCTATCCGATCTCCGGCTTGCCATCGTGGATTTCATGGTTCGGCGTCGGCCGTATCGGCATCATCCCAGTTCCGGTTATCGCAATGGTCCTGGTCTACGCGCTGGCCTGGGTCCTTCTGGAACGCACCGCCTTCGGGCGGCATGTCTATGCCATCGGCGGCAACGAGGTGGCTGCGAAACTGTCGGGCGTCAAGACGGGACGCATCAAGCTTGCCGTTTACGTCATCTCCGGTCTGACTGCCGGCCTTGCCGCCATCATTCTGACTGGTCGTCTTATGTCCGGACAGCCGAATGCCGGCGTGGGCTTCGAACTCGATGCCATCGCGGCGGTCGTTCTCGGCGGCACCGCAATTGCGGGCGGACGGGGGCTCATACTCGGAACGCTCATCGGTGCCGTGCTGCTTGGCATCCTCAATAATGGCCTCAACCTCATGGGGATCAACCCATACCTGCAGGACATTATTCGCGGCTTCATCATCCTTCTCGCCATCTACATTGCCCGCGAATGGCGCTGATCGACTACCTCCCAACCTTAAAATCACAGGAGAACCAACATGGCCCAATCACTGGAAGGCAAGATTGCCGTCATTACCGGCGCTGCCTCGGGCATCGGCCTTGCGACCACCGAAAAGCTGCTAGCCAATGGCTGCACCGTCGTCATGGTCGACTGGAACGAGAAAGCCCTGAATGAACTCGTCGCCAAACTCGGTAAAAATGCCATTCCGCAAGTGACCAACCTGCTCGATGCCGAAAGCTGTGCCGCGATGATCCCTGAGGTCCTTGAGAAGGTCGATCATATCGACATTCTCTACTGCAACGCCGGAACCTACATCGGCGGCGATCTCACCGAAACGACGGCAGAAGAAATCGACCGCATGTTGAACCTCAACATCAACGCCGTCATGAAGAATGTCCACGCCGTCGTGCCGCATATGAGCGAACGCAAGACCGGCGACATCATCGTCACAAGTTCAATCGCGGGCCATTTTCCAACCCATTGGGAGCCCGTCTATGCTGGCTCCAAATGGGCGATCACCTGCTTCGTGCAGACGATGCGCCGTCAGATGATCCCGCATGGTGTACGCGTCTCCCAGGTGTCGCCGGGTCCCGTATCATCCGCGCTGCTGGCAGACTGGCCGGAGGAAAATCTCCGCGCCGCCAAGGAATCCGGCAGCATCATCGAGCCGAGCGAAGTCGCTGATGCTGTGGAATATATCCTCACACGCAATCGCAATGTCACGATCCGCGATATGCTGGTGTTGCCGACCAATTTTGATCGCGTCTAAGCTTGAGGAAAGTGTCGTCGCGCCTGTCCTGTGGACACGGCGCGACGAGTTTAACAGGAGGATGTTATGAGTGGATATTTTGTTGGCGTCGATGTCGGCACAGCCTCTGCCCGGGCTGGCGTTTTCGATGCTACCGGCACGATGTTGGCCTCGGCCAAGCATGACATCCTGATATTTCGCGACGACAACGGGCATGTGGAGCAATCGAGCGCTCAGATATGGAATGCGGTGTGCGCCGCTGTTCGCGACGCCGTGGATGCAGCCCGCGTTGATGCGGCCTCCGTTGTCGGCCTTGGTTTTGATGCGACCTGCTCCTTGGTGGTCGAGGGCGCAAGTGGCGGGGTGGGTGATAAAGCCTACCCTGAACGCGATATCATCGTCTGGATGGATCATCGGGCCATCGGGCAGGCTCGACGCATCAACCAGATGGGCCATGCCGTTCTGTCCTATGTCGGCGGCGTCATCTCGCCAGAAATGCAAACACCCAAACTCCTTTGGCTCAAGGAAAACCGTGAGGAGGTTTATACAAGCGCCCGCAATTTCTTCGACCTCACGGACTTCCTGACCTGGAAATCCACGGGCGCACTGGAGCGTTCCTCCTGCACGGTCACCTGCAAATGGACCTATCTCGCTCATGAGAACCGCTGGGACGAAGACTATTTCGCAAAGATAGGCTTGGGCGACCTTTCCGCAGATGGCTTCAGGCGGATCGGTGCGCGTGTCGTTCCTCCCGGCACGCCGCTTGGCGCGGGGCTGAACGATGATGCAGCCATGGCAATGGGCTTGCGCCCAGGCATCGCCGTCGGGGCAGGGCTCATCGACGCCCATGCTGGCGGTATCGGTACCGTCGCTGCTCGTGGCGGCGCAGAAAATCCCGCTGCCTGTCTGGGTTATGTCTTCGGCACGTCATCCTGCACGATGACGACCACAACGGAGCCAGTCTCCGTTCCAGGCGTGTGGGGGCCATACTACTCCGCCATGGTGCCCGGCATGTGGCTCAATGAAGGTGGCCAGTCCGCCGCTGGCGCTGCGATCGACCAATTGCTCAGCCTCCACCCCTATGCCGACAAGGCAAGAACCAATGCAGGACAAGAAGGCCTTGGATTGCCGCAGTGGCTGGCGGCACGAGCGCTGGCATCTGTGGATGAGCCATCCAACGCCGCTTTCGTTGCGGGACAGTTGAACGTCGTTCCGGAGTTTCTCGGTAACCGCGCCCCCTTCGCCGATCCCGCCGCGCGTGCTGTGGTAATGGGTTTGGGAATGGAAACCGGTGTTGACAGTCTGGTCGCACTCTATGTCGCCGGGCTGTGCGGCCTTGGTTACGGTCTGCGCCAGATCATCGATACGCAGGCCAGACATGGCATTTCCATTTCCTCCATTTCGGTCTCTGGCGGTGCTGGTACTCATAAGCTGACCCGTCAGATTCTCGCGGATGCAACCGGAATTCCTGTTGAGGTAACCGCATGCCCTGAGCCGGTGCTGTTGGGTTCGGCCATGCTGGCTGCCGTTGCTGCGGGAACATATCCGGATTTGCAAACCGCAATGCCCGCCATGTCCAGTGTTTGGGGTCGTAGTATACCGGCCTCTGGCCCCGTCCGGGCTTTGCATGAAGCACGCTACAAGGCCTTCCTCAAAATTCAGGAACTTGCGCGAGTGGTGCGGGACGACATCGAACCGCTTTTGACCGCAGGCTCTCATTAATCCGCTGCAATACATGCATATCAGGAGGAGTATATCATGCAGTTTTCAGGCAAATCCGTCATCATCACCGGCGCGGGCAAGGGCATCGGTCGCGCCTGCGCCAGAACCATGGCGGAGCGTGGAGCCGAAGTCATCGCGCTGAGCCGGACTGCGTCGGATCTCGACAGTCTTCGCGCTGAAATCGGCGGGCGCTCTGTGGTCGTGGATCTTGCAGATCCGGCTGCGACGCGTCGGGCAATGGCACAGGCCGGAACTGCGGATTTTCTAATTAACAGCGCCGGCATCAATGTGCTGGAATCCAGTTTCGACATGACCGAGGCAGGCTACGACGCCGTTATGGGCATCAACCTACGGGCAGCCCTCATCACCTGCCAGGAGTTCGGGCGCGCGCGGGTTGCCGCGGGCGGCGGCGGTGCCATCGTCAACATCACCTCGATTGCCGGGCACCGTGGCTTTGCCGAACATCTGTGCTACGCCGCCTCAAAGGCAGGTCTTGAGGGGGCGACCCGCGTTCTTGCCAAGGAGTTTGGCCCGCACGGCATTCGCGTCAACGCCGTTGCGCCAACCATAACACTCACCGAACTGGCAATGGCCGCATGGAGCGACCCGGTGAAATCCCAGCCGATGATGGTCCGTCACCCGGTCGGTCGTTTTGCCGAAGTGGACGATGTCGCACGCACGATCGCCGCTGTGCTGTCGTCTGATATGGCCATGGTCAACGGCGCCGTTTTGAGCGTGGATGGTGGCTTCCTGGCCGTATGAGCTTCTGATGCGCCAGACTAAGCAAGGGTTGAAGCCAAAGTTCTGCAGGTCTTCAGATTAATCGAAGCGTCAGAAGGGCCCTGATTTCCGAAGGCTCTTTTCCGTCCTCGTAAAGCGTCTCCTCTCCCGGTATGATGTGGCTCGTCAATTCCTGGAGGAGGAAGATGATGGCCGATAACTCGACATACCAGTTGCCGAAATATAGCGGGGTCTCGCGGGCTCTTCACTGGATTGTGGCCCTGTTGGTGTTCATGACCTGGCCGATGGGGCTTATGATCGGCTTCGTAAAGGACGAGGTGAAACTCGATTTTTATCTCGTCCATGAAAGTCTGGGCTTTCTCGTGCTTTGGGTCATGCTGCTGAGGGTTGGCGCCCGGCTTTATGCGCCGGCCCCTCCTATTCAGGGGAGTTTTGGCGAGCGCGTCGCTGCACATACGGTCCACGGTCTCATCTACATGTTTCTGATCATAATGCCGGTGTCGGGCTTTCTCGCCACCAACGCCCACGGCTTTCCATTGCAATGGTTCGGTTTGTTTCCTGTCTGGAGCCCGATTGAGAAATCTCCCGAGATAGCCCCGCTTCTGTCAGCGATACATGAGTGGAGCGCATGGATCGTTTTGGCGCTTTTCGCGTTACACCTGTTGGCGGTCATCTTCCACCATGTGATCCGCCGGGATACCACGCTTTACCGTATTCTCTAGACAGGGACGTCGATGCGCAATCTTCACATGACTGACAGGCTCTGGAACCGGCTTCTTTCAATTCGCAATGGCGCGGATGCTCTAAGAAGAACCGAGGCAGAGGCGGCAATGACGCTGTATGGACCAGTTGCTTCCGCTCGCGGCGGGTTTGTTCTGGCACAGGTCGGTCAATCGCTGGACGGCCGGGTAGCGACCCCAAGCGGGGACGCCCGGGACATATCCGGGCCTGACGGTCTGGCTCACCTCCATCGTTGTCGCGCACTGGTGGATGCCGTCATCGTTGGCATTGGCACCGTGCAGAATGATAACCCCCGATTGTCGGTGAGGGAGGTCAGTGGGCCGAGCCCAACACGCGTCGTTATCGACTGCCGCGGAGAGCTCACAGGCGACGAAGGCCTGTTCCACGATGGCGGCGCGCCGGTCATCGTTATCCAGGGACATGACGCGCAAAAAACGATGCATAGCGCCGATGTGGTACAGCTCGCTCGCGGAGCCGCCGGTCTTGATCCTAACGACATACTTGAAAGTCTTGCCCAGCGGGGCTTGAAACGCATTCTTGTGGAGGGTGGCGCAAGGACAATTGCCCGCTTCATCGACGCCAACCTCGTCGATCGGCTTCACGTCGCAATCGCTCCCGTCATCATTGGGTCAGGCCCCTGCGGCATCTCGCTGCCGCCTATCGCCCAACTCTGCAACGCCCACCGACCCGCCGCCGAGGTCTATTCGCTCGGCAGCGACGTTTTGTTTGACTGTCGCCTTAAATCAGAGGACCGGTCAGAGGTTCGGAAGAGCGAGAAGATCCGTATGGCCGACGATGCATACGCTATCGTCGCTGCCAATCTGTGACAGACGGAAGTCAAGCCACTCACTGAACGCCGCCTCTTCGATGTTGCCAATCTCGAGGATTGGCCGCTTCAGGCCTACCAGAAAAGCCATTTGAAGTTCGGCCATGTCGCCGCGCAGCTGCCAGGGACTCGTGGCCACGCTAACGGAAAATCCGCTCGCCTCAAATAGGGAGGACAGGTGGTCGGTTGCGTCTGGGCCAAGTGCAGTGCCGAACCCCTTGTCGAAGTGCTGATGGCGGTTGAAGGCCTCTACCACCTGCTCATCGAGGGGGTGTCGAACCGTCCACTGCATTTGGCCGTCATAATTAAGAGCGGCATAGAGCCCGATGTTTCGACCGACAAGCTGGGCCGCAAACCGGTCGCTGAATTCTGCCGAGCAAAGATCAAAGAGAGCCGATGCCGTCACCATTGACACACCATCGAGCACGGCATTGTCCAGCTGATTGAGATTTCGGCAGAGAAACTCCACGCTGTCCTTTTCACCGATCTGCCGCTTTGCTTCTTCCAGCAGAGTAGCCTCATAGTCGATAAGCTTCCAGGTTGCGTCTGGCAATGCGGGGGCGAGTGTCCGATAGGTCGATCCTGTCCCGCATCCGATGTCCAGGATAGTCCGCGGCGGCGGCGCGGAGGATATGTACCTGTTAAAGCTCTGCAGGAGTGACGGTGATCGCGCGTCACGGTCTGCCGGCTCCCTGAGTGTCAGCCAGTCCTTGTCGAAGCCACTCATGCCAATGCTTTCAATCTGTTAGAGATGATTTCTGAGGTTTCTTCCCAACTCGGTAACAGCTTGCCCGCGCGCGCTGCGGCCTCCGCGCGACGTGCCCGCTCCTGGCTGTCGGTCAGCAATGTCCTGATGGCAGCTGCTGTTGCGTCTATGTCGTCAACCGGCACCAAGATTCCCGCATCGCCCGGTACGACATCCGGCACCGCACCTGCCTTGCAGGCAACGATTGGCAGGCCGTAGGCCAAGGCTTCGGCAAAGACCATGCCATAGCCCTCGTAGCGGCTCGCCAAGGCGAAAATATCTGCCTGGGTATAGAATGGCCCAAGCTCGTCAAATTCACCAGCCAGGATGATGCGGTCCGATAGCTTTGCGGCTTCGATCTGCTGGGCAAGGGCAGTCGCTACTGCCAGATCCAGATGCGGACTACCGACAATCGTTGTGCGCCATTCGAGATCTTCGAGCTTTTTCAGCGCTGCAATCAGAACGTCATGTCCCTTGCGTTTGGTCAGGGACCCGACAGAAAGGATATGCGGGATATCGTTCCGCGTCACACTTCCAGAAGCTGGCTTCACGGTGCCGGGAACAGCCACCGTAATTTTGTCAGCGGCGACGCCAAAATTCTTTGCCAGTTCACCTGCTGTCATCGGTGACGTCACGATGACGTGTTGCGTGGCGGCCAACGCCGCTGTCTCGCTCCTGCGAAGAGGGTCCTGCTCCTCGTCACTCAAGCCGGTCTCAAGGGCAAGAGGGTGATGCACAAGCGCGATGATTTTAAGCCGCCCCGCTTCCCTCTGTGCCCATTCGTCCATCACACCGAAAGCAAGGCCATCGATCAGGACGAGGGCGCCGTCTTCCAGAGCCGAAAGCCGTGCTTCCGCTTCATGAAGCGCCTCAGCCGATGGAGAGGGAAAGCCCTCGCCGAGGGCTAGAAGCTCGACATTCCAGCCCAGCTTTCGCAGACCCTTGACGATTTCCCGGTCATATCCATATCCGCCGGTCTTCAGGTCCAGGTCCCCGGGATAGGCGAGAGTGAGATTTGGTCTCAAAGGTCTGCCTCGTACCAACCGCGTGCAGCGTGAGATTCATGCAGCGTGACTTTGATGCGCGCGATCCGGTGACTGCCGGGACCGAGGCGTTTGTCTGCCACGGCTGCGGAAAGCTCTTCGAAAATATGCTTGGCGATGACCTCAGTGGTGCTGATCTTGCCTTTGAAAACGTCCACTTCGTCGAGATTCTGGTAGTTCAGAGGTTTGAGGACTTCTGAAAGGACAGTCGTTGCCGCTCCAATGTCCACCGCAAGTCCGTCTTCGTCCACATCCTTGGTGAAAAACGCTGCATCGACGACGAAGGTCGCGCCGTGCATCCCTTGGGCCGGGCCGAAAACGGGGCGTGGAAGGCTATGGGCGATCATGATGTGATCTCTGACTTCGACTGCGAACATGGTCTCTCTTTCTTCAGTAATGGATGCGGTGGCAAAGCGTGTCCTGTGATGACAGGATACGTGGATAATCGCCCGCCAGATCAGCAAAGGCTGTCTCGCCGGAAATCAGGTGGTCGAGTGTGTCGTCGAGGAGGAGTTCAAGTGCTTTCGCCATTCGCCGCCCGAACGTCCAACGCGCGCTGTGTAATTTGGGAATGGAACCGACCTGCGAACTGACGAGCGAAAGCCGTCTGGAGTGAAAGCTGCCGCCCAGAGGGATCGTGACGGATTTGTCGCCGTACCAGCTGGCCTCCACGATGCGCGCTTCCATTCCTGCATGAAGGATGGCCTGCGCAAGTGCTTCGCCGGATGCCGAGGCATTGATGAGGACGTCGAAGTCTCCCTCCAGATTTCCGGCCTCGATGAAGGCTAAACCAATGGCTTCGGCGTGATGACGACGCTCTGGGTTGGTATCGACAAGGACAGTGTCTGTCCCTGCAATCCGGTTGGAAAGATTGGCGACCATTGTGCCCACAACACCACCGCCAAAGACCGCAACGCGGTCTCCGGGTTGAATGACAGCATCCCAGACGATGTTGAGCGCCGTTTCCATATTGGCGGCGAGCACGGCCCGAGCGGGCGGAAGCCTCTCCGGCAATGCAGTGACCATGTCCTTCGCCGTAACGAAGACGTTCTGGTGGGGGTGAAGACAAAAGACCGCCTTGCCGACCACGTCGGCTGGCCCTTCTTCCACAATCCCGACGGAGGAATAACCGTATTTGACGGGAAACGAAAAGTCGCCTTCCATATGCGGGCCACGCATTCTCTCAAATTCGGTGCTGGGCACGGCGCCCTTGAACACCAGCGCTTCCGTACCCCTGCTGATACCGGTGTAAAGAGTGCGTACGAGCACCTCATTATCGCGGCGTTGCCTGAGCTGCTCCTCTTTCAATTCACAATGTTCTGCGCGCTCGATCCAAAGTGCCCGGCATGGGGTGTGTCCGGACTGTGTGGCGGTGCCGATAGGAGATGCCAAAAGGGTGATCCCGATTAATGCGTGTTGAATGGAGCGTATTGCCGAGACGCGCGTTTTGTTCCGTGGTCACTGCCAAAATAAATTTATGACGTGAGAGAAATCCAGATGCGATCCTCTCCGTAAAAAACAATAAAGCTTAGGGAGAGTATGTCATATGCCGCCAATCAATCAGTCAGCTTTCCGACTTGCAACTCCTGAGATGGAGGTCGAACGCGCCGTGGCTGAGCTTCGCTACGGTCGCCCTGTCCTCATGGCATCGGGAGAACGAAAGATCGCCGTCATGGCACTCGACGCTGTCACGCCGTCTTTATACGATCAGTTCGCCGCGGCAACGAGGGACACGCACTCACTGCTCCTCGCGGCGCCCCGCGCCACCCGGCTCGGCATTGTCGGCAATGGCGATATACTGGCGCCCCTCGCTGGTGTGAGTTTCGAGCAGGCGTCCACATTCTCATACGTGCTCGGCGCGGACAAGCCGGACACCTGGATGGAGGCAGATGATCTGGCGTCGCAAACAGCAGAGCTGGCAAGGACAGCTCTCCTTCTCCCCGCAATGGTGTTGGCCGACGTCTCGACTTTCCAGGACGATTTTGCCGGATGCTGTGAGGTATCCGCGTCAAGGCTGAAGGGTGCGGAGACAGCGCGTCAGCGCTTCGAACAGGTGGTGCGCACCCGGGTCCCTCTCAAGGATCTCGGAGATTCCGAATTTGTCGTCTTCCGCGGCGGTCTTGCCCAGAAGGACCAGGTTGCAGTCATTGTTGGCAAACCCGACGTGTCACGAACGGTACCGATCCGTATCCACTCGTCCTGCATCACGGGCGATCTCTGCGGCTCCTTGAAGTGCGATTGCGGCGATCAGCTTCGCAACGGTCTGGCCCTGTTGAAGCAGGCGGGCGGCGGTGTGCTGCTTTATCTCGATCAGGAAGGGCGTGGCACCGGCATTGGCGCAAAAATGCGTGCCTATGGCTATCAGCATCAGGGCCTGGATACGATTGACGCTGACGCCGAACTCGGTCTGGCAGATGATCACCGACGCTATGAAGCGGCGGTCGCAATTCTCCGCCATTTGAACATCACCAAGGTCGCGGTCTATACGAACAATCCAACGAAGATCAACGGGCTGAGGGCAGGTGGTATCGAAGTCGATGCCCGCGCTGCGGTAACTGGTACGGTGACCCTGGAAAACCAGAACTACCTTCGCACCAAAACACTTCGTGCTGGTCACCTCATGGATCTCAATGCATTGGTTGCGGCCGAGTGAATGCGGGCGTAGGGAGGACTGAATGGCACTGATCCATGGCGAGGTACCTGGCGGCCTCAAGGGAAGACGGCCGCTTGTGCAAAACACGCTTGGGCATCTTGGCTATTTGATGCTCGGAACAATCATCGTCGCGCTACTGGTTCGCACAGAAATGTCTCTCGGATGGGACTTCGTCGCGGCCGCCATCCTTTCTTTATCTATCGTTTTTGGCTTTGTCGTTTATCTTCTGCCGGATTATCCGCATCGACGGTTTGGATATGCAAACATCGTCACAGCTTTCCGGGCCACGCTTGTCTGCCTCACCGGCGCTACCGTCCTGTGTTTCGAAAGCCTGCACAACGCCGACACGGTTCTCTGGATACTCGTTGGCGTCGTTGCGCTTGCACTCTCGCTGGATGGCATAGATGGCTATCTCGCACGGCGATACCATCAGGAATCGGAACTCGGCGCTCGCTTCGATATGGAGGTGGATGCTTTACTTATCCTCATCCTCTCTGTCGCCGCTGCAATGCTGGATAAAGCCGGTGCTTGGGTGCTCATGATAGGGCTCATGCGATACGCTTTCGTCGCTGCAGGCTGGGTTGCACCCTTCCTCAGCGCTGACTTGCCACCTTCCCTCAGACGAAAATTCGTTTGCGTCGTACAGGTGTCGGTCCTCTGCCTGATACTTGTTCCGGCAGTAACGGTGCCATTGTCCGGGTATCTTGCGGCTATCGCCCTCGCCATGCTGGCCTATTCCTTCACACTGGATATTGTCTATCTCACACGGCGGCGGGTGGGCATATGAAAATTGCCGCCAGCCTGTCTTCCTCGTTGGGGCTCGCACGCTCCCTCGTCGTCTATTATGGCCAGCCATGGCGACGATACGCACTGAAACGCTTTTACCGTTCTCTTGTCGCTCCCGGTGAGCTCGCATTTGATATCGGCGCTCACGTTGGCAGCCGCTCGCGGACGCTCTTAGACATCGGTGCAAAAGTTGTAGCAATCGAACCGCAGCCTTTGTTCGCTGATTTCGTGGAGCGGCGTCTTGGCCGGGAGCTTGAGGGTTTCGAACGTGTAGCGGTTGGTCGGCGGCAGGGCGAGGTGGAACTGTTGATTTCCAGCCGCCATCCGACCGTGACAAGTGTTTCGGGAAGCTTTGTCGATGCCGTAAAGCAAAGTGCAGGCTTTGCCCACGTCGAATGGGATCGGAAAGTCACCGTGCCCATGAAAACGCTGGATGACCTCATTGACACATATGGCCTGCCAGCCTTCTGCAAGATCGATGTGGAGGGTGCGGAAGCGGAAGTGCTGTCCGGTCTCACGAGGCCGATCAATCTCGTTGCTTTCGAATATATTCCCGCAATGCCGTCCGTTGCATCTGACGCCATCGCTATTTTGCAGGCACTTGCCGACTACCGCTTCAATCGCGTCGAGGGTGAAACGCATCGGTTTGTATCTCCGGATTGGAAAACCGGCGCAGAGATCCTCGCGGAGCTGAAAGCGATGCCGCAAGACGCTTTATCGGGCGATGTCTACGCCAGGGTCAGCCGCGAGTGAAATCGGTGTCACGCATGGCTTGGCCGCTTTCGAAAGGCAGCCGCTGCGAGAAAGACGATTCCCGGCGCTGCTCCCGCAAGCGACAGCCATCCGTAGGTAATGCTCGCGGCAAGTCCGTCGACGGCCGATGCGCCGAGCATGGGCCAGAGCGCCATGGCCGCCGCCTCGCGTGTCCCCCATCCCCCGAAGCCGGTTGGTATCAACATCGCAACGAGGCAGAAGGGGATGATCGTGAGACACGCAGTCCAGGGCAAGTCAGATCCTGTAGCCGTCGCGGCGATAAAGAATACACCGACGTAGCTGGCAAGAATGGCGATGCTTGTGACTGCCTGAAAAAGCCAAGCCCTTCGCCGAAGAAAGACCTCCAAAAGCTCTTCACTGAACGTGCCGATGACCGCTCCCTTACGCTTCACCAGAAGCACAACGATCAAAGCGATCGCGCTCAACGCGACACCGACCCAGACATAATGGTTGGTATCCTGGCCGAAACTGCTCGTGGTCACGAATGGCCAGACAGCGAGCCCAATCAATGCCAGCCCGAAAAATACGATCTGGCCGGACAGTCTTTCAAAAAGAACCGCCTTAGCGGGTTGCCTCCAGGCCCCAGGTTCATCGCCACGCATTCTCCACGCTCTTATGGCATCGCCCGTCACTCCTCCCGGCAGAGTTTGGTTGAGAAAGCTTGCGACGTAATATTCCCGGATTGCCATAGGCAGCCCTATGTGATGCCCAAGCCGTTGGGAGGTAAACCGCCACCGCAAGGCCGAGACGATAATCTGCACCTGCACCAAGCCGAGACAGGCGATGATAGCTACCCACGAAATGCGCGACAGAGATTGCTCGAGTGCCGACAGATCAGTCTGGACGATAATAGCGGCAAGCGCGATCAGCGTTATGACCGATATGATTATGCGCAGTGTGTTCAAGCGTTGAGGCCCTTATATTCTCTGCGGTTATTTAGCAGACCTTTGCATAACATAGTGAGGAGCGGATCGAAGTGAGCAGCACAATCAGGGCAGGATGGGATCACATTACCTTGAAAGCGTTGATTGGCGCTCTGCTATTCTCTGCAACCGCGTTTGTCGCCTTCACGCTGCCTGACCATCCAGACACCCTAAGTGCAAGCAACTTCGCCCGCCTGCCGCTGGAATGGTCGCTCATCGCTCTTCTGGTGCTGATATCGCGGGGATGGCTCAGGCGTACAATTGTCTTTGTCTCCGGCTTCATTGTCTTTCTCGTCTTGTTGTTGAAGGTCGCAGATATCGGCGTCCAGAGCGCCTTTCAGAGACAGTTTAATCCTTATCTCGATTTGAAGATGCTGACCGATGGCTGGAACCTGATTTCCGGTACGATAGGCAATGCAGCAGCCGTTGTCGCTCTGATTTGCGGTGCACTCCTCATCCTTCTGGTGGCAGCCCTGTTTCTCAAGTCCTTGAAGTGGATGACCCAAGCCCCGCAAGGCATGCGACACCTGCTGGCTGGGATCTTCGCCCTGGTCACCGTTGCATCTGGCTGTCTGCTTTTGCTCGGAGCGCCACAGGTCACGTTCGCAACGCCCACCTACCTTTCTTCCAGGCTCGACCTTATTGTCCGCTCTGTTGCGGATATGCGGGTCTTTGAAAAGGAGCTGGCAAAGGGCATCGGTCCGCAAAACGGGCGAAACCTCTTTAAAGCCGTAAAAGGCAAGGACATCTACGTTATTTTTGTGGAATCCTACGGGCGATCTGCCGTCGAGGATCCGCAATATAAAGACGTAACGTCGCCAAGACTCGCCGCCATCGAGAAGCAGATCCAAGCCGTCGGGCTTCAGTCTGCCAGCGGCTGGATCACGTCTCCCACAGTGGGCGGATTAAGCTGGCTGGCGCACGGCACGTTGCTGTCCGGCCTTTGGGTCGATAGTCAGGCCCGTTACGACCGATTGATGATCAGCCGACAACCGAGCCTGAACCGGCTGTTTTCTGAAGCTGGCTGGCACAGTGTGGCAGTCATGCCTGCAATCACGATGGCATGGCCGGAGGCCAACTATTTCGGCTATGACCAGATCCTGGCGGCATCTGACCTCGACTATCGGGGCAAGCCGTTCAACTGGGTCACCATGCCGGATCAGTATACCCTGTCTGCGCTTGATCGACTGGCGATAAAGCCTGCGCATGAGCGCGGGCAGAACGTCATGGCAGAAATCGCTCTCATTTCCAGCCACGCGCCCTGGACACCGGTGCCTAGGCTCATTGACTGGAACGAGGTGGGCGATGGCTCAGCTTTCAACGAGCAGGCAACCAGCGGGGATCCTCCCTCCGTAGTCTGGGCCAATCCCGATCGGGTAAGACGGCAATATACCCAGACCATCGATTATTCCCTTGCAACTCTTGGAGATTTCATGGCGCGGCAGGGACGGGGCGCCATCTATATCATCATTGGAGATCACCAGCCCGCATCCATCATTACCGGCCCCGGTGCATCCAGAGCCGTACCTGTACATATCGTCGCGGACGACGCGAAGCTTCTGGCCCCGTTTCTGGAGGCTGGCTTCACGGATGGCATGACGGTATCTGGAGCGAGAGGTGAACCGCGAATGGACGAGTTACGCAGCCTACTGCTTGGCGCCTTTGGCGGGATGTGAGCTGCGGCCCGTCTCTCAACCCAGAAAGCCTGAGCGCCGTTCAAAACAAAAGCCCCGGAACGTGTTGTCCCAGGGCTTGGTTTTTCATGATGCAGCCATCAAACGGCTTCGTGCATCTTGTAGTCGGTATTGGCAGGTTCTTCCTTGTGCTGGATCAGCGGGCGGTTACCGGAGAGTTTTCGGACCAGCACGTAGAAGACCGGTGTCATGAAGATGCCGAAGATCGTGACGCCGATCATGCCGGAGAACACGGCGACACCCATGGCCGAGCGCATTTCCGCACCTGCACCGGTGGAGATGACCAGCGGCACCACGCCCATGATGAAGGCAAGTGACGTCATCAGGATCGGGCGCAGGCGAAGGCGGCTTGCTTCGATGGCTGCGGCAACCGGCGAGCGGCCTTCGAACTCCAGTTCCCGGGCGAATTCCACGATCAGGATCGCGTTTTTCGCTGATAGTCCCACAAGGACGATGAGGCCGATCTGGGTGAAGATGTTGTTGTCACCCCCTGTCAACCAGACGCCCGTCATGGCCGCCAGCACGCCCATGGGCACGATCATGATGATGGCGAGCGGCAGGGTGAGGCTTTCATACTGCGCGGCAAGCACCAGATAGACCAGCAGCAGAGCGAGTGGGAAGACGAGGAAACCCGAGCTTCCGGCAAGGATCTGCTGATAGGTCAGATCCGTCCACTCGTAAGCGATACCCGATGGCAAGGTCTCGTTGGCGATGCGTTCTATGGCTGCCTGCGCTTCGCCGGAAGAGAAGCCCGGCGCAGGACCGCCATTGATATCGGCAGAGAGGAAGCCATTGTAGCGGGTGGTCCGCTCCGGTCCTGTTGTTGCATCCACCTTCAGCAGTGCCGAGAGTGGTATCATCTGTCCATTGGACGAGCGAACCTTCAGCTGTCCGATATCTTCCGCCTGCGAACGAAACTTCGCGTCAGCCTGTACCCGCACGCTGTAAGTGCGACCGAAGGCGTTGAAGTCATTGACGTAGAGAGAGCCGAGATAGATCTGCAGCGTCTCGAAAACATCGGTGACGGAAACGCCCAGTTGCTCGGCCTTGGCGCGGTCCAGATCCGCATAAAGCTGCGGCACGTTGATCTGGAAGCTGGAGAACAGACCGGCCAGTTCAGGTGTCTGATAGGCTTTCGCAAGGAAGGCCTTGGTCACCTCGTCCAGTTGCTGATATCCGAAGCCCGCCCGGTCTTCGATCTGCAGCTTGAAGCCGCCCGTTGTGCCAAGACCGTTAACCGGCGGTGGCGGGAACATGGCGATGAAGGCATCCTGAACGGCGCCGAATTTCTGGTTCAGTGCCATGGCAATGGCGCCTCCTGATAGTTCCGGTGTCGTGCGCTCCTCGAACGGGCTCAAGGCCACGAAGACGACGCCCGCATTGGAGCTGTTGGTGAAGCCGTTAATGGACAGGCCAGGAAACGCAATCGCATGTTCGACACCAGGCTGCTGCATGGCGATGTCGCTCATGCGCTTGATGACATCTTCTGTGCGATCAAGACTTGCGGCATCCGGCAGCTGGGCAAAGCCGATCAGATACTGCTTGTCCTGCGCGGGCACGAAGCCGCCGGGAACGGCATTGAACATGCCATAGGTCGCGCCAGCGAGAACCACATAGACCAGCATCACGATGCTCTTGCGATTGAGCAAGCCGCCGACGCTTCTGCCGTAACCATTCGAGGCCGCACCAAAGGCACGGTTGAAGCCACGGAAGAAGCCGCCAAGCACCTTGTCCATGCCACGGGTCAGCCAGTCCTTAGGCGCATGGTGATCCTTGAGGAGCAGGGCAGCCAGCGCTGGAGACAGCGTCAAAGAGTTGATGGCCGAGATGACTGTCGAAATCGCAATCGTCAACGCGAACTGGCGGTAGAACTGGCCCGACAGACCCGAGATGAAGGCAAGCGGCACGAAGACGGCGACCAGCACCAGCGCAATGGCGATGATGGGGCCGGAGACTTCCTTCATGGCGCGGTAGGTCGCATCGCGGGGAGACAGGCCGTTCTCGATATTGCGCTCGACGTTTTCCACCACCACGATGGCGTCATCCACCACGATGCCGATTGCCAGCACCAGACCGAAGAGGCTGAGTGCGTTGATCGAGAAGCCGAAGACATACATCACCGCGAATGTGCCGATGATGGATACCGGAACGGCAATGAGCGGGATGATCGAGGCGCGCCATGTCTGGAGGAACAGGATAACGACGATGACGACGAGCGCGATGGCTTCCAGCAGGGTGTCGATGACCTTGTCGATGGAGGCGCGGACGAACTGCGTCGTATCGTAGACGATCTCGTATTTCACGCCGTTTGGCATGGCCTTCTGCAGATCCTGCATGGTCGCAGAAACCTGATCCGAGATGGTAATCGCGTTGGAGCCGGGCGCCTGGAAGACGGGAATGGCAACGGCAGATTCGCCATCCAGCAGCGAGCGCAGCGCGTAATCGGCTGCACCCAGTTCTACGCGGGCAACGTCACGAAGGCGGGTAATTTCACCATTCGCACCGCTTTTGACGATGATGTTGCCGAATTCTTCCGGTGTCGAAAGGCGTCCTTGAGCGTTGACGTTGAGCTGAAGATCAACGCCGTTAAGGCTTGGCGAGGCGCCGATGGTTCCGGCCGCGGCCTGCACGTTCTGCTCGCGGATTGCGTTGCTGATGTCGCTGGCGGCAAGATTATGCTCAGCCGCCTTTTGCGGATCGATCCACACGCGCATGGAATAGTCGCCGGCACCGAAAATCTGCACCTGGCCAACACCTTCGATGCGCGCCAGACGGTCCTTGATGTTGAGGACGGCGTAGTTGCGCAGATAGGTCAGGTCATACTGATTGCCGGGTGACACCAGATGCACGACCATCATCAGGTCGGGCGAGCTTTTGACGGTCGAGACGCCAAGGCTTCTGACTTCGGCGGGCAGGCGAGGTTCTGCCTGCGAAACACGGTTCTGGACCAGCTGTTGCGCCTTGTCCGGGTCCGTGCCCAGCTTGAACGTGACGGTCAGCGTCATGACGCCGTCCGAAGTCGCCTGGCTGGACATATAGAGCATGTCCTCGACGCCATTGATCTGCTCTTCAAGCGGTGTTGCAACCGTTTCAGCAATGACCTTCGGGTTGGCGCCAGGGTAGGTGGCGCGCACGACGATGGAAGGTGGCACGACTTCCGGATATTCGGAAATCGGAAGCGCGCGCATGCCGATAAGGCCAGCGACCACGATAAGGACCGATAGGACGCCGGCAAAAACCGGCCGGTCTACGAAAAATCTGGAGATGTTCATGATTTAGCCCTCTCCGGGTGAAAATCTGGACGCGAAGGACCGCTCCGGCGGCAATGGCCACCGGCAGGTCTTCGTTTCCTGTTCTGATCAATGGGGACGGCGGACCCCTTGGGAGCAGGCCCGCCGGAATGTTATTGCGAGGCTGCGACCTTGTCTTCGGTCTGCGGAGCGACAACGGCACCGGGGCGAATACGCTGCAAACCGTTGACGACAATCTTGTCGCCTGCGGCAAGGCCGCTTTCCACCACACGCAGGCCATCTGCGGCTGCGCCGGGCTTTATCTGGCGGTAGTTCACCTTATTCTCGCCATCCACCACGAAGACGAACTTCTTGTCCTGATCGGTGCCGATAGCGCGGTCGGTGATGACGATGCGGTTTTCCGACTTCGGCTCGCCTAAGCGAACCCGCACGAACTGGCCGGGTATCAGGCGTCCATCCGTGTTGGCAAAGACGGCTCGCACCCCGATAGTGCCGCTTGCACCATCGACCTGATTGTCGATGAGATGAAGCGTGCCTTTGATCGGCGTGCCCTCATCGGCAAGCGTGCCGACCTCGACCGGGATTTGCTCCAAGGCCTGAAGCGCACCATCGGAAACGGGCAATTGCGACAGCGCCTTGGCAACCATCTCTTCGCTGGCGTTGAAGCTGGCATAGATCGGGTCGACCGATACCAGTGTCGTAAGCGCTGGCGAGGCAGATCCGGCAGCAACCAGATTGCCGACGGTAATATCCAGCTTGCCGACGCGTCCGGAGACTGGTGCGCGAAGCTGTGTATAGCTGAGATCGAGCTGCGCCGTCGTCAACGCGGCACGGGCGGCCCGCAACTGTGCTTCGGCATCCGCAACATTGCTCTGGCGCTGGTCCAGATCGCTTTGCGAGATGGTGCGGTTGTCCGAGAGGCGGCGACCGCGCTCAAGCTCGGTTGCGGCGAGCCCGACCTTGGCCTGTGCAGAGGCAACCTGTGCTTCCGCACCGGCAACCGCCGCCTGATACGGCGCGGGATCGATTGTAAAGAGGAGATCACCGGCCTTGACCAATGCGCCTTCACGGAAATGGACTGCCTGGATCTGGCCCGCGACACGGGAGCGGATCTGGACGCGTTCCACCGCTTCGAGACGGCCGGAAAACTGCTCCCAATGCGTGATGTCACGGCTCTCAACGGTGGCGACGGTTACGGGAATCGCCGGCGTTTCCGCAGGAGCGGATGCTGCCACGGCACCCGTGGTCATGGGAAGATCGAATAGAAATGCCGCTGTTGCAACGGACACGGCAAGGCCGATGCCGGCACCCGCAAGGGCACGGCGCTTGTTCTTGAGCGTCATGGGATACTCCTTGGCCTCATCAGAAGCCGATCAGTTGGTGTAATGAATGCTAATGCTTCAGGTCTTGAACGAAATCCGCAAACTCGGCGCAAACAGCAGAAAGCCATGTTCCACCTTCACCGCGATAAAGCCCCGTCCAGCCGGAACCGGCAGGGAAAACATGCTGCCGAACGCGTATTCCTGCATCACTCAGGCGACCGGCGTAATTGACGGTCTCGTCATGCAGAGGATCGTCCTCGGCTGTAAAAATCAATGCCGGTGCCACCCGGTCGAGCCGCGTACACTGGCAGGGGGCGGCATAGGGATGTGCCACTCCGCAGGCCTTTGCCAGATACCGGCTCCAGCCTTCAGCCCAGCGCTGCCGCATACCGATCTTGTCGGCATCCCGAAAGGACATGGACGCCATCAGCGGATCGATCATCGGTGAGAGCAAAATCTGCCCTGCCAATTTTCCCGGCATCCTGTCTCGCGCCTTTAGCGCCAGACCGGCTGCCACATTGCCGCCTGCCTCTTCACCCGCAACGAACAGCAGCGATTTTGCGCTGCCATATTGCTTGCGGCTGTTGCTCAGGCAATTCAGGGCCTCGAACGCACAATCGATGACAGCTGGAAACTCGTTGCACGAGCTTGTGCTGTAATCCGCTTCGATGACGACTGCACCCTTGTCGGCAAGTGCTCGTGCAACCGGAAGCTCCGGACAGCGAGCGCCTTGCTCCAGAAAAGAACCGCCACGAAGATAAAGCACGAGCGGCGGCGTCCGGTTTTCACCTTCACCCTTGTAGATACGAACGGACAAGGGTGGCTGTGTTGCCCCGCTGCTCTCGATCGTTTGCCACTGCGTGTTCATTTCGTTTCCTTCGCAACCCGTTTGCAACGGGTCTTGCAGCAATTTCTGAATTAGATATTATTGTTCGAGATAAATTGCACAAGCTGGCAATTTTGAAAACACTATTCCAAATTCACGGACAATCGAACGAAAAGGCCACCAATGGATCAGTTAGCGGCGATGCGTGTGTTTGCACGGGTGGTGGAAACAGGGAATTTCACCCGGGCTGCCAACGCTCTCAACATTCCAAAGACCACGGTCACCAATATGGTGCAGGGGCTTGAGGCGCATCTGCGGACCACGCTTCTGAACCGGACGACGCGCCGCGTCATGGTCACAACGGACGGTGCGCTTTATTACGAACGTGCGACCCAGATCCTGTCGGAAATCGATGAACTGGACAGCAGCCTTTCCAACGCCAACGTCCAGCCATCGGGCCGCCTGCGTGTAGAAATGGCTGGTGTCTTTGCCGACGACATCATCATTCCAAACCTTTGCGATTTTCACGAGCGCTTCCCGTTGATCCGGCTCGATATCGGTGTCGGAGACCGGCTGGTCGATTATATAGCAGAAAACGTCGATTGCGCCTTGCGGGTAGGTACCCTGCGCGACCAGTCGCTGATTGCCCGCAAAGTATCAGAACTCGATTTCATCACCTGCGCATCACCCGGCTATATCGAACGTTTCGGCATACCCCAGCAGCCGGAAGACCTTGAGATCGATCACTACTGCGTTGGATATCTCAATGCCAGCGCAGGACAAGTCATGAGCATGGCCTTCGATAATGGTATTCGCTCAACGGAGATCACCCCCCGCTACATTGTCTCCGCCAACGACGCCCGCACATATCAAAACGCAATTCTCGCTGGAATGGGTGTCGGGCAACTGGTGCCGTTCTCTATCAGGAAGGAGATAAAGGAGGGCAAACTGGTCCAAATCCTTCCCGAGTGGAAAAGCGAGGCCATGCCCATCTATATCGTCTATCCGCAGACGCGACACGTGACGAACAAGGTTCGCGTTTTCGTGGACTGGGTGGCAAAGCTGCTGAACAGAAGTGCGCTGGGGTCTTTATAATCCCGCCGGGCTTCCTGGAGGCAGCAGATGTGCTCCAAGCTCATACATCAGGACAAGATCGACTTGTCCTGATGAGGGTCACTTGCTTCAAGCCAAGCCGTCAACTGCGGGGTTGAACGAGCGCCAGCGCGACGGTCGCGGCTGCGAGGATGGCAGTCAGGGTCAGCGGCCCTGCGGCACCGTATGTATCCACGACATAACCACCGACAACCGCCCCGATGCTGATTGCGACCTGGAAGGAAACAACCATAAGGCTGCCTGCCGCCTCCAGATCATCAGGTGCGCTGCGGGACAGGTTGGTTGGTAGCACGACTGGCGCCATGCCGAAGGCGAAGCCCCAGAGCGCGACCAGAGTGAACGCGACAGCAGCATAAGCACCGCTAATGACGAGAGTGATTGCCGCCAACGCCATCAGTGCAGCGGTGACCACGAGCGCCATGCTGATACTGGCATCTGCCATCCTGCCACCAGCGACGTTGCCGACAACGGAGGCGATGCCGAAACCGAGCAGGGCGAGGGCGATTGATTGCGTATCGAGCAACGTGACCTGCTCGAGGAATGGCCGTACATAGATCGAGCCAGCGAAATGTCCGGTCATAAGCAAAAGGATGGCCAACATGCCCAACTGAACGCCGCGTCGCCGCGTCAGCTTGAGCACATCGATCAGGCTGTTGCTTGTGCTGGCAGGCAGGGATGGCAGGCTCACCGCCTGCATCACCATGGCTATGACGGCAAGCCCAGCGGTTAACGCCATCGCCGTTCGCCAACCCAGCCAGTCACTGATCAGGGCTCCCATGGAAGGCGCAGCTATGGTGGCCAAGGAAACGCCGAGGGTGACGATCGCCATGCCGCGGCCCGTTGCATTGGTGCCCACCAGTCTTGCAACGACGGCAACCGAAAGCGCCCAGAAGCCACTCAGTGCAATGCCCAATCCGGCTCGACCTACCAACAACAACCAGAATTCGCTCGCCGTAGCGGCAAGGATGTTAGATCCGACTGCGAGTGCGGTAAGAGCAACCAAAACTGTCTTGCGGTTCAATCTACCGATCAGGACATTGCTGAATAGCGCCGTAATCGCGCCAACGGAGGCCGTGGCCGTGACGACCTGCCCGGCTGTCCCTTCGCTGATGCCCAGGTCGCGCGCCATCGGCGTCAAGAGTCCGGCTGGCAGAAACTCGGCCGACACCAGAGCAAAGCTGGTCGCGGCCATGGAAAGGACGGCAAGCCAAGTCGCTGCCGTCCATGTGCTTTGTTCTTCTGTTTCTAAATCGGTGATTGGTTTGTCGAGCTGCAAAGTCGTGTCCGTCATTTCGGTTCTCCTAAACTAAGGACATCTATAGACGGAGTTTCCAGGATGATCTGTGCCTTAAAATCCTAAATTCATATCCGTTCGTCCGGAATTTGTGCGGCGCACAGTGCCCGGCGAAATGTTCGTTACACGTTTGAACGCCCGCGCAAATGACGCTTCCGATTCGTATCCGAAGCGTGTGGCGACTTCAGCCACGGATACCCCTTTTCGAGACAGAAGTTCTCTTGCAAGCTCCATACGCAGACGGGCGAGGTAACGGGCCGGGCCTTCGCCGAGTACAGAACTAAACCGCTCGGCAAAGATGGAGCGTGATTGACCTGCTACAATGGCAAGGTTTTCCAGCGTCCAATGGTGGCCAGGCTGCCGGTGGATGGCGGCCAGCACGCGTCCGATATGAGGATCGCGTATCGCAGCAAGCCAGCCGGTGGTTGATGCCCCACTGCAATTGACCCAGCAGCGAATAAGCCGGGCAGCCAGCAGGTCGGCCATACGCGAAAGAACCGTCGCGCTTCCCATCTGTGGCTGTGAGGCCTCGACAGACATGGCAGCCAGCAAGGGTCCTATAAGCGGGTCGTTACCGGCCACATCACAGCCCCGGATGATGGGTGGCATCAAAGAAATCAGAGGATGAAGCGCGTGCTCGCCCAAAGCCATGGATCCGCAGAACAGGGTTGCGGTGGCACCCGTTCCCTCTCGGACGACTTCGCAGACGCTGCTTTCAAGCTTCGTTACCTGGCATGATTTACGGCAATCGCCCTCTACATCCGGTGCGCTTGCCAGGCGGTGAGCGACACCCTGCGGTAAGAGGACCAGATCGCCATCACTCAGCGCCTGCCAACCCTGCGCTTCCGTATGAATCCAGCATGGGCCTTGGCTGACGAAGTGGAAGCGCAACAACGGTTGTTCGGGAAAGGCGATGCTCCACGGATGCCGCAACTCGCAACGTCCATAGTTGACACCGCTCAAGCGAAAGTCCCGCAGGACTTCGCTCAGGGCGTCCATGGGCAAATCTGGAGACGGTAACTTCTCGGATGAATGGTCAAGCATGGACATGATTTATATGCAGATCATCTCATTTTCAATGCTGATCTTCGCAAATCAGCGCTGGCAGTTTGTCCGGCGATTGGTCCTTGAGTGTGAAGCCGCATGTGTGTGCTCGCTCGGACAATGGCTGGCGGCCAAAATACAAGACCGTCTTGATAAAATCCTAATATGTGTTAATCGGTAAGATGTCAGACCAATTTATTGTCTGCACGGTCGGGGTTTTTGGATGGACAAGCCAATAGACAGTCACCTGATGACGCCGCTGCCAGCGGTCGACAGAGTGCGCCAGGTCGAGGCTGCGCTTGCGGAATTTGTCAACCGGGCCGGGCTGAAGGCCGGAAGTCGCCTGCCTGCAGAGCGTGAACTTATGACAGCGCTGGGTGTCGGGCGTTCCACCATCCGAGAGGTTATCCGCAAGTTTCAGGCGCTTGGCGTTATTGATAGCCGCAAGGGTAGCGGCAACTACCTTCTCAAGCCGATATCAAGCGCAACCGTCCACATGCCAATTTCCATTGAAGCGGAAAGCCTGCGCGATGCTCTGCTGATGACGCTGGAGGTTCGACGCGGAATAGAGGTCGAGGCATCCATGGCCGCGGCGCGCCGCAGAACCGAAGAGGATATCGAGACCATGCGCCTGCGGCTTGAGGAGATGGAATGTGTCCATCTTGCCGAGGGTACTTCCGGCAAGGCCGATCTCGCGTTCCACCTTTCCATTTATGACGCCACCCACAATTCGCTGTTCAAGCAGCTTCTGGAGCAGATGCGTGAGGGCTTCGAGCGGTTCTGGTTGAAACCCTTCGACAGGCCGGATTTCGCCGCACGCTCCTTTCCATTCCACCGCACGCTGTTCAACGCCATTGTCGCTTCGGACGCGGTCTCTGCACGCGAAGAAACGCTGAAAATCCTCGCCATCGTCGAGGAAGATATCAAGGACATGTCCAAATGAGCCAAGGCAATGATCTCTACGATCCCGCATCTCTCATCGTTGCCCATGATGAAACGCATGCCTTTGAGGCTGTGGTGCCGCCCATCGTCCAGACCTCGCTTTTCACCTTCTCAAGCTATGACGAGATGGTTGCCACCTATCGTGGTGAGAGAAGTCGCCCCGTCTATACACGTGGACTGAACCCGACGGTTCGGATGTTCGAGGAAATGCTGGCCAGGCTTGAGGGTGCGGAGGATGCGCTTGGCTTTGCCAGTGGCATGGCTGCGATTTCTTCGACAGTTCTGTCTTTCGTTTCACCGGGAGACCGTATCGTTGCCGTGCGCCACGTCTATCCGGATGCCTTCCGTCTTTTCGGCACCTTGATGAAGCGCATGAATATCGGCGTGACCTATGTCGATGGTCGTGATGAGGCTGCCGTCGAAAAGGCGATGCCGGGCGCAAAGCTTTTCTACATGGAAAGCCCGACGAGCTGGGTCATGGAAGCGCATGATGTCGGCGCGCTTGCTGCGATTGCGCGCCGCCACGGAGCGGTTTCGGTCATCGATAATTCCTGGGCAAGCCCGATCTTTCAAAAGCCTGTTTCGCTTGGCGTCGATCTGGTCGTGCATTCCGCTTCGAAATATCTCGGCGGCCACAGCGATGTGGTGTCCGGCATCGTTGCGGGCTCGAAAGCGATGATCGATACCATCCGTGCCGAGGCCTATCCCTATCTGGGCGGCAAGATGTCTCCGTTCGATGCTTGGCTTTTGATCCGCGGATTGCGCACGCTGCCCATTCGCATGAAAGCGCATCAGGAATCGGCGCTGGCAATCGCCTCACGTCTGCAGGCGCTCGATGTCGTCGAGACGGTTTGCCACCCGGGTCTGGCGAACCGCCTGCCGCCCGGTCTTAACGGCACATCGGGCCTGTTTTCATTCATCTTCCGCGAGGGCGTTGATGTCAGGGCCTTTGCCGACCGTCTTCAACTTTTCAAACTTGGTGTTTCCTGGGGAGGACATGAAAGCCTGATCGTCCCTGGCGAAGTGGTGCTCGAACAGAAGGCGCAGCCGAATTCGGCGCATACGTTCGGTATCAGCCCGCGCTCCGTGCGCCTGCATGTCGGTCTTGAGGGTACAGAAGCGCTCTGGAACGATCTTGATACTGCGATCACGGAGGCATCTGCCGCCGCCTGACGCATTGACCAACGACGACAATAAAATGGGAGAACGCAATGAAAAAACTGGTAGCAGCAACACTTTTCACCGCCCTGATGGCCGGAACGGCACTGGCGGACACGACTCTAAAGCTCGTGGAAGTCATCACGAGCCCTGAACGCACCGAGACCCTCAAGGGCCTCGTCTCCAAATTCGAAGCCGCCAATCCCGGCACGAAGGTCGAAATCGTCTCTCTTCCATGGAGCGAAGCATTCCAGAAATTCGCCACCATGGTTTCGGCTGGCGACGTTCCCGATGTCATTGAAATGCCTGATACCTGGCTTTCGCTCTATGCCAATAACGGCATGCTCGAAAGCCTCGAACCCTATCTGGCAAAGTGGGAGCACACCGCCGGTTTGAGCGCCCGCACGCTGGAGCTTGGCCGCGACGTCAAGGACACGGCCTACATGCTGCCCTACGGTTTTTACCTGCGCGCCATGTTCTACAACAAGAAGCTGCTTGAGCAGGCAGGTGTGAAGGAACCGCCGAAGACGCTGGAAGACTTCGCCGATGCCTCCAAGAAGGTTGCCGCCATCCCCGGAAAATACGGATATTGCCTGCGCGGCGGTCCGGGCGGTCTGAATGGCTGGGTCATGTTCGGCGCGTCCATGGCCGGCTCCAACGAGTTCTTCACCAAGGATGGACAGTCCACCTTTGACAGCCCCGGCTGGATAAAGGGCCTGGCCTATGTGATCGATCTCTACAAGAACGGCTATGCACCAAAGGACAGCGTCAACTGGGGCTTCAATGAGATCGTGGCCGGCTTCTATTCCGGCACATGCGCCTTCCTCGATCAGGACCCGGATGCGCTGATTGCCATTGCCCAGCGCATGAAGGCGGAAGATTTCGGCGTGATGACGATGCCGAAGGGTCCCGATGGCAAGACCTTCCCCACAATCGGCTTTGCGGGCTGGTCGATGATGGCGTCCTCCAAGAGCAAGGACTTGTCCTGGAAGTTGATCGAGACGCTGGAAGGGCCGGAAGGCAACATCGAGTGGAACAAGAAAACCGGTGCGCTTCCCGTTCACACCTCTGCAGAAAAAGATCCGTTCTATGCCAGCGAGCAGTTCAAGGGCTGGTTCGAGGAACTGGCAGACAAGAATGCCGTGCCGACGACAATGCCGACCTATCTCGAGGAATTTGCATTCTTCAAGGACTCGCTCGTCATCAAGTCATCGCAGGAGGCTCTTTTGGGTGACATCACCCCGGAAGAACTTGCCAAGCAGTGGGCTGACTACATGACCAAGGCTCAGCAGAAGTTCCTGCAATCGAAATAAACGAGACGGGCAGCGCGTGACCATCCGCGCTGCCTGATCACCGCTTCGGTTCAGAAACAAACGAGATCAGCGCATGGCGCACCCGTTCGCCGTCTTTCGCTGGGGAGCATTCGATGTCCTATACCCAAACCGCCGGGCCCGTGGCCGCGCGCAAACCCGCTTTGCAGCGTCTGGCAAGAGCCGCCGAGCCATGGCTCTACAGTGCGCCAGTCCTGGTCCTTATCATCACGGTCATGATGGTGCCGCTGGTTCTGGGCTTGTCTTACGCATTCCGCGACGTTCAACTGCTCAACCCTTTTTCCGGCGGGTTCATCGGCCTCGACCATTTCAGGGAGCTTTCCCAGGATGTTGCCTTCTATCGCGCGCTGAAGAACACGCTCTGGTGGACCGGCGCTTCGGTCTTTCTGCAATTCTTTTTCGGACTTATTCTCGCCCTGCTTCTCGACAAACCGTTCGCGGGCCGCGGCGTGGTGCAGGCGCTCGTCTTTCTTCCATGGGCCGTACCGACCTTTCTGGCCGGGCTCAATTGGGCATGGCTGTTCAATCCGGTCATCGGCCCGCTGCCGCATTGGATGACCTCACTCGGTATACTTTCCGCACCCAACAACATTCTCGCGGATCCGCATCTGGCCATGTGGGGTCCGATCATTGCCAATGTCTGGTGGGGCATTCCGTTTTTCGCCATCACGTTGCTGGCCGCCCTTCAGGCCATTCCGCGTGATCTCTACGAGGCCGCATCGATTGATGGCGCAACGCCGCTCCAGCGCTTCACATCCATCACGCTGCCGTTTCTTGCGCCAACCATCGCAATCACCGTTTTGCTGCGGACCGTCTGGATCGCGAATTTCGCCGATCTCATCATCGTCATGACCAATGGCGGACCTGCCGACCGCACGCAGATCGTTGCAAGCTACATCTTCACGCAGGCCTTCAAGCGGCTCGATTTCGGTTACGCGTCCGCCATCGCGCTGGCTCTCTTGGTCCTTCTGCTCGCCTATTCCATGGTCATCGTCATCATGCGCCAGCGTCTTATTGAGAAGGATTGACCTATGACCAGCAGGATTTTCCTGACAATTGCGCATCGTTTCGCACTTCTTCTCTACGTCATCTTTGCGCTCTTCCCGCTGTTCTGGCTCCTCAAGGTGTCGGTCACGCCCAACGATCTTCTTTACAGTGAAGGCGTGCGGATGTGGCCATCGCATGCAACGCTTGATCACTATCGCTACGTCATTGAAAACAGCGCGTTTCCAACCTTCTTCAAGAACAGCGTCATCGTTGCGGGCTCCACGGCTTTTGCGGTCACCATCCTGTCTTCGCTGGCCGGTTATGCGCTGTCGCGTTTCCGTTTTCGCGGCAAATACTGGGTCATCGGACTGATGCTCGTCACGCAGATGTTTCCGCTCGTCATGCTGGTGGCGCCCATTTTCAAAATGCTTTCGCCGCTGGGCCTGACGAACAGCCTCACGGGCCTCGTCATCGTCTACACGGCCTTCAACGTGCCCTTTGCGACGTTTCTCATGCAATCCTTCTTTGATGGCATTCCGAAAGACCTTGAGGAAGCTGCGATGATTGATGGCGCCAGCCGGTTCAAGGCGTTCCGGCAGATCATTCTGCCGCTGACGCTACCGGGCATCGCCGCAACGCTCGGTTTCGTCTTCACCGCAGCTTGGAGCGAGCTGCTCTTTGCCCTGATGCTGATCTCGGGAAACGAAAGCGCCACATTCCCGGTTGGTCTGCTGACCTTCGTCTCGAAATTCTCAGTCGACTTTGGACAGATGATGGCGGCCGGCGTGCTGGCATTGATCCCCGCATGCCTCTTCTTCCTGCTCATTCAACGATACCTCGTGCAGGGCCTGACGGCCGGTGCGGTGAAAGGATAATCCATGGCTTCCATCGAGCTTAATCGCGTCGCTAAATCCTATGGGGATCATCCCGTCCTGCACGGTGTCGATCTTACCATTGCCGATGGCGAATTCGTCGTCCTCGTCGGCCCATCCGGCTGCGGAAAGTCCACGCTTCTGCGCATGATCGCCGGTCTCGAAGAGATCACATCAGGCACGCTGACCATTGATGGGCAACTGGTCAACGACCTCAAGCCGAAGGACCGGGATATCGCCATGGTCTTTCAGTCCTACGCGCTTTACCCTCATATGAGCGTGGCAGACAATATGAGCTACAGTCTGCGTCTGCGCAAAAGCCCCAAGGAGGTGATTGCCTCAGCGGTTGCCGCTGCATCCGGCAAGCTTGGGCTTGACCCCTATCTGGCACGGCGTCCAAAGGCGCTTTCCGGCGGACAGCGCCAGCGCGTCGCCATGGGTCGCGCAATCGTGCGCCAGCCCAAAGCATTCCTTTTCGACGAGCCGCTCTCGAACCTGGATGCGCGCCTGCGCGAGCAGATGCGGGCAGAAATCAAGCGTATGCAGGCAGATTTGCGTGCCACCTCTGTATATGTGACCCACGATCAGATCGAAGCCATGACGCTCGCATCCCGCATCGTTGCCATGAATGACGGCTACGTGCAGCAGATCGGCGCGCCGCTCGATCTTTATGATCGTCCGGCCAACCTGTTCGTTGCAGGCTTTATCGGTTCACCCGGAATGAATTTCCTTGAAGGGCGCTGCGTTCAAGGGGCTGAGGCAAGCCAGATGGCTCTGCCGGATGGCAGCATATTGCCGCTTCAGCGGCGCATTGCTGTTAAAGATGGCGAGGCGATAACGCTTGGCATTCGACCCGAGCACGTGATTGTGGCTCCGGACGCAGAAGGCATTGAGGCCAAGGTGGACCTTGTCGAGCCGACGGGCCTTGGCATCATCCTCCATCTGGCCGTCCACGGGATGCCCTTCAAGCTATTTTCGTCAGACAGGGCGCTCTTGCAGCCGGGCAAATCCATCACCGTCGGTCTGCCGCCGGAAAAGCTGCATGTCTTTGACATGAAGGGCGATCGGATCGACTGATTTATCATGAGGTCGAAGCCGCCGGCGTTGCCAACGAAAACACCGTCACGATCGCTAAAGAATGGCTTTTGGCCAACAACAGCCGGCCTAGCCTTGGTCTGCAGTTTTGCTCCCGGAGCCGAGAGGAGACCACCCCGGGTTATCAGATGCCGCAACCATTTGAGGGCCCTCCGTTTAACTTCAACTCTCGCGTAATATTCATTTCTTGTTGAAAACGTGCTTAATATCTCTAGTTGAATCAATTGTTTGCTGCTAGTAATTTGGGTGGACGCATACGGTTTATAATACGTTTCAGTCCAATCAGCCGATTTTAAGTGAACGTCTGTGAGCGCGTGTTTGAGAACAGATGTACGACGAAGTGGGGAGCTTGTGGAGACGTTCGTCATATACGTTATTAATCTCGAGAGGTCTCCAGATCGTTGGAATACTATACTTTCTCAAGCAAATAGTATCGGCGTCAGCATTGAACGTGTTCCCGGTGTTGATGGATGTGCAATACGCAGCGGCGATTGGATAAACGTCGACGAAAAGAAATTTGAACTTAGAAATGGGCGGAAAATACTGCCCGGCGAATATGGGTGTTATAAGGCTCACCTCTCTGTTTTAGAGATGTTTGTCGCAAGTCCTCACTCCGCCGCTATCATTGTCGAAGACGATGTCGATCTGACGGAGAATTTTCTCCCTCGTGTGGCTGCGATCCGCGATCACCTACCATCTGCTGAACTCGTAAAACTTCTGAACCACCGTGCTAAAGGTTTCAGAGAGTCCATCGTCACGGCCTACGGCGATCGGGTCGGTCGCTGTCTTCACGGGCCACAAGGATCCGCCGCTTGTTATTTGGTTACGCGCAGCGGTGCTATAAAGTTGCTCGATCAAATACAGACGATGCGCTACCCTTACGACATTGCGCTTGAGCGTGGCTGGAAGACGGGGGTAGAGGTCTACACGGTAGCCAACAATATCGTAAATCTCTCCAAACATTCGACTAACAGTCAAATCGCTGATCGCAGCCAATATCGCGCGGTCAAGATCAGAGGGCTTCGTAAGATGTCGACCCATGTTATCAGGGCGATCGAATATTTGCGCCGCATTTGGTACGCGTTGTGAGCGGTCCATCATTTTCCAGGCTTTTCGTCCTCAATGCCTTGATGGGTATTTGCTGGCTCGTCATGATGTCGGTCACGTTGATTGAAAGCGACGCCTACAGATATGCTGCGCTTTCAGTCATTATTATATTCGTGTTTTTTCTTCCGAAGGAAGATAACGCAAACCTCAATGATTGGCTTGCCGTTTTATGTGTTGCCTGCGGTAGTATCGCGCTTTTCCGGTTTCTCTATCAGTTGATCATGACAGGGGAAAAAGGCGCTTCGGAGTGGTTGTATGCCTTTCCTTTGCTCTTTCCTCTTCTGGGTAGAGCGCTATATGGCAGCAGGAGCATTCTGCGAGTTGTGCTCGCCTGTTTCTTCTGTGTCGCGCTTTTGCTTCTTTTGATATCTACCGACTTTGCTCGGGCGCTCACCGGCGAGCGTATTTTCCCTCTGTTCCATCAAAACCCGATCCACGGTGCCGTTGGCTGCGGCTTTCTCGTCATTGGTGCCTTCTACTGGGCGTCACACCATTATGAGGTGGGTAGCACTCGTGCTGTGCGAACCGCCGTGACTTCAATTGCGATGCTCGTCATCGCAATCGCGCTTTTTAATATTTGGGGTTCTAAATCCAAAGGGGTCTGGCTGGCGCTCATACCCACCTTTCTCCTGATCGTGTCCAGCGCATTTCTTTTTCTACGCAGAAAAGAGGTTTTGGTATCACTGGTGGCCGGTGTTTTGCTTCTGGGGTCAGGCGTTTTTCTTGCCCACCAGAATATTCTGGCGGTGGTTGGCCCTACAGCGAAAACAGTCGTTACGCTGTATGATGACTTTATGGGCGGTCGCTCCGTGTCCAGCATTTTGGGCGACGCCATTGCATCTCCTGAAACGCCCTTCAGTGTCGATGAACGTCTTCAACTGTGGTCAAATGCATCCGAAATCATTGCGGCATCGCCCATTTTTGGAAGCGGTAATCATTGGCTGGCTATCTGGCACACGACGCACTACGCAGGCATCCCTTATACACTCATGCATAATGGCTACCTCGAGGTTCTCGTTCGGCATGGTTTTGTTGGCTTAGCCATTTATGGACTGATATTTGTAGCAAGCATCTATCGCGTCTTTCGTGCATCAAAACAGGGGCTTCTCAGCAAAAGCGCTTTCTTGTGTTACTTTGTTTGTGCCATCTATTTTGCCTTCACGATTTTAAGCAACTCAAATAACCGGTTAGCGCTGGGCGAATCTTACGTGCTGCTTTTTAGCGCTGTCTGCTTTGCGTGTACAATAAGTATGAAAATGGCGCGCCCTGACGTTGAAAGTACTCCTCAATCCGGAGCTACGGTCGCTGAGGCAAGTATGGACCGCAAAAGGCAGACATACGCGTGATCGAAGATAAATATATACAGCAAATACTTAATTTGCCGCGATCAACGAAGCGCGCTTTGGCACTTGTCGTTGATGCCTCTTTTTGCGTGCTGACGATCTGGCTGGCATTTTGCTTTCGCCTGAATGACTGGGTTGCGCTCTCTGGAATCCAGCTGCTGACCATTCCGGTCTCGCTTGCCATCGCACTGCCCATTTTTATCACTGTGGGCCTCTACCGGGCCATATTCAGGTTTATGGGGTGGGCTGCTTTCATCGCCGTTATCAAGGCCGTGGCGATTTATGGTCTAGCCTTTATGGCCATATTCACCGCGGTGAGCTTTCCCGGGATACCGCGTACGGTCGGCATCTTGCAGCCCTTATTGTTGTTGATTGCAATAGCCTTGTCACGGTTTACGGCGCGATATTTCTTATCTGAGGCATACAACCGCATTCTGAAGCAATCCAGTCGGCGTAACGTTCTGATCTACGGAGCTGGGTTTGAAGGCAGGCAGTTTGCCAGCGTCCTCAATCAAAGCCTGGACTTTTGTCTCTGTGGCTACCTCGATGATGACAAGAACCTTCAGGGCAGCCTCATCGGTGGGGTCAAGGTCTTTAAGCCAGAGCAAATAGTCGATATTTGTGGCGCGCTAGACATCAGCACTGTTCTGCTTGCTCTTCCAAAAGTAGATCGGAAGCGACGCAATGACATCATAGAAGAACTGCGCGGCGCGCGTGTCGCGGTTCGCACTGTGCCCAATGTCAGCGAACTTGCGATTGGAAAAGGCCAGACAGCGGATATGCAGGAGCTGGATGTTGAGGATCTTCTGGGGCGTGAGCCGGTACTGCCAAACCAGGAGTTGCTTGATAGAAACGTCAGGGGCAAGGTGGTGCTTGTCACAGGCGCCGCTGGCTCAATCGGCAGTGAGTTGTGTCGAGGGCTTATAAAATCCGAGCCTTCGATGCTGATCCTGCTCGATCAAAGCGAGTTCGGCCTCTACTCTCTGGAAGCCGAGCTTCTGAAACACGGTGATAGCTGCCCGCAAATCATTCCTTTGCTCGCCGATGTATGCGACGAGACCCGTATCTCGAAGATTATGCAGACATGGAAGCCCGCGACAATCTATCATGCTGCCGCATATAAGCACGTTCCTCTGGTGGAGCAGAATCCTGTAGAGGGTGTCAAGACAAACGTCTTCGGCACTCTGACCGTTGCAAAGGCGGCCATTGATGCGGGGGCATCGAATTTCATACTTGTCAGCACTGACAAGGCGGTCCGGCCTACGAATGTGATGGGCGCGACCAAACGGCTGGCGGAAATGTGTTTGCAGGCTCTGGCTGCTGATGGTTCGCAGACGGTTTTATCGATGGTGCGATTTGGCAATGTTCTCGGCTCATCCGGTTCCGTCGTTCCTTTGTTTCGAAGGCAAATCCATGAAGGCGGCCCCATTACGCTGACCCATCAGGATATAACGCGTTTCTTCATGACCATTTCCGAGGCCACGCAGCTTGTCGTTCAGGCGGGTGCAATGGGCACGGGCGGAGATGTGTTCGTGTTGGACATGGGCGAGCCTATCAAGATCATGGATCTGGCGCGTCGCATGGTCGAGCTTTCCGGCCACACCGTTCAGGATGAGCGCCATCCCGATGGCGATATCCGTATCGTCATGACAGGCCTGCGCCCCGGTGAGAAACTTTACGAGGAGATGCTCATTGGCAATAATCCCGAACCGACTGAGCACCTTAAAGTCATGCGGGCGCGGGAAAAACTGCTCGCATGGCCGGTGCTGAAGCCCAAGCTGGACACTCTTGTCACCACGGTTGCTGGCGGTGATGCGGCAGCGGTAAAGCTGCTTCTTTCCGAGCTTGTGGAAGACTACACACCTTTTGACAAGATCGTAGACCACGTGTTTGTGCAGGATGGGCAAAGAAACTGTGACGTTTCCAAGACACCCACATAAGCCGAAACTCAGGAGGCGAAGATGTTTCTTGTGACCGGCGCCACGGGCTTTGTCGGTAGATCTCTGGTCCAGATGCTTCGTGGGCGGAATTTGCCATTTGCTGCGACCAGCCGGAAGCCTGGCGGTGACCATATTGCTGTCGGCAATATAGACGGTTCGACAGACTGGCGCAGCGCTCTTGCGGGAGCAGACACCGTCCTTCATCTGGCCGCCCACAATCAGAACGTCATCGATGGCACCACCGCCGAAGGTGAGACGATGAGGGTTGTGAATGTCGATGGCACGACACGCCTCGCTGAGCAATCAGCGGCAGCGGGCGTGAAGCGTTTTGTGTTCGTCAGCACCATCAAGGTGAACGGTGAACGCTCGCAGACGGGCAAACCCTTTACCGCGCAAAGCCTGCCAGCGCCGGAAACGGATTACGGCAGGTCCAAACTGGAAGCGGAAAACCGTATCAGAGAGATCGGTCGGGCTACCGGCATGGAGATTGTCATCATTCGCCCTCCCTTGGTCTATGGCAAGGGCGCGCGGGGAAGCTTCAATGCTCTGGTCAAACTGGTCAAAAGCGGCGCCCCACTTCCGTTTGGCGCACTAGACAATCGAAGATCCGTCATCCATGTCGACAATCTGGCCGATCTTATCGTCACTGCCGCGCTGGAACCCTCAGCTGGCGGACACGTCCTGATGGCCGCAGACGGCGCCGCACTTTCAACAGCGGATTTAATCCGCAAGATCGCTGCGGCAAGCGGACGCCGCGCGATGTTGTTTCCGGTGCCACCTTCATTCCTGCGAGCGGTGGGAGCGGTGACAGGAAAACGCGATGTCGTCGGCCGGCTCGTGGATAGCCTGGAGGCAGACTGTTCTGAAACCAAACGAATATTAGGCTGGACTCCCCCATTATCGACTGACGATGGGCTACGCCGCTCGGTCTAGATTGCTCCTTGATCCAGACAGACATTGCTCCAAACCCAAGGCGAACAGGTGCCCGATCGCATGAAGAACTTCACCAAACGGCTGTTTGATATCGTGGCCTCCGCAGCCGGACTCATCGTGTTTTCGCCGGTGTTCATTGTCCTGATCATTCTCATTCGCCGGGATTCCTCAGGCGGTGCGTTTTTCCTGCAAGAGCGCGTAGGTCGCAACGAGCGCGTGTTTACCTGCATAAAATTCCGCACCATGGCGGTTGGAACACCACACGTCGGCTCGCATGATGCGCAGCAGTCCTGGATTACTCCGCTGGGTAAAAAATTGAGGTCCAGTAAGCTGGACGAAATACCCCAGCTCATCAATGTGTTGAGGGGGGATATGAGTCTCGTCGGGCCAAGACCGTGTTTGCCTAATCAAACGGACGTCATCGCGGAGCGTCGGCAGCGGAATGTCTTTGCCGTCAGGCCGGGTGTAACGGGGCTTGCCCAAATCAGGGAGATCGATATGTCCACCCCCGCGCAGTTAGCTGAGGCCGATGCGATGTATATCGAAGAACAAGGACTCCTCAGCGATTTGGCGCTTATCCTCTCGACGGTATCTGGTGGTGGCAAAGGCGATAGAGCGACACGATAATTACGATGAGTGACCGAGACAGACTGGCCTCCCTTTCTGTCAGGGAAACAGTCGATGTCTCATGCATAAGCGGGCCTTGCCATGGTATTGACGTGCGGCTTCGTCGCTTTAAAAAGCGCCACAGCGGATAATTTGAGGTCTTGAAAATGCGCATTCTTCACGTCTTTAAGACCTATTATCCAGATTCATTTGGCGGTGTTGAGCGAACGATTCACGCCATAGCAAAAGGCGCCCTGGCGCATGGCATCCAGTCAGACGTGCTCTCCCTCAGCCATGATCCGGTAGGGAATACCGTCAAGTTCGATGGCCATATGGCCTACAAGGCTCGTCTTACATTTGAGTTTGCGTCAACCGGTTTTTCGCGCGATGCATTTTCGAAGTTCAAGGCGTTGAGCGCCAAGGCAGATATCGTCCATTATCACTTTCCTTGGCCGTTTATGGATCTGCTGCACCTGCTGCATCCACCGGGTAAGCCTACGATCGTCACCTACCATTCTGATATCGTGAAGCAGAAGCTCCTGCTGCAGCTGTACAAGCCGCTAATGCACCGGTTTCTGTCGAGCGTCACCCGTATCGTGGCGACATCGCCAAATTATCTGGAAAGCAGCGAAGTGCTGCAACGTTACCGAGATAAGACGGAAATCATACCGATTGGCCTGGATGAAGCGGATTATCCCCGCGCACCCACAGCCCTGAAGGATGGTTGGAAGATGCGCTTCCCAAAGCCGTTCTTTCTGTTTGTCGGCGTGCTGCGATACTACAAGGGTCTGCATACGCTGATCAAAGCGGCAAAGCACGTCAATGCTGATATTCTCATTGCTGGCGAAGGACCTATGGAGCGCGAGTTGAAAGCGCAGGTTTCAGAGGCCGGCCTAACCAACGTGCATTTTCTTGGTTCCATCACTGACCTTGATAAGGCGGCGCTGCTGGAACTGTGCACCGCTTTTGTCTTTCCGTCGCACCTCAGGTCTGAAGCCTATGGGCTTTCGCTGGTGGAAGCGGCAATGTTTGGCAAACCGATGATATCCTGCGAGATCGGCACGGGAACAAGCTTTGTAAACAGGCATGGCGAGACAGGCATCGTTGTGCCACCAGAAGATGCCTCGGCGATGATGAGCGCCATGAATGCGTATGTCGATGGTAGCGCTGATAGGGTCGATCACGGAGCCAAGGCTGCGGCGCGATATCAGGCGGAAATGCGCGCCGAAACAATGGTCGAGCGTTATTGTCGGTCCTATCAGAACCTTTAGTTTGCGCGCATGGCATCTTGAGCGGAACGGGATGCCGCCGCCCATAGCGTTCGAGAAGTAGCAGAAAATCGAACCCGAAGGCAGCTGCGAAACTCCGGGCCATGCAGGCCCATGTTTCGGCTGCACCGCCGCCGCGGCCATTTTTCCGGCCTGAGCACGGCTTCCCAGCCCGGCGTGACCAAACCACACGCAGCAGAGCCGGTTTGTGCCGCACCACCCAACACCACGAAACGGCCCTTCCCGAAACCGGGATTGTTCTGCTAAGGCAGACAGGCGGTTGGGGCAGGTGAGCGTTTGCCCTGCCACCTTTCGGGAGTTGCAAGGATTGTGAAATGGACATCGAGCGTCTGAGCCATTTGCCCGAAAAGAAGCGCCGCGAATTGCAGCGCATCGCGCAAATCCTGTTTGATGAATTTGACGAGTCCCTGAAAACCAAGCTCTCGGAAAAGGCCAAACGCGGACGCCTCTTGAAGCTCATCCTCTTCGGCTCTTACGCGCGCGGCAACTGGGTAGAGGATAGAAAGAGCGGCTACCTCTCGGATTATGATCTGCTCATCGTCGTCAATTATGAGCAGTTTGCCGAAAAATATGATGCCTGGGAAAAAGCCGCCG
>NZ_LMNZ01000008.1:0-3771 GCF_001423445.1 Rhizobium sp. Leaf311 | reverse complement strand
GGTCAATTTCATCGTGCATTCGTATGAAGAGGTAAACTCGCTGCTGGCAAGGGGCTGGCCCTTCTTCGTGGATATCGCCCGCGATGGCATCCCGCTCTACGAAGCCCCCGGCCATCCGCTGGCCTCACCAAAAAATCTGGCGCCAGAGGAAGCGCGGGCCGAGGCGCAGAAACATTTCGACCACTGGTTTCCAAGTGCCAACGGGTTTCTCGAACTCGCTCAACAGGCCTCTGTCAGCGGTCACGGCAAACATGCCGTCTTCCTTCTGCACCAATCGACCGAGGCGTTTTATCACTGCACTTTGCTCGTCAAATCTCTCTACAGCCCAAAGTCCCACAAACTAACCTTCCTCCGCTCACAGGCAGAGCAAATCGCTCCAGAACTGAGTACGGTCTGGCCTGACGGTACCAAATTCGCCAAACGCTGCTTCAGCCGCTTGGATCGCGCCTATGTCGATGCTCGCTATTCCCCGGCGTATGAAATCGACGTCGAGGAACTGGCTTGGCTGATGGAGCGGGTGAAGGCGTTGCAGGATGGGGTGGAGGGTGTTTGTGAGCGAGTTTTGGACAAAGGCTTCAAGTGAGGTTTCGGCTTTAGATGGAAGAGGGTATGCTAAAGTGTTCCCCTGCTGCGCCCCTTCTAAGAATTGTCGGTCTGAACAGCCATTGGAGATCCAAAGTGAGAAAAATGTTGACGCGCGCGTGTTATGCAATTGGCTTACTTGCCGCTGCTGGATGTTCAGCCGCAGATATAGAAACAAAGAACTTTGATTATCGAGAGCTGGGAGCAGCTGATGTGCAGGTCGATTGTAAACTGAGCGCATTGCGAGACAAAATTTCCGAATTGAATAATTCTGGCACCACCACGCAGTTCGATGTGGTGCTTTCTTTCGGCCAGCGAAAAGATGGTGACGGGATGCTGGACGTTATGAAAAAACGTGTTCTGCGAAGCGGCTTCTCCGCAGATAGGGAGGCTGCCATTTTTGTATCCGGTGACAAAAAAACAGTTACCGTGGCGAGGTTTAATCGAAAGGTGGACGTCAATTTAATGCTCAAGGCTTCAGCAGTGTGCGAACAATCTTCAGGTCAATTATGCACTCCTGTCATTTACTATGATGGAAGCAGGGAATATTGCTTGTTGTTTAGTAAAGACGAGCTTGAAATTTAAGAGCGCGTGTAGCGTTACTTTTACAGTTTTAATTTTCTCCGTAGGCACTATTCGTTCTTTTCTGTGGCAGGCGCTGGAGAATTCATGACGGTCAGATTAGTTGACATATGAGCGTCCGCATTGCGCCCAAAAGAGACAAGAACTGCTTCGAGGTTGGTGCGGCGCTATCCGGTCAAATACTGAAGCATCTCGGATGCTACATCGTTGCGGGCCATAATGGACGTACGTCGGACTTGTCTAGCGGGGTATAGACTGGTTCAGCTCCTTCTTCGACCAACGGGCTGAATGCTCCAGGTTTTCGAGCGTAGAGGTCTACCCACAAATCCACGGTAGCCTGCTCCACGTTCACCATACAATTGACCATTTCCGCCCCCGCTTCTGTACGGCGATACATGGACTGGGAGTTGTTTGGCCAGTGGACCGCAAACCCGCACATCAAATCACGATCATCTACCAGCACTTCCATGAGCCCCTTATAGTGAGGGTCATAGGGTATCGCCTGACCCTTTTTCGTCCCCCACACTGCGCGAGCATCTAATTCAAGCTGGAAGAAGGCGGCGATGAATGCTTTCGCTTTCGTTATTAGAGTGTCCAATTCATTGTAGGTGAGTTTAAACTCCTTCCCGCCACTTATCCCGCTTCGAGATCGAAAATCGTCTGCCGTCAGGATGAAATCTGAATGCTGGACAGCGTTCCTTAAGCGGCTGTTGTAGAACTCGTCGTAAAGTTCACCGACCGATAGCCCGCACTCTTTAGACAGCGCCTTTATCACTTCGATCTTTCGCCCCGTCCGGATCCCGTTCTTGGCAAAGTTCTTCTTCTCTCTTTCCGTGAGAAGATCGAAATACGGATTGGGGCTGTAGCCCCTTCCTAGGCGGAAGCGCAGCAGATTGGTGATCACTTCGTATGGTGCGTCCATTTCGACAATGTGGCTATATAGGAACAAGCCAAGTCGCCACGAGGTCCAGCCGTCAGGGAAACGATCCTCGGGAAGCTCCAGCTTCATCAGCCGGTTGATATCATTAAGTATCTTGCGGCTTTCTGCGTAAGGGTCCCATCCCCTGTCTTCCATGCCAAGGACGCGGAGCAAAGATGCAAAATAGCGGATTATGTCGTTGCTGACCGGATCGTCTGGCAGGAACACCGGCTCCAGGACTTTTATGAACCGATCCCTATGACCTTGAAACACTGCCTCTGGATCGTAATCGGTCATGAAATCTACTTCACTTTGTTTGGAGTGGACGCCGCTTTCGCCACATTGATAGGTCTTCCTCCGGGCAAACTCAATGTTTGTCTCGACGACCAAGGGAAGGCACGCGTACCAGCCGGTTCTCCGATCGCCATGTGACGGCTTTTGGTATTCTCCCGCCACCTGCTAATGCCCGACACAGGGAGGCGGCCTGCTAATCACATGTCTGAGACATGGTTTTACCATCTCCGCTGACAGCGAGGTCATAAACTGTTCCTGAACGAATGGCAGCATAGAGGATGCAAATCTGACCATTTAACGATTTCCAACAATCGTTGAATGCTTCATTCTCATCCGATAGAGAGCAGTTGTTTCGACAAATTGCAGTATGAAATTCGGTTTGCTGCCTATTCGAAAATAACAGGTACGTTTCTCCTCCGGTGGTGATCTTCATAGCGCTTCTTATGGGAGAGCAGAACTTGTCTGTTTTCGGCCATAAGGTCACCCCTGATTGCCCACCGTTGAAGACATCGTCACGGATAGCCTGCTCGGAGTCCGCGAAGCGAATTTCGGCCGCCCGCGCATCTGAGATCGCGCCCTGCAAGCCGACCAGTGCCGCCGCTATTGCGTGGAATTTGAGAGAAAAGAAAATTAAAATTATCTCCAGTTGAAATACGGTTCGGAAGCTTGGAGGCATTCTGCCACAAACATATTTATCGTCGCCATTCGGAAATAATGAATAGGAAAATATTCATAAATATCTTTACGTGGAGACATTATTCCGCTATGGTCTTTTCCGATCAATTCCCACTCTGGTACTCCAGGTGGGAGGTGAAGCGGGATGATCGTAATGGAAAGACGCAAGCCATGACGATTGTTTTCTGCTTCGATCAGGTAAGAGCGAGATGGCAGGTGAATGAGGTTGAGTTGGCACTAAGGGGAATGTGAGCAGAAGGCATTGATAGCAGGCAGGTGTTAAACCGACGCACAGGGCCCGTGTGTCGGCATAGCTGATGATGGAATGAAATGATCGGGGCGCTGAAAGGTGCCACATAGAATACAATTTTCGAGGTAGCTTCCAGCGCCCCGATGAAATGGCTCGTAGGCTTTCATGGTTGACGGGCAAAGAATGGTCTTAACGTGGGCTCTTTGAGTTCCGCGAACGCGTACTTGCATCTTCAAGGAGAAAGGTGGCTTCGTCGGGCAATCTAGCATTAAATATATAAAATCTAAATTCGTTTTGTCGCATATGTGTAAACATATATTTGCGGAACGATTTGACATGGAAAAAATATATTATTGACCGGGAATTTGATTTTCGGCCAACCTACAGCCATGCGCGATTTTATATGAATCAACCCAAACAAGTGTAGAAACCGGCTGAAAACCGCTAAAATCGAGGGAAATTGGCAGAT